>JAZRXI010000013.1:0-19715 GCA_045600145.1 Clostridia bacterium | reverse complement strand
GTAATGTGCGCTTGATGATATAATATCCACGAAATAGACCTCCTTGGTTCCGTTGTTTTTGTCGTTATTAACAACATTATACCATAAGGTCTATTTCTTTTTCTATCTTTTGTCACCTATCAATTGTAGCACAACATTTTTACGTCGGTGCATTTTGGTGTATTTGTCGAAAAAAGTTTTCGGCATAATAATAAAGTGCTTGTATGTTTGATTTACCTGTGCTATAATTTGGGTATATTAAATCTTTGAGGTAATAAAATGAGTGAGATCCGCACCGCGCCGACTACGGAAAGTTACATTCACCCGTCAATCGAACGGTTGCGTTTTATCCTCATGCCGTTCGTATTTATCCTGCTTTTGGGCTTTCCCGAATTGCCAGGCATGTCAACGACATTGGAGGAAGCCTTACAAAAAATGTGCGGCTTTGCACCGATAGCTTTATTCTTTCGGGATTCCTTGTGCTTCGCAGAAGCGAACAGCGTCCGCAGCGCATTTTAAGAGCAATAAAGCGCACCGCCATCGTATTTGCCGTGCTTACCGTCGTGTACCTTATTCTCAATGCCGTATACTATAACATCTACAATACCAATGTACTTGATACACTCAAAACGAAACGCTTTTGGTTTGATTTTGTGGTGTTCAATGTGTGGGACTTGAAAATCGGCTCGTCGATATGGTTTGTGCAGTCGATGCTTTACGCTTACATAATCATCTACTTTATGGACAAGCTCAAGCTGCTGCACTACGATTGGATATTCTTTACATTGCTTATAATCTTCACTGTCATAACCGGCGAGCTTACGGGAATTATCAAATTCAAGCTTCTGTGGTACACCTACATTCCCGGGAATTTCTTAACGAGAGCTCTGCCATATCTGCTTCTCGGAGGCTTTTTGAGCAAGCATATGGACTTCTTCGACAGCATCCCGAGACTGTTCTATTGGATAGCTTTTGCCGTCAGCATGCTGTTCGGCTACATAGAAATGTCGATGTTCTCACTGTTCGGGATACAGGGCTATTACGGACACATCATATGGATCAGCATCGCCGCATTCCTGCTCTGCATCATAACCGTCAAAGATAAAGGCAGTTTGAGCTTATTCGAAAGCAGATTGCTTTTCAGTCGCTGGAATACCGCGATGATGTATTATCTCTGCCAGCCCATGGCATATCTGCTCGTTGTTATCTTAGACAATATCTCACGCACATTTTTGACTGAGATTGCCGGATACATGGGCTTGATCACATATGCCGTATGCGCTATCATCGCCGCCCTGACGGCACTTATACGAAGCACATACATTGATATTCAAATCATGAAAAAAATCAAAGCCGAAAGAAACCTGCGACACATGCAGGCTCAAACCGAGGCTTCGGAGAAAAACAACAATTGATGGAAAATGAATCTGTATTTATACACTAAATTCGAAATTCCTAATCTCGAATTTATGGGCATAATGGCGTCCCCGTTCGCCTTTTCGGTGATTTTGATAACGCTTTGCTGTATACTGTTCGTCAAGCCCGAGCCGTTTAAACTTGACGATGAAAAAATTACTCTCGCACCTGCAAGAACGGTTTTGTATCTTGCTTTGTTCACGCTGGCGATAGTGATAGTTTTCCGCGGCATTCCATATTGAACAGGGCTTATCGTTATACCGCCCGTTCTGATGTTTGTTGACCGCAAGGCGCTCAAGGCGGTCGATTACTCGTTGCTTTTGACATTTGTGTTTTTCTTTATCTTTTCCGGGAACATGGCGCGGATAGGTGCTGTGCGTGATTTCTTCTCGAGTCTCCTAGATAAAAGCACACTGCTGTTCAGTGCGCTTTCATGTCAGTGCATAAGTAATGTGCCATCGGCAATACTGCTTTCGCAGTTTACGCAAAACTATGCCGATTTGCTTGTCGGAGTGAATATCGGCGGTGTCGGCACGCTTATCGCATCGCTTGCAAGCCTTATAACTTTTCGCGAATACGTCAAGCACAATCCCGGCAAAGCGGGATATTATATCGGAAAATTCTCGCTTTTTAACTTTGCGTTTCTGATTTTACTTCTCGTGCTGATGTTCATTATAAAACTTTTTTAGTGAAAGGATCTTTTATTATGAAATGGGCTTTTAAGGATTTGAGCATCCTGTCATATGTGCTGTGTGCCTTGTGGATATCGCTGGTAATCTGTTCAGTCATAACAAGCGTGACGTTTGCATATGCCGTAAAAAATTGTATGCTCGTGTTTGCATTGTGCTTTATCAGTGAGCTTGTGCTTAACTCCATTGCGGTGGTGCGCCTCAACAAACAGCTTGAGATGTTCCATAATTGCAGGGTCCGTGAGTATATTGCGGAGCTTGAAAAATTTCTGTCGCGAAAGCTTCGTAAAAATGCAAAGGCATATTTTTTATTGAATTACGCCGCCGCGAAAATCGATTTGGGCGAATATACAGAAGCACTTGATATCCTGCGCAATACAGAGTTAAGCAAAAAAAAGCGTTTTGCACAGTGGAGACTTACAAAATACCACAACATGGCTTGCGCATTAAGCTTTATCGGCAATTATGATGAAGCCGACAGTTATGCGTTCCTTGCAAAAAACGAGATATCGGATATGAGAAAACGCTTGAGAGAAAAAGCATCAGGCACTTTAACGATGCTGGACTGCAAGCTTAATATCAACAAAGGCATATTCGACAACGCCGAGGAATATTTAACGAATATGAAATGGGAAACAAAGAAACAGCAGATAAACTGTATGTACCTGCTCGCGCGCATCTATCAGCATAACGGCAATTACGAAAAAGCAAAGGAATATTACGGCTTCTGTGCCGATATGGGCGGCGATCTAAAGATAGCCGAATACGCAAAAAATCAGTTGAGCCGAATGTAAAACATATAAAACTCTGTTTGCATAAAAAATTCTCCCGCCCTGCTTACGGCGGGAGAATTTTTTCAAAAAGTCACTAAAGTTTTTTGCCGAGCTTTTTTTCAAACAAGCTCGCAGGGAGTGCGGGGGGCGGAGCTCCCGCGGAGAGGGGTGCGGGGACGGAGTCCCTTCACAGAGTGTGCTACTTCACCGTAATCTTAAGGACATGTCCACACTGATTGTCGAAGGAATTTCCTTCAAGTATATACTGAGGAATGACCGCATCGTGCTTTTTGCCGTCGGCATCCACGAAAGACGCGAGGACCTCACAGTAAAAGGGGCTGTGCTGATGTCCGCAGTAAATGCCGCGCACAACATCCGCGTTTTCCTTTATGAGACGAACGACTTCTTTCGTCGCGTCATCCGAGCGTCTCTCCGGCGAGCCGATAGCGCGCCGCGTATTCCACGGAGCCGGGTCATAGATATAGAAAGCCGTAAGGTTTTCGTCCTCGGGTCTTCCCGTATCGATCGGCTCATGTTCAAAGATCAATACGACATATCCGTTTTTGCGTGCGCGTTCGATATCCGCTTTCAGCTTCGGGATCTGAATATCCCAATACCTGCCGCAACCGTTGTCGATGGCAACGACTATCGCCTTATCGCCTACAAGACGGGATTCATAATACATATCATGCTTCCAAAAAGCTTCAAGTATCTTTTGGCGCGATTCAAGCGATGTCTGATCAGGCTGTACGGACTGCATCGACCGCGTCAGGTCGTGACCGCCGAGCGCGATAAGCGCATCCGGGTCAACATCCCATATGTACTTTTGAGTCAGTTCCATGGCGGCATGCGAAAGGAAATCAAGCGTGTCGCCCGTAATTACCGTTTGGTCAGCATACTGCGCGTATCCCATGGCATTTTTGATACCGACAACGGATTCCGCGTTCTTGAGCCACTGCCTGCCGACCTTTGTCAGCATCAGCTCTTCATTCTGTTCATCGACCTCATCAAAGGCGTTGAAGTGTACATCTGTGATCTGTACGATCTCCACCGGTTCTCCGCCGCGTCCGGTGTCTATCATATGCTCGCGCACATGAACGCCGGAATCCTTCATTCGGTAGATATATGTTTCGGGATGATCGGGCGTGCCGCAAAACGGCTCGACAGCCTGCGCAAAATAGGCACGCTTTTCTGCTGAATCTTTCATATTCTGAATCCTCTGCTTTTTCGAATAAATGAGACGGGAAAACGCTTTATTCCGCCTTGATGCCGTGATCCGACAAAATCTTGCATCCGATATCGTACAATAAGCCAAGCGCCTTTCGCTTAAGGTCGGCTGATACGATATTTGCATTGGGTGTCCGTCCGCCGCCGTTTTTGCGCACGTTTGGCCACGAGCCGTTCTGCGCGAGGATATTGTCGCACTCAAAGGTGAACACTCCCCCGCGGTCAACAAAGCCGTTTTCGATAAGCCCGCGCATCACGCCGTCGATATCGAGTGTGCCCATATACGGTGCGATATGGTCATCGTGTGCGCCGAGGTTATCCTGGATATGCACCGCCTTGAGCTTGTCGCCGAGCGCAATGAGATCCTCGTATTGATCGATCGGCTCGATGTTGGCGTGTCCTACATCCCAACACGCGCCGAGCTTTTCATGTCCGCAAAATTCGATGAAATCCACCATTTCACTGCCGCGCATGAAGAAATAATATTCGCCCATGTTCGCCTTGGTGCTGTTTTCGATAAGCACGTTTACATCGTATTTTTCCATCGCGGGATACAAACGCTCATAAAAGCGTCTGTTTATTTCAAAATACTCTTTTTGGCTTTGCGGATAGAAATAATCGCGCGAAAAGCCCGAATGCAATACCGTGTTCTTTATTCCCAAATATCCGCAAGCCTCTATCGTGCGGATATTCATAAGCACCACCTGCTCGTAATCCTCATCGGAGCTTAAAAAATTATTTCCCGGTGAGTGTGCCTGAACGAAATCAAAACCGAGCTTGTCTGCCGTCTCTTTGGCTTCCTTCACTCTGTCGAACCAATCGTCGCCGAGCAGGGCAGAGCCGGTATAAAACGAATAGTCGAGATGCCTGAAGCCCGTGCCGTCAAAGCCCGCCACCGCATCGGCAGCAGTGGGATAATACTTCAGCAAATCGCCTGTAGTTGTAGCAATACGCATAAATATACCTCCTTAAATATACACAGTGTGACGTTCGTCACACTGTGAAATCGACTGTATGTAATTATATATCCTGAAATGCCTTTTTGCAAGGACTATATTGTCATATTTATATTGATATTTAACAGCGCGGCATGCCATCTGTTCGACCAACGTTAAATTACAGCATTTTTGGCTACAACAACGGGATAGTTATCCTGTCCCATAAGCATTTTGTTTTTGCGAATTATAACTGATTTGTCGAGTATTGCATGGTCAAGCCGCACACCGGTCTGTATCAACGCATTCTGCATGATGATACAGTTCTTGACCGTGACGCCTTCTTCTATCTGCACTCCGCGGAAAACGATGCTGTTCTCGACCGTGCCGTTGATGATGCATCCGTCGGCAACCATCGAGTTTTTGATATCCGCCTTATCTCCGTATATCGTAGGCACCTGATCTTTTACCTTGGTATATATCGAATCACTTGAATCGAACAGTGCCGCGCTCAGTTCGGGTTTCAACATATCCATATTACACTTGAAATACGAGGCAATGTTATATACCCTTCCTACATATCCCTTATATTCGTAGCCGAATATTTTTAAGCGATCCTTTTCATGCAAAAGCACATCCTTGGCAAAATCATGCAAACCGCGTGAAAGACAGCGGCTGATATGGTATTCAAGCAGCTCGCGTTCCATAAAATAAATGCCCATTGATATCTGTGAGGAGAACGGGCGCGTCGGATTGACCTCTATATCGGTCACTCTGCCGTCTGCATCCGTTTTAATACCCACATGATGTGTGAGTTCACTGCAATCGGGCATCGTATGATACATCACCGTTATATCCGAGCCGGACTTGATATGATAATCATGAAGCTCATCGAATGTCGTGTTGAGCATCATATCACTGCTCGCTATAAGCACATACCTGCGATTCGATGCCGTAATATAGTCAAGTATGCTGTTAAGCACATCAAGGTCGCCCTGCTCATCCCCGCCGTTGCCGTCGTTTGGAGGAAGCACTACAAGTCCGTGACGTTTGCGGTTAAGATCCCATGCCGCGCCCGAGCCGAGATGATCCATAAGTGAACGGTAATGTGACTGTGTCGGGATGCCAACGCGCTCTATCCCGGAATTTACCATATTCGAAAGCATGAAGTCAACAAGTCTGTAACGCGACGCAACGGGCACCGCGCCGACAGGACGACAGCTTGTTATTTCGCCCAACTCAAGTCCGCTGTTGCCCGCCATTATAATGCCGAGAGTATCATTCATTGCTTCCGCCTCCTAAAATATCCTGCTCTATCATCATTTCTCTGCCTACACGGATACCCGCGCCGACAGTGACCTTATCGCCGATAAGTGTTATGCCGTGTGTACACATTTTGTCTTTCACCCACGGGATATTCGGTTCATCGCTTCCGACTACGGCATTTTCGCCTATGACGCAGTTATTCGAAACCACCGTGTGGTCAATGACCGCGCCTTTTTTAACTACGGAATACGGCATGACTATGGAATCAACTACCTTGGCACCTTCTTCCACAACAGCACCCGAAAACAGTACGCTGTGCTCGACCGTACCATATATCTTGCACCCCTCCGCCACACAGGAGTTTTTTACGCTCGCATTCGGTGAAACATAATGTCCCGGAAGTCCCGCGTTGCGCGAGTATATCCTCCAATGCTCGTCATAAAGATTGAGGAGAGGTGCGGTGCCGAGCAGATCCATATTGGCTTCCCAAAGGCTGTACACCGTGCCGACATCCTTCCAATAGCCGTCGAAGGCATATGCGTACATGTTGCGTCCGTCGGCAAGCATTTTTGGAATAACATCCTTACCAAAGTCCTTGCTAGAATCGGGATTTTCCTCATCCTCAATAAGATATTTCTTAAGCACGCTCCACGAGAATATATACACACCCATGCTCGCGAGCGTACTTTTCGGTTTTTCTGGCTTTTCGGCAAAATCGTATATTTTGCCGTCCTCATCGGCGCTCATGATGCCGTATCTGTTTGCTTCCTCAAGCGGAACATTGAATACCGCGATGGTGATATCCGCGTTTTTCGCCTTATGTGCCTGAAGCATGCGGCGATAGTCCATTTTGTATATGTGGTCGCCCGAAAGCACAAGCACGTTTTCGGGATTGAACTGCTCAATGAACGGTATGTTCTGATAGATCGCATTCGCCGTCCCCTTATACCACTCGCCCGTCTTGCCCTTTACGTACGGCGGAAGCACATACGCGCCGCCGCGTAGTCTGTCCATGTCCCACGGCTGACCGCTTCCGATATACGTATTAAGCTCAAGCGGTCTGTACTGTGTAAGCACTCCGACCGTATAAATACCCGAATTTGCACAGTTGCTGAGCGGAAAATCTATTATTCTGTACTTCCCGCCGAACGGCACTGCGGGCTTTGCTATTTCTTTTGTAAGTGCCCCTAATCGGCTTCCCTGCCCTCCGGCAAGAAGCATCGCAAGGCATTCCATGCTATACATCATTCTTCCTCCTTTTTATAGAACAGCACGGATAGCGGAGGAAGCGTCACACGAAGACGGTTCGGAAAATCCTCCGATTCATTATCGGTAACGGCTTCGTCAACAATGATAGAAGCATTTCCGCCGAACTCGCGCCCGTCACTGTTGAGGAGCAACGTATATTTTCCTTCCTCGGGTGCGCTCATCCAATAGTCGAATCGCTCAACAGGAGTCATATTGACGATAGCAATGACCGTTTCTCCACCGCCGAAGCGAGCAATTGAATATACACTGTTATCGGCATCGTCGGCATTCAGCCACTTGAAGCCGTCCCAGGAATCATCCTGCTGCCAGAATGCCGGATGATCGTTGTACATTGCAAGCAATGCTTTATTGAACTGATACAGACCGCGGTGCGTTTCATACTGAAGAAGCTTCCATTCTATCTGTTCATAGTAACGCCACTCGATGAACTGACCTATCTCACAGCCCATGAATGTGAGCTTTTTGCCGGGATGAGCGAACATATAGCCCAAATATGCCTTGAGCGAAGCAAATTTCTGATAATAGTCGCCGCTCATCTTATCAAGCAGGCTCTTTTTGCCGTGAACACACTCATCATGCGATATCGGCAAGATATAGTCCTCGTTGTAGGCGTACATCATAGAGAACGTCATTTTATTATGTATTCCGCTGCGGAAGAACGGATCGGACTGCATATAGTCAAGCGTATCGTTCATCCAGCCCATGTTCCATTTGTAGGTGAAGCCGAGACCGCCGTCGGCAACGGGATGCGTCACACGCGGATAATTGCCCGATTCCTCAGCTATCATTATAACGCCCGGGAAGCGCTCAGCAACATATGTGTTGAGTGTTCTGAAAAACTCTACAGCATCAAGATCCTCCTTGCCGCCGTAGATATTGGGCGTCCACTCACCGTCGTTCTTGCCGTAATCAAGATAGAGCATACTGCTTACGGCATCGACACGCAGACCGTCGATATGGAACTCCTTGAGCCAATATACCGCATTGGATATAAGGAACTGCCTTACCATCGGCGATGAAAAATCAAATTTAAGTGTGCCCCACTCATTAACGCTGTTATTACCTTCATAAAGCGGTGTGCCATCGAAGCTCATGAGCCCGTGCTCATCCTTCGGGAAATGTCCGGGTACCCAATCAAGTATGACACCTATCGAGTTTTCGTGCATCGTGTCAACAAAATACTTAAAATCCTCGGGAAGCCCATAGCGCGACGTAGGCGCGAAATACCCCGTCACCTGATATCCCCATGAGCCGTCGAACGGATGCTCCGCAATGGGCATAAGCTCGATATGCGTATAGCGGTTGTCCTTAAGGAATTTGACCAAAGCGTCTGCTACCTCGCGATACGAAAGTATCTCATTGTTTTTGCCGCGCATCCACGAGCCCATATGCACCTCGTAGATAGCCATTGGCTTGTTCTTGTCCTCGCGCTTGGAATGCTTTATGCGCCATTGCAAGTCATGCCAGCGATATGAGTCAGTATAAGTGCAGGACGCCGTTTTCGGACGAAGCTCTGCAAATTTTGCCATTGGATCGGCTTTGTATATAACGCAGTCATCTTGCGTAAGGATACAGTATTTATATAGACATCCCGTGGGGACACCTTCTATGTAGATTTCCCAAAAGCCTGTATCGGCTATACGCTGCATCGGATTCGCTCCCGGTGCCCAATTATTGAAATCGCCTACAACACTTACACATTTCGCATTCGGTGCCCACAATGCGAAATAATAGCCATCAATAAGTCCCGTGCTGTTGCATACCGGACGTGCGCCGAGGATCTCGTCAAGATTTCTGTGAGTGCCTTCACAAGCAAGATACAAATCAAAGTCGCTTATCATCCTGCTCTTAGTGTAATTTTCTTTTCCCATTAAGGTATCCTCCCCGAGAATATATTTTTGCTACTTATATTTTAGCAAAACGACAATCCGATGTCAATACAAGCGCGCAAAAAAACTTTGATATTTATTCATTTTTTTTACACAAAAGTTTGTATATTGCGGTTTTTTTGAGGTAAAAATAATTCACGGAGGTGTTTTAGAATGAATCTCGGATCTATACAGGATAAAACAGGAAGCCGCATCCTGCGCAAAAAGACGGTAACGAAAATACTGACCGCCACAGCTGTATGCCTGTGTGCCGCAGTAGCAGTATTTTCGGCAGTAACTCTTTCGAATAAGAATGACGGCGGCAACATTCCGGTGCTTGAGGCTCCTACGCCCACGCCGAAGCAAACATCCGGCGGCGCGAGCGTTACAAAAGGAAACTCGGATACACCGGATATTCCCGACACTACCGACGCTACCGACAAGGCATCATCTTCGGGAGCAACGGCAGTTAAAATGGCGCTTCCGGTAAGCGGTGGAAACATCCTTAAAGGATATGCTTCCGATATGCTCGTTTATTCGGGCACACTCAAGCATTGGAGTACACATACGGGAATAGACCTTGCCGCGCCTGAAGGCTCCGACGTCTTTGCCGCGCTCGACGGAACGGTGGAAACAGTGCGTGAGGACGAGCTTATGGGTACAGTTGTGACGCTTGCACACGAAAACGGCTGTAAGACCGTATATGCGTCACTCGGAAGCGTCGGCGACAGTATCAAAGAAGGCGCGTCCGTCATGAAAGGACAAACTATCGGAAGTGTCGGAACGACCGCCGCATCGGAATCAGCAGACCCTGCTCACCTGCATTTTGAAGTGTTCATGAATGACGTATCGGTAAATCCGCAAACCTACCTCAGCGACCTTGCCAAATAACCGATATAAAACCAAAAAAAATATCCGCAAAACTCAGTAAGCGGATATTTTATATTTTCCGGCAGTTAAAACTCAGCCATTTCCGGATAAACTCTATCCTTTGTCAAATGCAGTATGCAGTAGGTCTGCTTATATCCGTCGCGCGGACGGCACAGCGAGCCGGGGTTTATATACCAGCGTCCGCCCGAAAAATCCGTTTGCGGGATATGCGTGTGTCCGTAAAGCACTATATCCGCGTTATTTCTCTCCGCCGCCTGTTCAAGCAGTGAGAGCGAATATTTCACATCGTATCTGTGCCCGTGCGTGGCGAATATTCTGTGTCCCTCGACTTCGATGATCTCTTCGCTCTTGCCCGAAATGTCGCAGTTACCGCCTACAAAGTAAACGGGACACGAAACATAGTTTTTCAGCATTTCTGCCTCGCGTTTACCATCACCGCAATGGATTATCATATCAGCGGACGGCGCAAGACGTAAAAAATCCGAAAAGAAAAGTGAGTTATGCGTATCACTCAGAACGTAGATATTCATAGTTTGTCAACAAGCTCCCTTAATGCCTTGCCGCGGTGGCTCATTCCGTTTTTCTGCTCCGGTGACATCTCGGCAGACGTCATTTTGTATTCCGGTACATAAAACAGCGAATCATATCCGAAGCCGTTTTCACCCTTTTCCTCAAATCCTATTTCGCCACAAAAACGGCCTTCGCTCGTAATGACCGTTCCGTCGGGCATCGTAAGTGCCAGCGCACACGCAAAGTACGCTCTGCGGTCGGTGATACCCTCCATATTTTTAAGAAGCAGGTCTCTGTTGTCCTTGTCGGAAGCATCGTGACCGTCACTTGAGGCATAGCGTGCGGAGTACACTCCCGGTGCGCCGCCGAGCGCCTCAACGCAAAGTCCACTGTCATCGGCAAGCGCGGGAAGCCCCGTCAGTTCGGTTATCTCCCGTGCCTTTTTGAGTGCGTTGCCCGCAAAGGTATCGGAATCCTCCACGGTCTCATGGACTATCCCTGCTTCGTGCAGGGTAAGCATTTCATCAAAGCTGTCACCAAGTATCTTTTTTATCTCTTCCGCCTTGTGACGGTTATTTGTAGCAAGAATAAGCTTCATAAATCATATCTCCGCAATCATAGAATCTTTTTCCTAATGTACCATCAAGATGCTGTTTTGTCAATAAAATTATTTACCGTTGCCGCTAAAATGTGCTATAATTTATGTAATTAAGCAAAATTCAATACCGATCGAGGTACAAATGAAATCGAAAATATCAAATTTGCAATCACTGCTTGAACATTTTCTCTTTCCGTGGGACGTGTGCTGTATAAACTGCAAAAACGAACATACCGTTAAATACGGTCTGTGTGAAAGCTGTCTGCGCGACCTCAGTACACTCAATGAGCATCGTTGTGAAGTGTGTCTCGACATAATACCAAGCGATGGAAAATGCAAAGAATGCTTTGCTCTGCCGCCTGATTACGAACGTTTGTTTTCAGCTTTCTCGTTCGGCGGAATCCTGCGTGAGCTTATGCACGCTTTCAAATTCGATAACAAACGCTTTCTTTGCCATCCTTTCGCGCAAATGATGTTCGATGCGATACCGCCGGAAATCATTTCCGAATGTAAAATGTTGATTTCCGTCCCTGCGTCACGCGACAGGCTAAAAAAGCGCGGCTACGATCAAAGCAAGCTGCTCGTTAAAGAGCTTTCACGGCTGACTGACATTCCGGGTGCATACGATATTCTCAAAAAGAGACCGGGACAAAAACAGATGTCGCTTCTTGCCAAGGAAGAGCGCCGCAAAAACATAAATGGCTTTTATTACTGTGATAAATTTCTTTCCGGCGAAACCGTGCTGCTTGCCGACGATATCTGCACGACTGGCGAAACACTCAGAGCCTGTGCTCACGAGCTCAAAAAGGCAGGTGCAGGAAAAATATACTGCGTCACCGTCGCAAGAACAGACCTCAAGACAAAAGGTTAACACAAGATAAAAAACAGTTGTAGATATTTGCGTTTTGCTGTATAATATTAGTGTATAATATTTTTTCGAGATGACATATGTTGAGCATTAAGTATAAAAAACCAAAATTATTCATATCGTTGCTTTGCACGATCTGTTTAGCGGCAGGTTGCGGCAATACCGGCTCAAGTACCGGCTTAAGTACCGGTTCAAACGATGTTTTCGTGACCAATGTGACCGAAAGCTCAACACCCGCGGACACAGCTGTTCCGCTTACTCCCTCGCCTGAGCCGCCGATACCTTCCGTCACGCCCGTTCCGGGGCAATCATCCGCTCCCTCAACAAAGAAACCGTCTGGCGGGAACTCAAATTTCCCTGTATTTACCGACCTTATCTTTTCGCATCAGATAGAAGGTTCGGTAACGCAAAGCGAAGCCGTAGACCCGTCGTTTTTCAACGACGCGGTGTTCATCGGCGATTCGGTAAGCCTTAAGCTCAAGCTATATGAAGCAAAGATGAATGTGCTCGGCGATGCCGCGTTTTTGACCGCGGGAAGCTTCAGCACCGCAAATGCACTCGGCGCCGTCACTGCTTCATCCACTCACCCGACATACCCGAACGTACCGAAGCAAAAGCTCGAAGACACTATCCCCTACACCGGCAAAACAAAGGTGTATATAATGCTCGGAATGAACGATATCGGCATAAGCCAGATAGATGCTGCCGTCGCGAGAATGGAGACTCTCTGCGGGCTTATTTTGGCAAAAACACCGTCAGCCGAAATTTTCATCGAATCAATGACACCGATAACGTCCACAAGCAACAGAACATCGTCAAAGGGCATCAACAACACAAGGATTTTTGAATACAATCAAAAGCTCTGTGAGCTTTGCATGAAGCACGGGTGGAAATTCATAAATGTCGCCGAGGTCATGTACAATGAAGAAGGCTGTCTCAAGCTTGAATATTGCAGTGATTCCTCAGGTATGGGCATGCACTTCACCGATGCCGGATGTGCTGCGTGGGTGCAGTACCTTTACACTCACAGCGGAGTGATAAAGCCAACGTCCGAGCCGACACCTACGCCTACACCGACTCCTACGCCTACACCGACTCCGACGCCTACGCCTACACTAACGCCGACGCCCACACCGACACCTACACCTACACCTACATTCACTCCCGTTCCGACACCGTCCCCCACTCCCGAAGGTATCGTTACAGAAACGGAAATCATTTGTTATTTACGCAATTTTTACTGAAAGGTATTTTAAGAAATGAAATCAATGTTAATTAAAATCTTTACAGCCGCACTTATCGCAGTGCTTTGCTTCTGCGCCTGCGGTAAAAACGGCACCGTGGAGCCATCCGCCACTGAAACACCCAAAGCTTCCGAAGTGACCGAAAACATCGACCTGCAGGCACTCATGGACCAGCTCAAAAACGTTCTTGTTGCCGACGAGCCATTCGAACTCGATAAGCAAGGACTGAACGATATGTACGGTATCGCCGTCGATGATATGGCGGACGCGGTTTGCGTGCTGACTATGGATGGCGTTTTCCCGGATGAGGTAATAGTTATCAAAGCTGCGGACGAAGCCGCGAAACAGCGCATAAAAGATAATTTACAGCTTCGTCTTGATGACGTGCTTGTACAATCCAAGGACTATGACCCCGAAAACTATTCACTCGCGCAGAAATGCAAGATTTCTGAGCACGGCGATTATGTCGCGCTGTTCATTTCCGCGGAGCATGAGAGCATGGAAAATATTTTTGACAAAGCGTTTCAGCGTGAGGTCTGAGCATGGTATTTTCAAGCATACCGTTCCTTTTCATTTTTTTACCCGTCACACTCGCGATTTATTATTTGTTGCCTAAAAAGCTCAGAAACGGCTGGCTTCTTATCGCCAGCCTGTTCTTTTACGGCTACGGTGAGCCCGTATTCATACTGTTGATGCTCGCATCTATCATTTGGAATTATCTCTGCGGCATCGTGGTCGGCGCACTGCACGACACGCCTAAAAAGCTGATGCTCACAGCATGCATCGTCGTAAACCTCTGTACGCTCGGATATTTCAAATATACAGGACTGCTTCTTGATACACTCAAAAAAATACCTCTTTTTTCATTTCTTCCAAACCCGGATATCGCCCTGCCGATAGGCATATCGTTTTACACGTTTCAAACAATGTCATATGTCATTGACGTTTACCGTAAAAAATGTAAAACGCAGAAAAACATCATCTCATTCGGCACTTATGTAGCACTTTTTCCTCAGCTTATCGCGGGGCCGATCGTCCGCTATGTCGATGTCGAATCACAACTCGTCGAAAGACGCGAAACACCCGAAATGTTTGCGCAAGGTATAAGGCTTTTCCTTGTCGGCTTATGCAAAAAGCTGCTTATCGCGAATAAGATGGGTGTTATTTGGGACACGGTGAACACGGCCTCCGCTTCGTGCGGGGCGGTGGGACACTGGTTTGGTATTCTCGCGTTCACGCTTCAGATTTACTTTGATTTCAGCGGCTATTCCGATATGGCGCGCGGTCTCGGAAACATGTTCGGTTTCAACTTCGTCAAGAATTTCGATTATCCGTACATTTCAAAAAGCATCACTGAGTTCTGGCGGCGCTGGCACATTTCGCTAGGCACATGGTTCAAGGAATACGTCTATATTCCCCTCGGCGGCAATAAACGCGGAAAATTCCGTCAGGCGATCAATATACTCATCGTGTGGAGCTTGACCGGCATATGGCACGGCGCGTCGTGGAATTTCATGATATGGGGGCTTTATTTCGGTATTCTCCTTCTTTTAGAAAAATTCTTTTTGGACAAGCTTTTCAAAAAGTTGCCCGTGTTTTTCTCTCACGTTTACGCGCTAATATTCATCGTGTTCGGCTGGCTGATATTTCAGAGCCCATCCGTCGGTTTTTTGTTTGATTACCTCGCAGGTATGTTTTCACCGAGCTTGTGTGACAACAACACAATACATCTCATGGTGACCTCGCTGCCCGTATTCACGCTTGCGACTTTCGCCTGTCTGCCGCTCGGTAAAAGACTGTATTTCAAGCTCAGCGGCTTAAAGCTTTTTTCCGTGCTTGAAGCGGTCGCAGCGCTCGTCATACTGTTGCTCTGCACCGCCGTAATGGTCAGCTCGACATACGACCCGTTCCTCTATTTCAGGTTTTAAGGGAGAATAATATGAAGCGCAACGTATTTTTGCCGATAGTTTTTTGTTCATATATACTTATACTCGCTCTCTTTTTCGTTATCATGCCAAAAAAGGATTTCTCCGAAAACGAAAAACGAGTGCTTGCGACACTCAACAATCCGACTTTTGAAGAAATCGTCGACGGCACATTCACGGAAGAGCTTGAAAATTATTTGCCGGATCGTTTCCCGTTCCGTGACACCTTTGTCGGAATAAATTCATATTACGAGCTTGCCTCGACGTTCAGCGGCGCAAACGGCGTTTATTTTGCAAAAAACGGTCATCTTATCGCAAAGCCCAAGAGCTTTTCCCCGCAAAAAATCAAATCGAACTGCGATGCGATATCAAGCTTTATCGGTGCAACAGGCTTGGATGCAACGCTCATGATAGTCCCTTCGCCCGGCTACGCGCTTGACGATTTGCTTCCTCCACTCCATGAAGTCTACGGCGATGATACCGTGCTCAACATCGCGTGCGCAAGCTGTACTAACGCGGAAATCATTGATACCTTCGGCATCCTCTGTGATAACGAGGATATGTACTATAAGACCGACCATCATCTTACAAGTAAAGGTTCACTCGCGCTGTACAATGCTTATTGCATGTCAAAAAGCATTACCCCGCACGAATTTACGCTTTCAAAAACGTGTGACGGCTTTTTCGGCACCGCCTATTCCACAGGTGGATTCTGGCTTTCAGTCCCAGATACCGTCGAAATCTATAAAAGCGAAGCTTCATTTTCCGTAAGAATCAACGACGGAACAAGCCAAAAAACCTCCGACAGCCTTTATTTTGAATCGCATCTTAACAATATGGACAAGTACCCCGTGTTCCTTGACGGAAACCACGCCGTCGTAAGTATTCATAATAACGACATATCGAACAGCAAACGACTTATGATAATAAAGGATTCATACGCCCATTGCGCCGCAACTTTTCTCGCGGAAGAATATGAGGACATCTGCATGATAGACCTTCGCTACTACCGCGGCTCGCTCAAAAAGCTCGTCAAAGAGATCGGTACTACCGACCTGCTTTTCTTCTACGGTGCCGAAAACCTTGCGACCTCAACGGACATACCGAGATTGAAGCTGTAATGTTGAATTTCGGACAACGTCAAGCCGATAAATGTCAAGATAAGACAACATAAGAAATGCAAAAAAGCCCGGCGTAAACCGGACTTTTTTCACAGACTGATACGTCTGGCGCGATATAATATATTTCCTCGCGCAAATATTAATATCCATACCTTTGCTCGCGCCGTGCGGCGTAACGTGGTTTTTATTCCGTAAGTTCCAAATCTCCCAAAAACGAATACCGTAATGATATCCGTCAGCCCAGCCCTCGTTATAATAACGAATAATCTTTTCCGCCACCCAAGCCCACTTGGCGTTGTCTTTCGGTGCATATACGAAACGGCGGTTTTTGATATGTTCGATCGACGTGCCGATCCGATAGACGATCTCCGCGCCTGAAGCACGAATGACCGCCAAATATTGGTCGGTCAGCACAAAATCATAGTTGGTCGGATCGTTTTCATCCTTAGAAAAATCGCGGAAGATCTGATAAACATCCACGCAAGGCGGATAGGGCCAGTCGGTATCGTGCAGTCGTACCGCTGGAACGCCTATCTCCCGGTATTCCTCCGTCAGGTCAGGAATGATACACAGATAGCCTGTTCTTGCACTTTGCATCAAAAAAGTCCTTCGAATTTATCGGAGGCTTCAGTATTTTATCCGATATCGAGGCTTGCCGTCAGCAGGATCGCGGAACGCATCATCATCGTCGATACGGAAATCCGTTACGTTTTTGAGGCTGAACGAAGCGCCGTATTTGCCCAAGCCGCACGAGCCCTGCTCAAAGCGTATCGCGCTGCCATTCAAATCACAGTCGGTAAACGACAGGTTTTCGGTGGGCGAGCATATCAGAAACGCATTTTTGACTTTTCCCGTTATGCGAAAATCTTCAAATGTTATGTTTTCACAAACCGGCACTTCTGCCCCGCTTCGCCACCCGTGGTGGTGTTCGTTATCGCTCATGTACATTATTACCGAGGCATCGCGGTCTTTGTCCGATTTAAGCCCGCGCAGTTTAACATTTTTCACTGCGGCGACACGCGGTGCATCGTCGGAATATCCGATGCGTATCCACGCGATGCCGTCATGGATGCGAAAACCGCGTTCGTGCGTCGGCATTATGTTGGAAACATGCCTGATATTATCAGCAGGCAGTACCGCGCGATACATACGCCCGTTGCATATGACAGAATCGGAATGCGTTATCTCTATCCCGGGAAACCAATCAACAGCCGAGCCCACATGGATGCGTACAAAATAACCGTAAGTATTATCCTGCTTAAGATCGGTACAGTTTTCGATAAACCCGTTTTCTATCATGCCTATCGTCGGCGCAGACGGTGAATAATCATCGGCATTGAGCGCAATGGGATCATCCTTCGTCCTGAAAACGCCGTTTTTCAAAACAAAATCTCTGCCGGGTCCGAAATGCACTCCGTCCTTATTGCCTTCGATCCGGATATCATCAAGCACCGCGCCGACGAAATCGGATATCTGTATGCCGTAATCCCAATCGCCGAGATCGGTCAATGTGAAATCTTTTATAACGATATCCTTGACATACAAAAACGCAAGGTGCGCCCTCAAGCCGAACACATTGTTTTCAAGCAAGCCGTTCAGTGCTTCCTCTCCGCGCGCGACGGTCTGCGGAAGCTCCGGCACGCAACGAGCCGCCGTCGATTCGATATTATTGGCGATGACATTAAGTCCGCAGATATAAATATCCTCATCGCGCTTGCCCGTGAACGCGCCGCGGTTGACGAAAAAGTAACCGTCATTGCCCGATATCGCATGCTGACGGCGCAGAAAAACATTTTCGGCAAAAAGCAGATGGCATCCGCCGTGCAGAAAAATGCTTCCCGCTACATCGTAAATACCCGGGATATCAACGGTTATGTCATTTGTGCTGTCAATAGCCTTTTGCAATGCCGCGGCATTTGTTGCGGCATCATTTTGCGGCAAAAAACCGAATTCAGATGCATTCATAAAATCCACTCCGTTTCAACTCCTGTTTTACTTTTTTTATATCAAACAAGCACCGTAAACGATGCTTGTTTGATATGGTGTGCCTGACAGGAGTTGAACCTGCGACACCCGGAGTCGGAGTCCGGTGCTCTATCCACTGAGCTACAGACACATTTTTGTATATTATAGCCGAAAAGAAACAATTTAGCAAGCGAAAATCACACGTTTCTTTTTTATTTCCGTAAAAGAATAAGGATATTAAACATACTGCAATTTCCTGCGATCTTTTTCGTGCAAGCGCAAGCGTCGGGGACGTCGTTCCCTACGAACGAATCATCCTATGCCGTATGGTGGTGCGGCATTCGGCACAAAATCAGTAAAAACGATGTTTTTGTATATACATATTATACATATCCCATTATAGTTGTACATACAGATTCAAGTATTATTTGAATATTATATGAACAATCAATAAATTTTGAAGTTTTCTTTCAAATATTCTATTGCAAAAAACGACGAGTTGTATTATAATCTAAAATGTAAATAAAACATTTCGCCGAAAAACGGGCGTAAAATAAAGGAGAAGATATCATGTACAAGTTTCCTATAGGCGTTATGCTGGAATCCTTCAAGCTTCCTTTTGACGAAGCGATAAGCGCCGCATCGCAAATGGGTGCTGACGGCATTCAGATGTATTGCACCAACGGCGAGCATGCCCCGGAAAATCTTTCGGCAAGCGCAAGAAAAGAGATACTCAAAAAGCTCAAGGATAACGGACTGAAGTTTTCGGCTCTCTGCGGTGATCTCGGAATGGGCTTCGGCAATGCCGAGCTGAATCCCGGATTGGTCGAAAAATCAAAGCGCATAGTTGACCTTGCTTTGGAGCTTGAAACAAACGTTGTCACGACGCATATCGGTGTCGTACCCGGAGACAAGAACCATCCGCGCTACAAAATAATGCAGGATGCGTGCCGCGAATTGAGCGAATATGCCGTAAATAACGGTGCATATTTTGCGGTTGAAACGGGTCCCGAACGTGCGACCGTACTTAAGGAATTTCTCGATTCGCTCTTATCCGGCGGCGTAAGAGTAAACCTTGATCCCGCCAACTTCGTCATGGTCACGGGCGACGATCCCGTTAAGGCGGTCAAAACGCTCGGCTCATATATAGTTCACACGCACGCCAAGGACG
>JAZRXI010000012.1:0-97989 GCA_045600145.1 Clostridia bacterium | reverse complement strand
CCTCTTTATAATATATTCGGAGTTATGAGTGACGGATATCCTGCCCAGAGCGCCCATCCCGTAAACGGAGCATCGCAATCGCGTGAGCCGTCATAGCGCAGGCGTTCCGCCTCAAGCTCTTCCATTTTTTCTATTCTGCCGTTAAGCAGATCATCTACCCTTGCATATGACGTTTCAAAGCGTTCTTTGAGTCCGCCGTAGCGGATATCGTGTATCTCCCAGCCAAACGGCTTATTGATACACATCCACGATTTTCTGTGTGCAAGGCGCAACGCTTCGATTTTTTCGATTATCACCTTGCATTCATCGCGCAGAGCGCTGAGTGCATCGTTATCGTGTGCATCGTATGCGGCTTTTAACCGCACACCGAAATCCGCCTTGTTTTCAAGCAATGAACTGAGCTTTGCGATTATATCAAGCTCCTGCGCGAACACGGGGTTAGCATCTCTGTTCTTTTCAAGGTGCGGAGTAAGTGCGCGATAATATGAAGCGGTATCCAATTTTTTTATATGGCTGTCGATAAGACCGTAAAGCGGATCATTGTACAGTATCGCCCTCGATGCGCCCGTGACACGCCTGTCACCGTGCGGATATTCGATTTCCTCACTTTCAAGCAGAACGTCAAGTGACGAAGCGCATGTACGCTTGAAGCCGGCGCGGACTTTTTCCATATCGTGTCCGCCCGAATATGCGTATTCGGCATAAAGCTGAACGCCTGCAAGTCCGAGCGTAAGCGAAGCCTCCGAGCCGTTATGCCATATCGTGGCGATGACCTCGTCTATACCGCCTTTTTTGCACGCATCAAGTGCCGGGACGGTATTGGTGATGCTTCGTGAAAACTGTATCGCATGACCGCTCCACGCCCATACGCCGCCTGCGAATACCGTTCTCTCGGCAAACGAAGCATGCTTTTTTATATTGACAGCGTAAAAGTTTTCATCCGAGTTATAGTAATCCCAAAAAACCGGCGTAACGTTTTTTGGGAACAGCTTGTCTATTTCGGGCAAAAGCTCGGTGCGCACATCGTAATCCATATAATTTTTCATTCCCTTTGCCGAAAGCCTGAAAAACATATCCGACCACATCATCGGTTCAAGCCCGTGCTTTTGTGCCATTTCCGCAACGCGTGCAAGATGCGCAAGATACAGCTCCGAGCGTTCGTGATATCCGTTCTTGGCAAGTGAAGCACCCGTGCCGAGATCGTGCGTTTCGTCCATGCCGATATGCACACGCTTCGTCGTAAAGCATGAGCAAACCGTAGCGAAAAGCTCGTCGATGAATTTATATGTTTCATTTTCTCCCGCCAAAAGCGCATTGACCGTATCTTTATAAGGTATCGCCTCATGCCAGCGCAGATATGTTTTAAGATGTCCGAGCGTCTGTATGCACGGAACAAGCTCTATGCCGAGCATAAGCGCGTATGAATCAAGCTCCTTAAGCTCCTCAAGTGTATATCTGCCGCGCATGTATCCGAAATACGGACGCGACGCGACCTCGTATGTATCCTCCGTATACAGCATGAATACATCTGCACCCATCAGTGCCATTTTTCGCATCATGAATTTCACATGCTCAACATTCATCACAGCGTTGCGGGAAGCATCAAGCATAACGCCCGTATGCCGGAACACGGGATGCTCGTCCGAAGTATCACCGCCGACAAGGTACGCAAGTGCCCTGAAAAATCTTGTTTTTCCGCCGCCGTAGATGATGCATGCATTTTTGCCGTTAAACGATACCTTCGAAGCATCATCCTGCGTTTTCTCAACGGATACGCAGATATCGGCATCCGCTTCCGCGGATAGCGTAAAACCGAGCTCGGCTTCAAAAAGCTTAACGGCTTCAAAAAGTTCCGCCGCATTTTCAAAATAGATTTTCATATTTTCATTCTCCTCAATCATTGAGTTTATTAAATTTTATCATATGCGGCGATAAAATCATATTGCAAAATCGCACTTATTTATGGTATAATCGTATGTGTTTAAGTTTTATGAAAGGATTTTGTCATGATAAAAGTAATAGGCGCGGGCAGGCAGATATGCCGCCCCGATAAATCGCCGACACATCTTATACCGTCCTCGAATATGATACATTTTGTCGAAAGTGGTCACGGATATTTCAACGGGCACTTGCTTTCGGGCGGTGACGGTTTTATATGCAGAAATGACCGTATATGCACATATGTGCCGTCATCGGATGATCCGTGGACGTATTCATGGATAAACATCATAGGTGATGAATGTGACGCACTTATTGAGCGACTTCCGCTCGAAAATGATATCTTCGCATGGAATACGAACAGCATCGGCATTCTGCACGAGCTTCGCCCCGACAGTGAATTGAACTGTTTGGGCGTGCTTTACCGCATGTGCGCAGACATGACCGCGGAAACCAAAGAGGATTATGTCGACGCGGCAAAGCGCATAATGCAGTGCAGCTTCGCAAACGGAATCACCGTTGACGATGTCGCGCATGAGCTGAACATTTCAAGGGCGTATCTGCGAAACGTGTTTTACGCAAAAACATCATCATCGCCGCAGGAATATCTGATAACCCTAAAAATGAAACGTGCCGAATCGCTTTTGTCGTTTCCGTACAGCATTACGGAAATAGCGAACGCCTGCGGATATTCCGATGTTATGCAGTTTTCGAAAATCTTCAAAAAGCATCATGGGACATCTCCAAGTGCCTACAGAGAAAAAGTATTGAAAGGATCAATTAAATGACACAAAGGATTTTTGACACCAACAGTTATGTAAAGGATTTTTACGCAACGGTATTAAAATGCGAAAAGTGCGAAAGCGGCTTCCGCATTCTGCTCGATCGTACTGCGTTTTTTCCGGAGGGCGGCGGGCAGAAAAGCGATACGGGATATCTTGACGACATCGCTGTTTCCGATGTGCAGGATGAGCACGGCGAAATATATCATTATACTGTTGAGTCTATTACTGAGGGGAAATGCGTTTTTGGCTCGATAGATTGGGAAAAGCGCTTCTGCCGTATGCAGAATCACACCGCCGAACATATCCTTTCGGGCTTGGCTAACACGAAATACGGCTGCAGAAATATAGGCTTTCATTTAGGAGACGGCTTTGTCACGATGGACTATGACCGTATGCTTACGGAAAAAGAAATAAGCGAGCTTGAGCAGAGCGCCAACAAAGCCGTCACAGCGAATATCACCGTTCATGCGTGGTACCCCGATAGCCTTGAAAACATAACTTATCGCTCAAAGCTCGACCTTAAGGAAAATGTGCGCATCGTCGATATCAAAGGCATCGATACCTGCGCTTGCTGTGCGCCACATGTGAGTTCAACGGGTGAGATAGGCATAATAAAAATATTAAAATACGAAAAAAACAGAGGCGGAATAAGGCTGACCGCCAAATGCGGCAGGTGGGCGCTTGATGAATTTGATAAATATATGAAGCAGACAAATATGATCGCGGCACTCGTTTCGCTTCCTGCAGAGGAAGCTGTGAATGGCGTTCAACGTCTGCTTGAACTGTTGAAGGAAACGAAATATGAGCTGACGCAATTCCGCAGTAAAAGCGTTACAGACGAAGTGCGATCAAAAAACGACAGCTTCATATTTGTTTCCGATCCCGAATTGTTAAAGGTCGGGGCGAATGCTTTATATGAGAAATTTCCCCAAAACACCGTCGGGGCGTTCTGTGGTGATGATGTTTCTGGTTACCGCTACATGGTACTTTCACACGATACGGAAAAGCTCAAAGCAGAAATGTTCCCGTACTTGTCGGCATCCGGAGGTGGCAGAGACGGTATGCTTCAGGGAATGGCTCATACCGACCGCGAACACATAGAAGAATTTTTCAAAAAACGTACAAATCAAGAATAAAATCGGCTGTTATGATTAAATAAATGTTGACATCTTATTAACACTTGAGGTATAATATGATTTGGTAAATAATTAAAAAAAGAAAGGATGAAAAAAATGAAGAAAATTATTACCGCAATACTTACAGTTGTTCTTGCATTGTCGCTTATGAGCGTTTGCGTAGGCGCCGAAGGCGAAGCTAAGAACTACATCTCCGGCACATGGGACACCGGCGGACTCGGTGCAGGCAAGGTAACGAGTAACGATGCATTCTCGTGCGTTACCGAAGACGTAAAACAGCCTTGGCACTCGCCCGCTATCAACATTTATCCCGCTGTTAAAGCAGCCCTTGGTGACGAAGACGAAGTAGAGATCCTCTTTACTTTCGAAGCTAAGGTTACATGGGTTTCCGCCGATTATGAAGGCGAAGAGCTTTCGATCCGTCCGCTTCTCCGTGGCGGCAAGAGCGGTGGCGAAGATTACAACGAAAAACTTCAGGAATACTGCGATGAGAACGAGGTTTCCGATAAGATGTTCTCTGACTCTGCAGGAAATGTTATGTGCACAAAGCTCGGCGGCGCTGTTACTCTTACCGACGGCGAGTGGACACTCTTTGAATCAGAGCCTGTTCTCTTCGAAAAGGGCATCGTTGCCGCAGGCACTGAGTTCTTCAACGATGCATGGAGGCTTTGCTTCGATAACATGAAGGTTTCGACCGACGATTTTTCAAACATCGCTTCTATTGACATTCAGAAGGCAGGCGTTTATGTTGCCGAAGAATATTATGAGGCAAACGCAACACCTACTCCCGAACCCACTCCTACACCCACAGCTACTCCCGAAGCCACACCTACTCCCGATGCTACACCTACTCCCACCGCAGGCGCTAAGACCACTGCAAGTGCGGGTGCTAACGCTACCGCAGGTGCTGATGCCGAAGACGGCGGAAGCAGCAACACCGGTCTTATCATCGGTATCATCGCTGCTGTTGTTGTAGTTGCCGTAGGCGCTGCAGTTGCAGTTGTTGTTATCAAGAAAAAGAAGGGCTAATCACATATCCCTGATATAAAATTCCCGCTCGGTGTACCACCGGGCGGGAATTATTTTACTCTATAAAAGTTTTTCCACGCTTTTATAAAAGCGGGCAGGGATGTGGGAGTTACTCCCATAATAAGAGGCACGGAGCCCGAAAGAGGGGGATGTTGGGGGAGGCTATCCCTTAAAGTGCTCTAACATTAAAGCCTTTACAGTGTAATCCAACGTTTTTCTTCGGAGGATTGCAGAAGTGCGTCGAGTATTTTCTGGCACTTTAAGCCCTCCTCAACGGTCGGCAGAAATTCACATTCCTTACCGCTGACCATGTCAATGAACATTTGCTCCTGCATTATCTTGAATTTTTGCGGTACTGTAACGGTGTGGAGACAATTTGCCTGCTTATCCACTTCGCCGATGCAGACATTGAGTATATCGGGATCGTTCAGGTTGAACGATATGGCGCCCTCGTCGCCGAAAATATCAAATTTTATCGTATTGGCGTTGCCGAGCGCACAGCGAGTGACAGCGAAATCAGCCGCGATGCCGTCGCCGAGAGTAGCGATAAAATTGCAGTAATCGTCAGTTTCAACGGGCGCGAGCTCCTCACTGTCAAGACGCTTTCTTTCTTTGACAACGATTCCCGTCATCGCGGAAACCTCATGGAAATCGCCGAGCAGGAATGCTGCCATATCTATAAGATGTACGCCCAGATCCCCGAGCACGCCCGTGCCTGCGTATTCCTTGACGAAACGCCAGTCGAGGCGGCGTCCTTCAAAGAACGCGCTGTTCTTCAGATAAGCTATATGTACGCCGTTGATATTGCCGATCATTTTTTTATCAAGTATATATTTGGCGTATCTGACCGCAGGCATAAAACGGTATGAAAAACACATCATATTCTTGACGGGATTCTTTTTCAGTTCATCCGCAAGAAGCTGTGCCTGTTCCTTATTGATCGAAAGCGGCTTTTCAACATTGATTGCCTTGCCAGCTCTGACCGCGTCAACAGCCATCGGCACATGAAGATGGTTAGGGGTGCAGACTTCTACAGCTTCGACATCGCCGCACGCGATAAGCTCCTTATAATCGGTAAAGCGTCTGTCCGCCGGAATGTTCAGGCGGTCACCGACATCGTTAAGTCTGTCAACATCAATATCACATATTGCAACAATATTTGCTTCCTTTATTTGCTGAAGCTCTTTTATGTGCTTGCCTTGCGCGATCCCGCCGAGCCCTATTATACCTACATTTACCATGATTTCAGCCTCACTTATACAAATTTTGATGTGTGCGCTCTTCCTCGGAGCAGCCTGCGAACTTGTCGCCTACATTTTCAAGTGCCTCAAAGTGACCGAAGGTCGGCTTGTTCGCCTCAAGCGGCTTTGACCACTCTATCGCATTTTTAAGGATGCGTGTGATATCCTCGCGGTAGAATGTCGGATATGCCTCGTGACCGGGACGAAAGTAGAATATCTTGCCCAAGCCGCGCTTGTAGCAACAGCCGCTTCTGAATACTTCACCGCCGGAGAACCAGCTTATGAACACAAGCTCGTCGGGTGCGGGAATATCGAAACGTTCGCCATAGGTCTCTTCTTTTTCAAGCTCGATATATTCGGGAAGTCCGTCTGCGATAGGATGTCCGGGCTCTACTACCCAGATGCGCTCTTTCTCATCGTTTTCGCGCCATTTTGAGCGGCAACAGGTGCCCATGAGCTTGACGAACGGCTTAGAAAGATGACCTGAGTGAAGTACGATAAGCCCCATACCCGCAAGCACGCGCTGACGCACCTTTTCGGCTACCTCGTCGGAAACCTTATTGTGTGCGATATGTCCCCACCAAATAAGCACATCGGTGTTGTCGAGAACTTCGTCTGTAAGTCCATGTTCAGGCTCTTCAAGTGTTGCGGTACGAAGCTCGTACAAATTGTATTTTTCAAGCATTTCGTAAATCGCACCGTGTATGCCCTTGGGATATATCTCTGCTATCTGCGGCTCTTTCTCGTGAATAAATTCATTCCAAATGGTTATTCTTGTTTTTTTCATTTTCAAAAAACTCCTTTCACGCTTAAAATGATATCACTTACCACGTTGAAAGTCATTGTATAAATAAATCATAAAATTGTATTTTTTCAAACTGAATAGTCTTGACAAGCTTTGCACGAGCGACGTATAATATCTGTGAAAGGATGAAAAAATGTTTCCCGATGATTTTGAATTATCAAAAATAAGCGCATTCCGGCAGCACTGGCACGGAGGATTTACAATGGATCATCCTCGTCCGACGAATGCACTTCTGCTTTTTCTTGATGCCGAAACTGTATGTGAGACAAAGGATAAAAATTATTTGTTCAAAAAAGGTGATCTTGTGCTTATTCCGCAGGGCTCGGAATATTCATGGCATTTTTCCGACAAGCTCCCCGATAATATTTTGCTGCTTTTCGAATTTTCGGTCACTCTGCCGGACGGCACGGTACATATCCCCGTCGACAGAATAACACGGCTTTCGGAAAACTCCGACGAAATGTTCGAAATGTACTTTAATAGGCTCGTCAACGAATTTGCTCGACCGATGATAGACCATGTTATGATAAAATCGCATGCGTATGCGCTAATTGCCGAGGTGATTCGCTTAAACCGTCGAAGTCGCGTCATGACGGGAGAATTTTCGGTGATAGCTCTTGGCATAGCATATCTTGAAAACGATGTACATCAAACGAAAAGCATAGCTGAGATCGCGGAAATGTGCCATGTAAGCTGTACTTATTTCGAAAAGCTTTTCAAGAGGTACTCGGGAATGTCTCCGTCGCGATTCAGACTTGAACGGAAGCTTGAGCGTGCCGAAAATATGCTTTCCTCCGGCGGCGTCACACTTGAAGCGGCTGCTGAAGAACTTGGCTTTTACGACAGCGCGCATCTGAGCCATATTTATAAGAAAATGCGCGGCAGGACGCCGGGTAAAAGTAAAGGAAATTAAAAAAGCTCCGACATGCGATCGGAGCAATGAAGATATCCGCGGTCACGCTGTCCCGCAAGAACAGCCGTTTGAGCATCCACATGATGAGTAGCCGTTGTTACCGCAAGCGGAACAACCGTTCGTACCGTTTGTCGAAAACAGCCCGTTATTTCCGTTGCCGAAAAGCAATGCAAGCAGCAGAAAGAACAACAGTAGATCATTTTGTGTTCCGAATGAGTTATTTCCGTTCAGTGCAAGCAGTGCGAGAAAGAAAAACAGTAGATTTGAATTGTTGTTTCCGCATTGCGAACAGCCCGTGCATTCATTGGTCGAACATGAAGAACATGCCATAAAGTATCACACTCCGAAATCAAATTTGCATCTTCAAAACAATGATATGCCAAAATACGGCGTGTTATGACAAAAGTTCGCGGGATCATATGCGTGCACACGCTTTTTATGTGGATTCGTCCTCTCGCATAGGTGCAAAGTATTGTATTATCGCGTGATTTCAAGCTCGAGGCATGGCCAATCCTCATCGTTAATGGTGTAGTGTGTTACGTAATTTTTGCTTGCAGGAACAAAACCGAGTGATTTGTAGCAATTATACGCGGCAGGGTTGTTTTCAAAAACGCCGATAGAGACCTTGTCAACGTTGCATATTTCAAAGGCGTGCTTTAAGCCGAGAGTAAGCATGCTTTTTCCATAGCCGTTACCACGCTTAGTGTCATCAACGATGACGAAGCCAAAACGAAGCTCATTCGTTCCGTTACCGGGATCACGCAAAGTAAAGAATCCGACAGGACCTGTTTCGTCATACGCGATGAATGCGATAAAGGAGCTTACTTTATCAAATTGTTCGGGTGAAAGCGGATATTCGCCCAGAACTCCGGCCGTCCACTGATAAAAAGATTTTTCGCTTTTGCACCAAGAGAGCACCGTTTTCGCATCGTTTCGCATGTACGGTCGTAAATACAGCATATTATATCTCCGTTATTTTATATTTGTTCTTTTGAGTCTTGACCAAAACAAAATTATTGCCTGACCCGGTATACCAAGCACAAATATCTGCCATTTAACTAGTCCGATAGCAAGTAAATGAAGGAATACCGCAATCAGCACCGACCACATGAGAAATGATATTATGAGAAAATTTCTGCGGCGGTCAAACCATATGGAATTTAGGATGAGCCACACGATGAACGACACCGGAACGGCGTAAACGAAGCTCAGCCAAAAGAGCTTTATATGTGGAAAAACGGTGTTTATTATTACAAAGGCTCCCGTCGCAATAAGCCATACGAGCATTATGCACAAACCGATTATGAATCCGTGATTATGTTTTTTTGTATGTGATTTTACAGGTATTTGCGAAACATGCTCGGCTTCGGTGAGATAATCTATCGAAACGTCAAAAAGATTGGCGATGGCTTTTAAGACCGTGATGTCAGGCAAGGATTCACCGCGTTCCCATTTCGACACTGCTTTGTCGGAATAATTCAGCTTTTCGGCAAGCTCGGCTTGCGTTATATTATCGCGGCGGCGAAGTGCTATTATATTTTCGGCAACTATTGCTCGGATGTTTTCCACAAACACTTCTCCTTTTTTGTAAATTTTTATTATTTTATCATACTTTGGTTGTTTTATCAAGAAAATAATTTGTGATAATTTGGCGTAAAAAACGGTGTCCCGAAAAACAGGACACCGCAAATTATTCTTCCGACATGTCAAGCAAGGGCTTGTCGGACTCATCAGGCGGGGAAAGAGTATCGGCTTTATCGAACAGCGCGTCTATCATGCCGTAACGCTTTGTGGCAAGATCGATATTCTTTTTGGCGTCGTCGAGCTTATCACTTGTCTTTTCAAGAAGTCCCGCGAATTTTTGGAAATTATCTCTGATGCGTGTGAGCAATTTTGTAATCTCGCTTGTCCGTCTTTGTATCGCAAGTGTTTTGAAGCCGAGCTGAAGACTGTTGAGGAACGCACCTATAGTAGTCGGTCCCGCAACGGTAACACGGTATTCGCGCTGAAGTAGCTCGCAAAGCCCGCTGCGCCGCGCGACCTCGGCATACAAGCCTTCGATCGGCAGATACATTATGGCGAAATCCGTAGTGTATGGGGGAGCGATGTATTTATCGCGTATCGTCCGCGCACTGAGCTTTATTGATGCTTCGAGCTGTTTCCCGGCTTCTTCGACTGCGGCGGAATCACCCTTTTCGGAAGCGTCGCAAAGCCGCAGGTATTGTTCTATCGGAAATTTGCAGTCAATGGGAAGATAAACTATTTCGCTGTTGTCGTTATTGGGCAGGCGGATGCAAAACTCGACTATGTTAGCGGAACGGGGGACGGGCTTGACGTTCTTTTCGTATTGATCGGGCGAAAGCACCTGCGAAAGCAGGTTATCAAGCGATACTTCTCCCCACGTGCCGCGAACCTTGACGTTGGTAAGCGCATTTTTGAGATCGCCGACACTTGAAGCCAGCGTCTGCATTTCGCCGAGCCCCTTATATACACTTTCAAGCTGTTTGCTTACGGATTCAAAGCTTTCCGTAAGCCTTTTTTCAAGAGTCTGCGAAAGCTTTTCATCGACCGTTTCACGCATTTGTTCAAGCTTTTTTGAATTTTCATCCTGTATGGAGCGCAGGTTGTTTTCCATACTGCGGCGCATGTCGTAGAGCTGACGGCTTTCACTTTCGTTTGCGGTGCGTTGTGCTTCGGAGAAGCTTTTGAGATTATCGCGCATAAGTCCGCCGAAAAAATCCATGCTGTTTTTTACTGAATCGCTTACCTCGCGTCTCAACTCGCTGTTTTGCTGTGTTATCATCGAGCGGAGCGCTTCGTTTTCTTCGCGCAGTGCTCTTGCTACGGAATCATCATGATTGCTCGATATAACGTTTTTAATGAGTATCGCAAGCAGTATTACTGCCGCGAGCGCAAGCAAAAGAATTGTGATTTCTATATAAATCATTTATTCACCCTTGTTTACGAGCGCACGGTATTGGCTCATGTTGAGCTCGTAATAAATGCCTTTTTTTGCCATGAGCTCAGAATGAGTGCCGCGCTCAGCTATGCCGTGATTTGCTATGCACATTATCTGGTCGGCACGCTTTATGGTGGAAAGACGGTGCGCTATGACAAAGCTCGTTCTGCCTTCAAGCAGTTTCTGCAATGCACGCTGGATAAGAAGCTCGGTCTTTGTGTCGATACTGCTCGTTGCCTCATCGAGAATAAGTATGCGCGGGTCGGCAAGTATCGCACGGGCGAACGAAAGCAACTGACGTTCACCTGTGGAAAGTCCTGCGCCGCCCTCTTGAAGTACGGTGTTGTAGCCGTTGGGAAGCGCTTCAATGAAGTCCGAAGCATATATCTTTCTTGCAGCGTCGATACATTCCTCGTCAGTGGCTTCGGGGCGGCCGTAGCGTATGTTATCGAGCACGGTACCGGAAAAAACGAACGAATCCTGCATCATTACGCCGACCTGTGTACGCAGTGAATCAAGCGTTACATCGCGTACATCGTGACCGTCTATCGTCACACTGCCGCCCGTGACCTCATAAAAGCGTGAGAGCAGATTGACAACGGTCGTTTTACCGGCACCCGTAGGTCCAACAAAGGCTATCATCTGTCCGGGCTCGACGGTGAACGAAACATTATCAAGCACTATGTTGTCCTCGTCGTAAGCGAACGTAACGTTCTTGTACTCAACACGACCTTCTACATCGGGAAGCTCGTATGCGTTCTCCGAATCGGTGATATCGGGCTGTTCGTCGATTGTTTCGAATATTTTTTCGATATTTCCAGTAGCTTCGCAGAATTGGTTGAATATCGCTGTGAACGACGATATAGGCTGCCAGAAGCGTGTCATGTACGAAACGAATGCGGTGAGCGCGCCGAGCGTCATCTCACCATTTGCGATAAAGCGTATCGCAAAGAAATACACAAGAAGCTGTGCGACTGTCGATAAGATCTCGACGGCGGGACCCATTGTCGAGCTCACAAGGTGAAACGGTATATACCGTTTGTTGACCTCATCATCAAGGCGCTCAAGTTCGTGGTGGTTGTAGTCCTCACGATCGAACGACTGCGTGATGAAAAGTCCCATGATATTTTCGTGTATGTAGGCGGTGCGATTGCTTGTCTTATTGCGTACAAGACGCGAGTGATGCGCAATGACCTTTCTTATGTAATTTGTAAACAACACAAGCGGAACGAGGACGGCAAGGCTTATAAGCGCCAGCCGCCAATTCATGACGAAAATTATCACGGTTATGCAGAGAATAGTAAACGCATCTACTATTAGCTGTAATATCTGGCTCGAAAGCAGATTGGCAAGCGAATCGACATAAGATGTTACGCGAACGAGGATCTTTCCGGCGGGACGGTCATCAAAATACTTGAAGGTAAGCGATTGGATGTGGTCGAAAAGTTCCTTGCGGATATCGTGTATCGTATCGTGGCCGAGACGTGTTATGTATACCACGCGCTTGGATGTGATGAAGACATCGAACATCAGCGCGGCGGTCACTGCACCTATGCCCGCAAGCATGATGCCTACGTTGTTTTCGTACCTTGAGCCAGTATTAAGCACGTCGTCGATGAGCCATTGCACGAGTCGAGGCCACAAAAGTGATATAAGCACCTCTATCACGAGCAGGATAAGCCCGATGATGAACATTTTTTTATACGGGAGGGTGTAACGGAACAACCGCTTCAAAATGGAGGTATTAAGTCTTGCTTTATCTTCTTCGTCATCAAGATATCTGTTGCGTGCCATAATACCACCTCCTTACATCGCTTCAAGGACAGTGGCGTACTGTTCCTTGTAAATGTCGTAGTAAAGCCCGCCGAGTGCAACAAGCTCGTCATGTGTTCCGCGCTCAACGATACTGCCGTGGTCCATAACAAGGATTTCATCGCAATCCTTGAGCGAGGAGATCCTGTGCGCTACTATTATATGGCTTCTGTTGCTTCCGTCGGAGCGGAGCGCATCATAGAGCTTTTGCTCGGTTTCCATGTCGAGTGCGCTTGTCGCATCGTCGAAAACAAGCACGGGTGCGTTGTAAAGCAATGCTCTTGCAATGGAGATGCGCTGTTTTTGTCCGCCTGAAAGACCCATGCCGCGTTCACCGACGATCGTATTGTATTCGTCGGGGGTTTCGATAATAAAATCGTGAGCCTGAGCGATCTCAGCACATTTGCGCACGTCTTCGAATGTAGCGTCGGGCTTTCCGAATGCGATGTTTTTGGCTATCGTATCGGAGAACAGGAACACGTCCTGTAAAACGGGCGCGAAGCACGAACGCAATGTGTTCAGGTCGATATCGCGCACGTCGATGCCGTTTACCGTGACTTTACCGCTCGTGGGGTCGAAGAAACGTGCCATCATTGTAGTGATGACGGTCTTGCCGCTTCCCGTAGTACCCATTATGCCGAGCGTCTTGCCCTGCGGAAGGTCGATATTTATATCCTTTAGTATGACCTTTTTATTTACTGAAAAGCTTACGTTTTCAAGCTTGATGTTGACTGTTGAAACGTCGGGTTTTTTGGCGTTGGGCTTTGATGCGATTAACGAGCCGGCATTGATGAAGTTGCACACCTTTTCGGCACTTGTTGCAGCCTGCTGAGCTTGATTCAGCCAGTTGTTCGCATTTTGGAACGGTACGAGGATATAACCGACATATCCACCGACGGCAACAAATTCCGCAAGCTGCATCGTTTGTTCAATGCCCATGAAGCCGTTTTTGCCGTTGACGACGAGCAATGCGGCGACGATTGTCAGAACAATGTTGGGCAAATAGCTCATGACCCCGAACGGAACGAAATTCTTTCCCCATATCACCATATAATTTATGGCGTGATAGCGGAACAAATCATTTTTCTTTTCGAACTTTACTTTTTCCTGCTCCTCCTGAGCATAAGACTTTACTATTCTTATGCCGTTAAGGTTTTCTTGCGTGACGGTGCTTAACTCGGCACTTGATTCCCGCACGAAATGATACCACTTATAGAAAACTTTGCTGAATTTGCGTGAAAAGAAGAACAGCGGTATGGTGAAAATGTATGCTGTTAGGACCATTATATAGCTCATTCTGCCTATCATGATGCTGGCGAAGATGAAGCCGAACAGCGCCTCGATAATGGCAGGTATAGTGCCGGTGATAAAGGTCTTGATGACCTCGGTATCGCCGTTGATGACGGTAAGGATGTTACCGGTGTTCTCATGACGCATGAAGGTCTTTGACTGCCAAAGCAATCTTTCAAAAACGTCCTCGCGCATTTTACATACGGCTTTTATCGAGCTGTTCGTCATAAGATACGAACGCAGGTAAGCAAGCCCTTGACGCAGTACGATTATCGCCAGCCATGCGAACGCAAGCCAAAGGAAAAGCTGCTGCTTATCGGTGACGGATATTCCCAAAATCGAAAAAGGAGCATCACCGATAACTGACGAAATGATGTACTTTTGTATCATCGGCAGAATCATTGCCAACGATACGATCAAAGCACCCATGACCAGGTACAGTATCATGATACCCATATAAGGTGTGAAATAGTGGAGCAGTTGTTTTAGTGTTTTCATGACAAACACCTCACATATGCCGGAAAAAGTTCCTGAATTGTCACTGATAACTATACCCCAATACGGCGGATATGTCAATACCAAAAAGCAAAAAAAAATGAAATAATTAAAAGTTCTCGGGCGGCAAGCGGAAATGTGCGTTGAGTCAATAAAATACCGCGTTTCAAAATGTAAATTATTTTTTAACTGACGGCAAAGAAAAAATAAAATGCCCGTAAATACGGCATAAAACGCGCACTTGCGATTTCGACATTATAACAAAAATTTTAATGTTGGATATTGACTTTTTCGTTTCTTGGTGGTATCATACAGTAGATATTATGTATCAGTCTGCAAAATTGTTCCCTCCGAGACAGCGGCAGAGGATGTAACAGTATTGCGGAAGCAAAATTTTTCAGGAGGAACAACATGAAGTCTTTGCTTAACAAGATGCTTATCTTCGTTCTCATCGCTTCAATGGCACTGTCGGTGCTCGCGTGTGTATCGTTCGCGGCTCCGGACGAAAACGATGACGGACAACAGGTAAGCGCGACCGAAGATCAAACGGGTGAAGAAGCGACCGACATTACCGATACCGCGGGCTTCAACGGCAAGGTTATTGCCGACGATGACTATGCGGCATATCTCGGTAAGTACAAGGATGCGGCTTTGCCGGAAGAACAGATCGTATTAAGCGGAAAGGATGCTGTTGAATTCGATGCGGAAACCGGAGACGAGAAGGGCTCGCTTCCGACAGTCAAGGTTGCCGCGGACAACACACCCGATGATCTCCGTGAGGGCGCGCTGTTTTATGACGAAGGAATATGCGGTTGGAAGGTGGATATAAAAACTTCCGGCTTATATAACATTACCCTTTCGTATTTCGCTTATGACGAGCTTACTTATGAAAAGGACGGTGTTCAGTACACCGCCACGAGTAAGAGCTCAGCAGTTCAGAGAAAGGTATATATCGACGGTAAAGTACCTTTTTATGAAGCCAGACAGGTGAACTTCGAAAGAGTATGGAAGGATTCAGGACTTTTGAAGGTCGATTCGCAGACGCTTAACGAAAAGCGTCCGTATCAGGAGGAGACCGGTCAGTGGCAGGAAGTATCTGTCCGCGACTATATGGGCTACGAGCTTGAACCGTTCAAATTCTATTTTGAAGCGGGCACACACGTGATAGCCTTTGAAGCCGTAAAGGAAGGCATGGTCGTTGAATACGCAAAGCTTCATCAAATAGAAGCTGCACCCTCATATGCAGAGCTTGCAAAGGAGTATTCGGCAGCCGGATATTCCAAGGTACATGGGGTACAGCCTATATTCATTCAGGCTGAGGGCTTGCATGACCCGTCGACCTACTCGGGCAAGCAGGCAGATACGTTTATGAACACGGATATATATAATAAGTACAATAATTATATAGACCCCATGGACACGACAGCCTATGATGCGACTAAGGATATTACATATGATATCCTCAAGTCATCGCCTACGCTTTACGCGATAACCGACAGATCGTCTCCCGTTACCGTTCCGTACCATCACAGCAAGATAAGATACAATACCATAGGTGCGGATAAGTGGCAGAGCCCGAACGAATGGGTAGAATGGACTGTCGAAATCGAAAAGGCAGGACTTTACGCTATCAATTTCAAAGCACGTCAGAACACACTTAACGGTATGTACACTACCCGTAAGCTTACGATAAACGGTGTTCAGCCGTGTGCTGAGGCGGGAAATCTCCAATTTAAGTATGACAACGCGTTCTCAAACTATCTGCTCGGCGACGAGGAGAACGGAACATATTATTTCTACTTTGAAGAGGGTAAGAATACGATCCGTCTTGAGACCACACTCGGTGACCTCGGCGATATGCTTGCCGAAGCGCAGAGTATTCTTACACAACTCAATGTAGCTTACAGACGTATCCTTATGATAACAGGCTCTACGCCCGATACGAATGCCGACTACATGCTCAATACGATGGTACCGGACGCACTTGCGATAATCCATGTTCAGTACGGCAATCTCATCGAGCTTGAAAACAAGTTTATCGAGGTTTTCGGCAAGAGTGCCAGCGCACAGCTTTCGAGTATCAAGAACATGATGCTCATTCTCAAGCAGATAGACGGTGACTATACCAAGATAAACAGCCTTTTCGGAAACTTCAAGGATGCCATTGCCGCGATGGGTACATGGATCAACGATATGAGCGAAAACCCGCTTGAGCTTGATTACATTGTTATTACTACAGAGGAATCGATCAACGCGAAACAGATCCCGAATGCCGATGCGGGCTTCTTTGCAAAGATGTTTCATGAAATACGTTCCTTCATCGCATCGTTCACAGAGGATTATGATAACATCGGCGGTACGGTTTCGACCGACGGTCAGGATCCTGTTGTGGTATGGCTTGAAACAGGTGCCGGTCTTACCGGTTCGCGCGATAATGCAACGATACTTAAACAGCTTATCGACGATATGTTTACAGCCGAATCCGGAATAATAGTCAGCACGCGACTTGTTGCGGGCGGTTCGCTTCTTCCCTCGGTGCTTTCGGGAATAGGACCGGAGATATGTCTTTCACGTAATGCCGAGACTGCGGTAAACTATGCGTTCCGCGGCGCGGTAATGAACTTGGCAAATGAAGAGTTGTTCCCTGATTATGAGGAAGTGCTTTGCAATACCGAACGCTTTGCCTCAAGTGCGATAGACCCCTTCACCTTTGGTAACGGCATTTACGCCGTACCGGAGACGCAGGATTTCTACATGGTATTCTACCGGACGGATATTTTGGAGGAAATGGGACTTGAGCCTCCGCAGACTTGGGAAGATGTTTACTTTATAATAGGTGAATTACAGAATAAACAGATGACGTTCGCAATGCCCGTTCCCGTAGTCGGAGCTGTAGGAAGCGGCAACCTTTCCTATGCAATGCTTTTGTATCAGAAGGGCGGCAAGTATTATACGGATGACCGTGTGACGACAGACCTTACATCCGATCCCGCACTCGACGCTTTCAAGGAATGGACTCAGTTCTATACACTTTACGATTTGCCCAATACTTACGATTTTTCGAACCGTTTCAGAACGGGTGAAGTTCCGGTCGGCATCGCAAGCTACAGTCAGTATTCACAACTTGCCGTATTTGCTCCCGAAATTCAGGGACTTTGGGAATTCTCTCTTGTTCCCGGAACGGTGCAGTACGATGAGAACGGCAACAAGCTTTATGACGAAAACGGTGAGATTGTGGTCGACCATTCCTGCGCGAGCATGACGAGCGGATGCGTAATGCTTTCGATAGACACCACGAACGAAAAAGGTCTTAACAGAGCAAGACGCGCTTGGGAATTCATGAAATGGTGGACAGGTGAGGATGCGCAGTACCGCTTCGGTACCGAGATAGAAAGCTTGCTCGGTGCAGCGGCACGTTATCAGACCGCAAACCTCAAGGCAATGGCGAGATTGCCGTGGGATAAGAAGTCCATGAGCATGATCCAGCTCCAATGGGAGCACGCAAAGGCTGTACCTCAGGTGCCCGGTGGCTACTACACTGCGCGTAACATCGAATTTGCGTGGAAAGAAGTTATCAACAACAGTACAGATCCGAACACGACATTCGTTGAATATGTAAGCAAGATAAATCAGGAAATCGCGCGTAAGCGTGAGGAATTTGCCGACAAGATCGTCGAAATGACTAAACCGAAAGGAAGTAAGTGATAATGACTAACGAACAAGAAATTGCTCAGCCGAAGAAAAAGTCGTTTTTCGCCGATTGGTTACATTATCAATTCAGGGAAATGCGCAAGAGTGGCAGCCTTTACCTCTTTATGCTTCCGTACCTTTTGGTTTTTATAGTCTTTACGGTGCTTCCGGTATTTGTTGCCATCTATTTCAGCTTCACGTACTTTAACGTGCTGGAACCCCCGGTACCTATCGGGTGGGAAAACTATATAAGACTGTTCACTGCTGATGACCTATTCATGACTTCGTTCAAGAATACGATATTTTTCGCAGTTATCATAGGTCCCGGCGGATATCTCATGTCACTGTTCTTTGCATGGCTCATAAATGAGCTCGGCAGAAGAACGAGAGCCGTTATGACACTGTTCTATTACGCACCCAGCCTTGCGAGCGTATATCCCGTATGGAAGATAATCTTTTCATCGGATCAGTACGGCTTGCTCAACGGCTTCCTTATGAATACGGGCATCACACTTACGAACATCAAATGGCTCGAAGATGTCAATTACATCGTCCCGTGCTGTCTGATAGTTATACTATGGTCGAGTTTGGGCACGAGCTTTCTTACGTTCATCGCCGGTCTTCAGAATGTTGACCGCACTCTCTACGAGGCGGGCGCGATAGACGGTGTTAAGAACAGGTGGCAGGAGCTGTGGTTTATAACACTTCCTTATATGAAGCCCCAGCTTATGTTCGGTGCGGTAATGAGTATCACGGGCGCGTTCTCGGTAGGTGTGCAGATAACGAACCTCGTCGGATTCCCCTCACAGGATTACGTCGCCAACACGCTTATACACCACATGGAAGACTACGCGAATAACCGAATGGAGCTTGGTTACGCCTGTGCGATAGCAGTGCTGCTGTTCCTTTTGATGATCGTTACCAATAAGATAATCAAAAAATTACTTTCGAAGGTGGGTGAGTAAGCATGGCAAAAAAACTCAACCGCTCCGGCGCGGGTAATTTTGTCGGAATAGCGTTTCTTTGCATAGTTGCGTGTCTCATGGTGTTACCGATGGTTTATGCCGTCGGAAACTCCTTCAAACCGATGGATGAGCTTTTCAAGTTCCCTCCGACGTTGTTGCCCAACCGCTGGGTGACCACCAACTATACGGATCTGTTCGTGCTGATGGGTAATTCGTGGGTGCCGTTCACAAGATATTTCTTCAACACCCTGTTCATTACGACCGTTGGTACGTTCGGTCAGATAGTATTCTGCTCGATGTGCGCGTATCCGCTTTCACTGTATAATTTCCCGGGCAGAAAATTCATTTCGAGTATGATCGTTACATCCCTTATGTTCAACGGTACTGTGCTTTGGATTCCGTTGTTCATGATCAAGGCGCGTCTTGGAATGATAGATACCTATTGGGCGATAATCATTCCGACATTCGGTGCTTCAATGGGTATGTACCTCATGCAGCAGTTCATGAGTCAGATACCGAAGTCGCTTATCGAGGCGGCGCGTATCGACGGTGCGGGGAGCTTCAAGATCTTTTGGTCGATAGTGCTTCCGCAGGTAAAATCAGCATGGCTGACACTTATGATATTCTCGGTACAAAACCTGTGGAACCTCGGTGCGTCGGTATTCATACAGAGCGAATCCTTAAAGACCCTGCCTTATGCGCTTAACCAGATAGTATCAACGGGTATAGCGCGTCAGGGCGTATCAAATGCCGTAACGGTAATATTGATGTTTGTGCCGATAGTAATGTTCATCATCTCACAGAGCAACATTATAGAGACGATGGCAACATCCGGTATGAAAGATTAAGGAGGGAGCGTATTTATGAGATTTAAGAAATTTACGTATATTGCGCTTGCCGCTTTGGTCACGCTCACGGTTTCGGTAACGGCATTTGCCGCGCCGTATCAAAACTATACGATAACCGAGTCGGGCTTCTATCCAGAGCCTCAGGCGTATGTTCCCGATACGGTGATCGACAGCGGAACGATCGGCGTTGAGAACCTTGAGGGAACACCGCTGAATAATCCGCAGGATATGAAGCAGTTTGATTATAACGGCTGCATAGTGATATCCGATACAGACAATAACCGCATAGTTATTCTTGAAGAAGACATGCGCACTGTAAAGCAGATAATAAAGAATTGGGACAATAACGGAGAAGCAGACGGATTTTCGTCACCGAACGGTGTTGACTTCTATGATGAAGAACATATGCTCTATGTCTGCGATACCGGTAACAGACGTATAGTAAGATTTACGTTCGATACCGAAACTGAGATGTTTGGCTTTGACAGAACGTTTGACGACCCAGATATCTCACAGTATTTCTCCAAGACCTATGATCCCAACGCCGCAACGGGCGAAGAACCGGAGGCAACTCCCGCCGCAGAAGCGACCGATGAAAATGAGGAAGCGGGTACGACGGAAAATACAGGTACAGCAGAGAATACGGAAAACACGGAGAACACCGAAGGAGCCGATGAGGAAATAAATACCGACGAGAACACAGGCACGTCATCGGTTTCGGATATAACCTACAAGCCTTTGAAAATAGTTATTGACCATTCAATGAGAATGTTCGTTGTTTCGAAGGATTGCTATCAGGGACTTGTAGAGCTTGATAAGGACGGTAACTTCACAAAGTTCTTTGGTGCAACAAAGACGAAGCAGACACTTTCATCACTGCTTAACCGTCTGTTTACAGCAAAGGCAAAGGAGCTTTTGCAGCAAAACCTTTCCACAGAGTACAGCAACGTTGCACTTGATGCCGAAGGCTTTGTATACGGTACAGTTTCACAGCTCGCTGTAGAGGACCTTAAATCACACTTTACAAGTAAATCGGAGGTCGGAGCGGCGCTCAGAAAGCTTAACGCCGCAGGCTCGGATGTTTTACAACGGCAGGGCATCATACCTCCCTCTGGTGATGAAGGCGATGGAGCTAACCGTTCAACGTATTCATATATAGTGGACGTTGCGGTTTCGGAGAACGGACTTTCAAGTATACTCGATTCTCAGAAGGGAAGAGTGTTTACCTACACGAGCACGGGCGAGCTGCTTTATGTGTTCGGCGCACTCGGACAGCGTCTTACGGCGACCGGCGAGGAGCTTGACACCGATACCCGTGAAGAACAGGTAGGCTTCACGAAGGGCACGAGCCTTTCACCGACAGCCATAGAGCTTCTGCTTGATGATGAAACAATAGTGATACTTGATTCCGATGGCGCGCAGATGACGACATACATCCCGACGGAATACGGACTTATCCTGAGAGAAGCCGTCAACAGCCATGAGGAAAGACGCTATGAGGATGCCGTTGAATCGTGGAACAAGATACTCGGAATGTCATCCAACTCATCGCTTGCTTACCGCGGTGTCGGCAAGGTACTTTACATGAATGCCGCCGAGGAGCTTGATTCCGATAAACAGCGTCAGGGTTATCTCGATGCAGCGGATTACTTCATGAAGGGTTATTCACAGCAGGAATACGGAAAAGCATTCTATAAGTACAGAGATAAGGTGCTTGAGGAAATAATGCCGTACCTGATGACGGGAATCGTAGTTATCGCGGTAGCCGCGATCTTGTTCGGCTGGTACAAAAAGTTCAAGAAATTCATCAAGACGGGAGGAAGACCTGAATAATGGAAAAGCTTAAAACATTCGGCGAAGACCTTTTGTATACGTTTCATGTCGCCACACACCCGCTTGACGGATTTTGGGATCTTAAACATGAAAAAAGAGGAAAAACCTATATTGCCATACTGATGCTTGTGCTTTACGTCATCACGAGTATCCTTGATAAGCAGTTTGACAACTACTACTTCAATGAGGATAAGGTTTTCCCGGAACGCATCAACATCATAGGTACATTTGTAAAGGTAGCGCTTATCGTTATCATCTGGATAGCCTCCAATTGGGGTCTTACCACTTTGTTCGACGGTGAGGGAAGCATGAAGGATATCCTGCTTTACACCGGATATTCAATGCTCCCGTTAGTGCTTTCGCAGATACTGCTTCTTCCGCTTACGAATATCCTTACTTCAAATGAAGCAACGATAGTTTCTCTTGTGACCTATATAGGCATAGGTTGGACGGCGATCCTCTTGTATACCGGTACGATGACGACGCACCAGTATTCCGGCGGAAAAACGTTCCTTACGCTTATCGTCATCCTGCTCGGCATGGTGGTTATCGTATTCCTCGGCATGATGTTTTTCTTCCTTGTACAGGAAATATGGAACTTCGGCTATACGATATACCGAGAGCTTGAGCTGAGAAGGTAACGGGGGGTGGAAAAAATGAAAAACAAAATTATTTCTGCTTTACTTGTTGCCGTTATGCTCGTTTCGGTGATTGCGTTCACCACGGGCTGTACAGTCGAAGAGGGAGAGGGCTTCATTACTCCCACGAACACCGAAACACTGTTCGCTTTCAAGGATGGAGCCAAGACCTTTATCCGCGAGGATGCTGATACATCAAAGAATACAGAGTTTAAGCTGGTAGAGGAAAATGAAAACTACGAGTTGTATTTCAGCAGTGCCATTCTTGAAATAGCACTCAAGGACAAAAAGAGCGGTGAGATATGGTATTCAAACCCCACACCGTCTGAACGCGAAGCAGGCATAAGAAGTGAAATGAGCAGTCAGGTGACACTGTTCTATCTCAACAAGAGTGATGGCAGTCAGAAAATGCTCGAAAGCTTCATGGACTGCGTAATGAATGAAAAGGAAGATAACGAAAGCGGTTTGCATCAGTATTATGTCGTAAACCATGACGGACATCTCCGCGTTATCTATATCCTTGGTCAGGTAAAGCCGGATTACGTTATTCCTACATGCCTTGATGAGGAAAGAGCGACCGAATATATCGATAAGCTCAAGAATGCGGAAGGCTTCCTTGCAGTTTCCAAGTATATAAGCGGCGGAAGCATTTTCTCAAAGATTTCGCCCAAGACATGGGCATCATATCCCTCTGACCGTCAGGATGAGCTGCTTGCAATAGCGCCCAACATGGGTGAGTTCATCAAGGACGGCAAGACGGTGTATATCATCGGCGATAAAAACAAGTGGAACAATGCGCAGGTAATGTCACAGCTCCAGAAGGGCTTTGTTGAGGTTATCGGCATGGACGTCGATGAGCGCGACAAAATAAATGAGGAGTTCGGTGTTATATCCGATCCTGCCAAGAACTTTTGGGTTCCCGTTGATTACAAGCTTACTGAAGACGGACTTAACGTAACGATACCCAATGACGAGATACAGTATGATAAATCGACATTTGCCATAGCTTCGATAAATCTGCTTCAGTATTTCGGCTCGGCTTCAAAAGAAGAGAGCGGATATATGTTCGTTCCCGACGGCTCGGGTGCTATCGTAAACTTCAACAACGGTAAAACGAATATCCCGAACGATTTGAGGGTTCAGATCTACGGTCTTGATGATGGCCGTGAAAAGCTTACGAAGCCTTATGCGAATCAAAACGCATATCTTCCTGTATTCGGAATCAAAAAAGACGCCAGCGCGCTGTTTGCAATAATCGAGAGCGGCGATAAGAACGCGACAATAATATCCGATATCGCGGGTAAGAACAAGAACGCCGTAGACCGCAACAAGTGCTATACAAGCTTCAAGATGGCGGAATACGAGGAGCTTCAGTTCAAAAATGCCGGAAAGACATCAAGAATTTATCAGAACACGATGAATTCGGCAGACCTTTCTATCGCTTATACGATACTTAATGATGATAAAGCAAATTACAGTGGCATGGCGGAATACTACCGCAACTATTTGATAGATGCCGGAGTGCTTAAACAGCAGAAGTTTACGGATATTCCGTTTAACATCGAGCTTATCGGCGCTTATGACCACGATACCGCGTTCTTGGGCGTAAGCTATACCGAGATGCGTGCGCTGACAACGTTCGATCAGTGCGGTGAGCTTATTAAGAAGCTCAGCGACGCGGGCATCAAGAATATTTCGATCAACTACAAAGGTTGGGCGAACAACGGTCTTATGAACACCTGCTACAGTAAGGTGGATGTGCTTAAGGCACTTGGCGGAAAGAACGGTCTTTCGGATCTGCTTGAGCTTGCTGAAAGCCTCGGCGTAAAGCTTTACTTTGAGACCGAGCTTGCGCTTGTTTACAAATCAAAGATGTTCGACGGCTACAGCCAGCTTACACAGGCATCGAGACTTGTAACGAGAGATATAGCTTATCATAATCAGTATTGGGTCGATTGGAACCTTATTGATGATGAGCGTGCGGCAACGATAGTTTCACCGTCTGTCATCTATAATACCAAAGCAGAGGATAACAGCAAGAGTAATGCCATCAAGGTGCTTAACGACCTTGCAGAGCTTAACATCAAGCATGTAAGCCTCGGCAGTCTCGGTTGGAATCTTCCCGGCAACTACAAGATAAAGGATTTCTATGACAGATCGAATGTCGCCGATACATATAACACCATAGCCGAAAAGTTCAGTGAGAATATGGAAGTTATGGTCAAGGGCGGCAACGGATACCTGCTTAAAAATGTCGACAGCATTTTCGAAATAAGCAATACGAGCAGTATGTTCAATCTTGCAGACCTTTCGATTCCGTTCTATCAAATGGTTATTCACGGCTGTATCCAGTATTCCGGTGAGCCGATCAACCTGAACGGTGACGCACAGACGGCATTCCTCCAGGCGGTAGAGGCAGGCTCCGGAATGTATTATCGTTGGTGCTATGTTGCAAACGACCAAGTAAAGGATCTTCTCTTTGACGGCATGTATTCGCTTAGCTATATTTCGTGGCTTGATAACGCTGTTGAAATGTATAAGGAATATAACGATTTGTTTGCATCTGTTTCGGGCGAGTTTATGACATCCCATGAAATTGTGGATGAGAATGTAAGCAAAGTCACCTACGGCAACGGTGTTTCGGTATATGTCAACTACAATGATTATGATTATACCGCTACCGACGGTACCGTAGTCAAGGCAAATTCGTTTGCGAAGGGAGGAGTTCAATAATGAAAAAACCGAGAACCTATAAATTGGGATTGATGACACGCCGTTCATTATCGGGTTGGTTGTTTATTCTTCCCTTTATCATCGGTCTGATATTCTTCGTACTTTCACCGCTGTATACGGCGCTCGTGCTTTCGTTCAATACTCAGACATTTGATGATGTTACAAACGTTGTAGGCATTCAGCCGTATGGATTCCAAGCCTACATTGACGCTTTTACGGCTCAGGCAAACTTCATTAACAACCTGCTTTCTTCCGGCAGTGATTTGCTGATAATGGTTCCTTCGATACTGATATTCAGCTTCCTTATGGCGAATATCCTTAATCAGAATTTTCACGGCAGAACGCTTGCCAGAGCGATACTTTTCATGCCGGTTATAACTTCTGCGGGTGTTGCAGCATCACTGCTCGGCGCGGGAGGCACTGTCGATGCGGATCAAATGGCTTCCGTTGGGTCGCAGGCGATGAACCTGGCGGGCAGTATACAAAGCTCCATAGGTGGTACGTTCGGTGATTTCATCGGTAAAGCATTTGATAAGCTTACGTCGATAATCAACGGCGCGGGCGTTCCTACACTGATATTCCTTTCGGGATTGCAAACGATTTCGCCTTCAATATTCGAATCGTCAAAGGTAGAGGGCGCGACCGGCTGGGAAAACTTCTGGAAGATAACATTTCCGATGATAAGTCCGATGATTTTGGTTAATGCCGTATATTCGATGATAGATGTTCTTTGCGGAAGGAGCAATCCGATGCTGGGATATCTTTTCCAGCAAGAGGGCACGGCTAATCAGGTCGATATAATGGCGATGAGCTGGATGTACTTCCTAATGACGGCAATAGTGATAAGCGTTGTCGCGGGAATCATTTCAAAGCTTGTTTATTACGAGAACTAAGGGGGGTGCGGATATGGAAAAATCAGAAAAAGTAAAGCTGACCAATGAAGTCGGCGCTGAAGAAGTTGATAACTTCGTCATACCCGTGCTCAATCCGTGGCAGAAATTCAAACGCGCACTTTTCGGAAAACGCACATTTGATATAATTTGGGGCTTGCTCAGATTCATTCTTTTGCTCGGTATATGCTACCTCGTAATTTATCCCATGCTGATAACGCTGATAACCTCGTTCATGACATCGGCAGACGTTTACGACCCCACGGTAATTCTTATTCCGCGTTCATTCAACGTCAGCAGTTATGTTGCCATGTGGAAGTTCGCAAAAATACCCACACTGTATCTTGCTTCGTTCTCGTCATCGCTCATCTTTGCACTTATACAGATGTGTTCGTGCATGCTCGTTGCGTACGGTCTTGCAAGATTCAAGTTCAAGGGTAACAATTTCTTCTTCCTCATGTGCATATTCACTCTTATGGTGCCGGTGCAGATGCTTACAAAGTCGATGATGTTCAGATACAAGACGTTCAATCCTTTGTACATGTTCACATTCGGCGAACAGCTTTACAGAATACCTAACATCGACCTTACGCGTGGTTGGACGGCTATAGGACTTTTAAGTGCTACTGCAACCATGTACCGCAACGGCTTGTTTGTATTTCTGTTGCGCCAGTATTTTATCAACCAGCCAAAGGAGCTTGAAGAAGCCGCTTATATTGACGGCGCCGGACCTTTCCGCACATTTGTGCAGGTAATGCTTCCGAGTGCTCTGCCGATGCTTGTAACGGTGTTCCTGTTCGCGTTCGTATGGCAGTATAACGATACGCAATATATTCAGATACTGAATCCGACTGCAAAGGTCATGGCGACGCAAATGGTTGGCATGGGCGGAAAGTACGTCAATGCCGTGCTCGGTGTCACGGGCGATGTGGTACTAAGCTCGTTGTATCAATCGGCATGTACCGTAATGCACATTGCGCCTATCGTAATTCTTTACTGCTTCTGCCAAAGATTCTTCGTTCAGAGTATCGAAAGATCAGGTATGGTAGGCTAATTAAATCCATGAATGCGGGGACGAAAGTCCTCGCATTTCTTTCTGTGGGGCGCGATCCCATACTTTGCAATGGACTGTGCCCCTTGATTCCGCCGATATTTTGAAATGTTCACTTTTGCAGCGAAAGCGCTTCGCCGCAAAAGACATTAAAATAAATACAGTGTCTTGTGCAAACTTTTGCTTAGACACTGTATTCTCTTTTATTTAATGTGGCAGTGCCACGCTTACTTAGGGGAGTGGAGGAGCCCCACGAATAGACGGTTACTTAACGATAATTTTGTTTACTCTGCCTTGCGGGCTGTATGCGTTTGACGTTAAGCAGTATTGCTTGATATTCTCTTTGATGAATTTGCCGTCTTTTTCGTAGCCTGCCTCAATATCAACGACAAAATCCATGTGCAAATGACCTATAAATATGCCTTTTATCACATCGGCGGAGTTGACAATAAGCTCATATGTTTTCTTTGTAAATCTGCCGCTCATATCGCATTTTAACCTATATTCTTGTTTGTTATAAATATCGGTAACAATGTCATTTTCTCTGCCGGTGGGGAGAGGCTCGTGCATAAACATCAGGATAATAATACCGCGGTTGCGGGCATCTTCAACGGTTTTTAATAGGCTTTCATACTGTGATTCATCAAAACGCTCACGCTTTTCCATCCATAATTCGTTATTATTATCAAGTACGACAACCCTTACTTTGTTACCGAGTACTTTGGATGCATAATGAACATCATTGCACCAAAAATTCTCTAAAAGCTTGTAGCGAGTGTCAAGAGAAAGCAGGTTTTCGTTTGCAGTTTCCATTTCAAGCGTAAGGTCGTGACCGCCGACGCAAGCCATAACATTGTACTTGTCGAATCTCTCTTTTACGAGCCGTTTGGCTTCGGTCGAATAGTAGTCAAGCACATCGCCCGAGATAACGGTAAGGTCAAAATCCTTACAGTATTCAAGTGCGGAATCAAAAGCGGGAATGGACTGTCCGTCGCGAAGCCATTTGCGATGAAAATAAGTATCGGCAATTTCGTAGTTGTGCATATCCTCGTCGTTTACAACGCCGATATGAACATCGGTAATCTGACCGATAATAATTTCCTTGCCACCCTTTGATGTTTCAAATGTGTAAGTTTGAAGATATTTTTCTATTGAATTTTCAGCCATTGCATTTCTCCGTTATTTTTCTCCGATTACAAAGCGGTCGTCCTCGGTTAAATTAAGCAGATCAACTAAATCGTTAAACTGTTTTACACACGTGTCGAATGTTGCCGGAGTATGTGCGTCGGAACCGAAATAGAAACGGCATCCCTCTTCCTTGGCAATACTGTATGGGTGAAGTATCGTTTCAAGAGAGTTTTTCGTGTACTGCGAAAGCGGCGGTAGGTTAAGCTCGATGCCTACGCCTTTCTTTGCGGCTTTTTCAAAGCACTCGTGGTATTGGTCGTCGGTCAGACATTCGAATACGCGTATGTGATCCTCGAAGGGATTATAACTCGAAACCAACGGACATGTCAAGTGCGCAATACCGATTTTATGAAACGGCAGGTCACGATCCAAAACATTATGGAGGCGATCATACCATATCTGAGCACGAAATTCGGGTGTATCTGTCTTTATCTCGCAAACGTGCAAATGCGTGGTCGGGATAATGACAAAATCAAATTTGTCGATGGTTTCTTTTGTGATGCCCAATGTCATGCTCATTCCCCAAACCTCTGATTCACAGCCGAAAAGGAAGCGTATGCCGTCTTTTTCCGGCAACGGAAGTGATTCCGATACATGCGCGAAATTCTGTTTTGCATACCATTCCCACGGGCAGGGAACGTTATCGTCCCAGAAATGGTCGGTAACTACTATCTCACGAAGTCCGTTTTCACGCGCATAGCGTAGTATGCGTGTGGTCGTTTGCTCAGGATCGCCTGAACAAAGAGAAAGATGTGAGTGAATATGATAATCTTGGTTTACCTGAAAACGCATAAAAAATCATCCTTTCATTTTGATTATTCGATCACTTAAAATTATCGAGCAAGAATTTTTCGGCTTTTGACGACCAAAGCCCGTTGTTTTCTTTAACGAGCCTGTCAAGCTCTGCAAAACGGTTATCGGTCTTACCGAGCTTTTCAAAATCGGCGATCGCCGTAAGCGACAGGTTGATATGCGTATAAATCAGTTTTTTACCGCCTTCGATTTCAGGCAAACGTAGGGTGGTGTCGATAGCGGAATCGATTCCGCCGATATGTGTTATCATCACGGCAGGGTCGATGCGATTTTCGCCTATTAGCTTCACTACGTCTTTCATATCTTCTGTAGTGCTTCCGCTGGTGCCCGCTACATGATGTGACGCATAATGCACATTATAGAAATTGAATGTGGCGCTGAAGCTTTTATCCATAGGACCTGCAAAGAAATTCAAACATCCGTCATATGCCAATACAGAATCCGCTAGCTCGACGACCGACGCAACAGGGGCGTAGACAAAGACGTCATCGAATCCGCCGTTAGATAACGATAAAAGCTCTTCCTTTGTCGAAGCGCTTGTAAAAATGAGTTCTATCCCGTTTTCTTTTGCTTTTTCGGGTGAAAAGATTTCTTTAGCGCGGTCAAGACGCTTGACATCTATATCGGTAACGACGAGCAATGATGGCTTGATATCACCGTGAAGTGCAATATCTATGGCAACAAGTCCCATTGGTCCGCATCCTGCCAGAATCGCGGTCTTGCCATGCGGTTTGATGTTTGAGTACGGCAATAAGCTTTCATCCAAATGCAGATTTGCCTTGTATCCTCTTATAATGCAGGAAGCAGGCTCGATAAGTGAGCCCTTAAAAAAGGCGTCACTGCTGAATTTGATAAGAAATCCGTTGCTGATAATGTGCTCATATACTACTGCGTATTCACTGCATCCGCCGATTTCGCCAAACGAATAGCCTATCGTTTTATATGCTCCGAGGTAGCTCAAAACAGGAGGAATAATGACCTTTTCTCCCTCCGCATATTCATTTGTCCACTTATCTCCCACCTGTACGATTTCGGCGCAGAATTCGTGACCGACAATTATGGGATTATCTGCAACATCATCTGGAACGCGCAGATGCGCTGCGCCTTGAAGCGCAGTTTTATGTGTTGACATACAAACGCTGTCGGAAATGATTTTTATAAGTATTTCGCCGTTTTTGATTTCCGGAAGCTCGAAGGTTTCCAACCGTAAATCATTTTTGCCGTAAAGGCGTACAGCTGTTGTTTTCATATTTATTCCTCCTTATACTCTGTTGCTGCTTCCGAATGTACGGAGCTTGTTTCTGACAACCTCTTTCATGCCTTTGCGGGCATCCTCAAATACAAAAGCAGGCCATGTTGAAGGATTTGTCATATTGTTGAGTGAATTTTTAAGTCCCGCATTCATTGCGCCGACAACATCCGAGTAAATATTGATTTTGGTTATTCCGTGCTCGATCGCATTTTTCATCTGGTCGTCGGGAGTACCGCTACCGCCGTGAAGCACGAGAGGACGGTCACAAACCGTTGTGATCTCATCAAGTCTGTCGATGCGCAGAGTAGGCGTTTTTTTGTATACCCCGTGTGCCGTTCCGATAGCGACAGCGAGAGCATCAACATCGGTAATTTCGACAAATCTTTTCACCTCGTCGGGAAGTGTGAGTGTGTCATCGGGATCTTCGTTCGCGGTGGTATCGCTTATATTTCCCACCATTGCGTTTCCGACATGACCGAGCTCCGCTTCAACGGTAACTGAGTTTGCGTGAGCAAATTTTACGACCTCTGCAGTTACTTTGGCGTTTTCTTCAAAGGGCAAAATCGAGCCGTCGAACATTACTGAGCTGAAGCCCGCCTTTATGCCGTCTTTTATTCTGTCAACATCGACGGCGTGATCCATATGGAAGCAAATTGGTATACTGTAATACTTGCTTGCCTCTTTTATCATATCGACAATCAAATTCATACCTTTTCCGCTGAAATCCGCCTCAAGTCCCATAAGAAGCGCAGGTGATTTTTCCTCCTCACAGGTATCAAGTACCGATTTCATCATTTCATAGTTACTCACATCAAAAGCAGGTATCGCATAGTGGTTTTTCTTTGCATCGGCAAGCATTTCTTTCATTGTGTAAAGCATAAAAATTATTCTCCTTATTTTTTTCTTTCTTATATAGTATCACCCTATTTAACATTTGTCAATTACATATGTTAAATATTGACTTATTTTTGCTCATATGGTATACTGAAGTCATAAAAAGAAAAGGAAGCTGTTATGGAACATACAAAAAAGCAGATGTCGGAGGCGGCATTTCTTTATTATAAAAAGAAACTGACACAGCAGGAGATCGCGTCGATAATGCATATTTCAAGACAGACGGTTTCAAAGCTCTTGAATGACGCGATAAATGAGCGCATAGTTGAAATAAGTGTGCACGATCCGGAGGATGACTGTACAAAGCTTGAAAAAGAATTATGCAGAAAATACGGACTGAAAAAAGCGTTGGTTTGCAGTGTCTCGAACCGTGACGAGGTCTTGCGCCGCACCGTTACTGTAAAAAGAGCAATAGGTTATCTTACTCCGTTTTTTGTACAGGGGAACAAAAGTATAGCGATATCGCTCGGAAGAACGATAGAAGAGTTTATCGACACCTTTGATTTCATAACTACAAACGGAAACGTCATTTATCCGCTTTTTGGCGAAACCGATACTGAGAGACTGTATTTTTCTTCAAACGAGCTTGCTCACAATTTAGCCTGCAAGCTTTCGTCCAAAGTAAAAAATACATGGTTTCCGTATCTCCCGGCTAGTGACGAGGATACAGCACTTTTCCGTAAGACCTCGTATTATAAAACCATGTCGGAGCTGTGGAGCAAAATAGATATTGCGGTCGTGGGCATAGGCAATACCGACATGCTCGATGTATTCGAAAAGATCTTCGGTAAAAAAGGCGACGACACAAAGGTCGTCGGTGATATAGCAACTCACTTTTTCACAAAAGACGGGACATTTGTGCCGATGTACGAAAACAGCCTGTGCGCTTCGGTGGACGACCTTAAAAACGCAGGTCTTACCGTGGCACTTGCTTGCGGAGATAAAAAGACCGATGCCATAAGGGGCGCGCTTCTTACAAATGTAATAGATGTGCTCGTTACCGATGAATATACAGCGTTGAATGTGCTGGAATACGAATATAATCTAATTTTATGAGGTATTGATTTATGAATGTAAAAGAAGAGCTTGTTACTCCGATCGCAAAAGAATGTGATGTGCTTGTATGCGGCGGCGGCTTCGCAGGAATAGCGGCGGCGCTTGCGGCAGTAAGAGAACACAAAGAAGTCATTTTACTCGAACGCGGCTTTATGCTCGGTGGTCTTGGTACTGCCGGTTTGATAACGGGATATCTGCCTATATGCGATGGCCTCGGACACCAGGTTTCATTCAGCATAGCCGAAGAACTGCTCAGACTTTCGATATCATTAGGATGCGAGCGTCCTCGCGCAACGAATTGGCTTGATTCGACTGACAAATCCCGGCGCACAGAAAAAGATCCCCGCTTTGATGCATGGTTTAATCCCCATTTCTGCGCGATCCTTTGCGAACAGCTTTTGCTCAAGGAGGGCGTAAAGCTTTTGTACGGAACATATGCGGTCGCGACAGACGTCAAAGCCGGAAAAATCAGTGCAGTTATTGTTGAAAACAAATCCGGACGTACTGCAATAAAAGTTAAAAGCGTTGTTGACGCTACCGGCGATGCCGACATCGCGAAATTTGCCGACGCTCCGTGCGACACGTTCCGTCAAGGCAATATTCTCGCGGCATGGTACTATGCTTTCAACAAAGAAAAAGGCTACTTTTGCAAGCCGCTCGGCGTTTGTGATATTCCCGATGAACAGAAAGAAGCAAACGGCGATTCTGTTCCGATGCTTATGAATCGCCGTTTTACGGGACTTGACGCCGATGAAATAACCGATTTCGTCATTTTTTCGCATAATTCAACAATGAACGATGTTTTATCTCAGCGTGAAACGGACGCAAGCTATGTTCCCGCAACGCTTGCGTCGATCCCTGAGCTGAGAATGACACGCAAACTCGTCGGCGAATATTTGCTTGACGACAAGGAAAACCATAAATACTTTGAAGATTCCGTCGGAATGGTATCTGATTGGCGCAAACGCGGCCCTGTATACGAAGTTCCGTTTCGTACATTGTATTCGTCAAAATGCAGAAATCTCATATGTGCTGGAAGATGTACATCCGTCACCGAGTCGATGTGGGATATAATGCGTGTGATCCCGTGTTGCTCGGTAACAGGTCAAGCAGCAGGAACAGCCGCTGCAATGAGCGACGATTTCACTGCACTTGATATAAAAGCGCTTCAGCAAAGACTTGTAGAAAACGGTGTTATACTGCACTGGGATGATATTGTAAAATAAACTGCCGTCAAACAGAAAAATACGCCTGCAACAATGCGACGGCGGATACGGAAGCGATCTGAAAACGGATTTGTTCGGGCAAACCATATGAGCGCTGATGAAAAATATGAGCGAAGCGGAATCTGAGGAGGTGCATGAATTGAAACCCGAAGATGCTTTCTATTATAAAAACATATTGATACTTGGTTTTTTTCGATGGGTACAATGAGTGGCTGAACTCTTGCCTGGAGTCGGAAGATCCGCTAAGTGATATTACATTAGATCTATCCTGCTGTGGCTCTGATATAAACGAAATCATTTCTGTTCTGAATAACTATTGCTTGGAACAAACATTAGATGAAGCTGGCGTTCGTGATAAACTGAGGTTGTTTTTCAAAAAAGCATACCATTCGAATAAAATGAGCAAGGGTGAAATCGTTTCCGCAATGTATCGTTTGGCACAAAATATCGGTGACCACGGTGACTGTGACATGAAATTGTGGGGCAGTATGTATTATTTTGATTATTATTATTCATTAGCAGAAGACGGTATACTGCCATCGCAAGGTTTTGATTCTGCGTTTTTCTCGTATCTTAATGATGGAGTGCCGCTCAATTCAAAACAATTTGGAAGTATAATAAGAAGTTATCATTGATTGACCGAGTAAAACGCATTTTTGTTTCGGTCGACACGCAAATCTGAAATGTAAGTACGGACAAATTGACGCCTGTTTTTATATTTTGAGTTTGTATGCGAGATATCCTTCGAGTGAATCGCGGTCGCTGATGATTATTTCGTCAAAATCAAAGTGCTCCATGAACGAGGAAAGAATACATCCTCCGAAAACTATTATATCGGCACGGGGGGCGAAGTCACCGGAATATATGCTTCGTTCATCGGAGGTCTGATTTGACAGAAAAGCAAGCTGTATTTCCATATCAGAGCGTTTGAAGTGCATATCCTGTATTTTTTCGGGACAATATGTTTTAAGTCCGAGATGAAGCGAAGCAAGCGTGGTTGGCGTGCCGCTCACACCGATAAGCCCCTCTGCATTTTCGACAATGTTTTCATATGTCGACATAAAACCGTTGGTGTATTCTTTTACTTTGCGTATATCGACCTTGCCCGACGGGGTCTCGAAAATTTCCTTAAGACGTACTCCGCCGATTTTTTGCGAAAGAGCCTTAATAGCTCCGTCACATCCCGCGACGACTTCGGTCGATCCGCCGCCGATGTCGATGACCGCGTGGTTTTGCTTGCCGGAAGCAGCTCCCATATAGGCAATTTTTCCTTCAAGCTCGCCCGGGATTATTTCGGGCACGATGCCTGTCTTTTCTTGTACCGCTTCGACAAATTCCTGCTTGTTCGCGGATTCGCGCACAACGGCGGTCGCGTAAATGTATATATCACTTTCATCAAGTCCGATTTTACGTGCGGTGCGCACATATTCGGCGATTTTGTCACTTGTACGCTTTATCTGCGGCTTGCCGATAAGTCTTGAAAGCGTTATGCCTTCGCCGAGCCGTGTTGTAGCAAGTTCCTTTAAGATTTTCGTTTGATCCGTTCCGGTTATATCCGCGATATACAGACGGGTGGAATTTGTGCCTACATCAATTACCGCTTTTTTCATTCGGCCTCCACGATGTCTACACGGATCTCACCGTTACGCACCATACCGAAATGACTGCGCATATATTTTTCCACATATTCGAGGGTGTTTTTATCATCAAGGCTGTTCAGCATTTCACGGTATTCGTCCTCAAGACGTTGGTTTTCTTCACGCATTTGGGTTATCTGTTTATTCTGGCTTGCAAGCACTATTTCCTGTTGTGTGTATTTATAGCAAAAATAGCCCAATATTGCAATAAGCACGAACATACATATCAACCGAAATATTTTTGGCATGCCGACAGCTCCATTTCTCATTTTGCTATTCGCTTGAACAATTCCAGCAAATGCGATTTTATATATAAATTATATAAGATTTTCGCAAAAAAGTCTATAGAAATTTTGATGAAACTTCCCAAAGTAAAATGTTCAAGTGTGAATCCCGTGGCAAGACCCGCAAAATAATACCATTCAAGCTTCCCTGAATTGTATATCAGTGCGCACAATGCTGTAAAAGCAAAAAAGCAAATGGAAAAGAAAGCGTCCGCTGCGTGAAGCGCGATGCTTTTTTTTCTGCGACGGAAGATATATAAAATATCATATATAATGCCGAGCAGTATGCCGCAGCATGCAAATATGAGAAATAAAGGCGCCTGACGGCTTGATTCAAAAAGTTTCATTTGAATATGCGTGAGAAGAAGCTGTCTTTTTTATTAGCATCGGAATACTCCACACCGCTTATAAAACCGTCGATTATAAGTACGCCGTTGTCAAGGTCGAGCCGCGAAATATGAAGTCCCTGTCCGTAAACCGATATTCCGCAACTCTCACAGCGCGCATTGACCTCCGCTTCGTCAAAGCTGTCAACACGGACTATCCCGCTTATATTTATCCGTTCGCGGTTTTCTATCGTGACATTTGAGCGTACTGCCGTACCGCCATTTCCCTTAAGTTCATTCATATAGTCTATCATCCCTTTCAAGATGATTATATGTTTAAAATGGCACGATATGATTGAATTGCTCGGAAAGTTTGGATGCTTTTTGATCGAAATAATGTGTACATTTCGTTTTATAAAGAAGTAAATAATAAAAAAACGGGAGGATTATGCCAAGCCCGCGTACCGTACAGGAACGATATTGTTAATATATAGAATATTTTTCTTGTTTCTTGATAAATTTATTTTTGAAAATAGTGAATTTTTCATAAAAATATCTTTGTTTTATGTTGACATTTACGAAAAAGAAGTATAAAATATACAGTGTAGAATTTTGCAATGCAACGGAGGCACACTATAATGGATGAACGGCTTTTGACGGGAATCAAAAAAACCGAACGTATTTCAAAGCTTGTGAATGATCTTTACGAAAAATTACCTGAGATCGAAGCGGATCGCGCCGTTCTCATTACGGAATCATATAAGGAAACAGAAAGTGAGCCGATAATAACGAGAAGGGCAAAGGCGTATGCGCATATCCTGCGTCATATCCCGATAACCATAAGGGACGGCGAGCTTATAGCGGGCTCGGCGACAAAAGCACCGAGAGGTTGTCAGACCTTTCCCGAGTTTTCGTTCGAATGGCTTGAAAGCGAATTTGAAACGATAGCGACGCGCACTGCCGATCCTTTCTATATTTCAGATGAAACCAAAGCAAAGCTCAGAGAGGTGCATAAGTATTGGAAGGGCAAGACCACAAGCGAGCTTGCCACCGAATATATGGCACCCGAAGCGCGTCTTGCCATTGAGCATAATTTTTTCACGCCTGGCAACTACTTCTATAACGGTGTCGGACATGTTACCGTCGATTACGGCAAGGTGCTTGCGGTAGGCTTTAAGGGCATCAAGGCGGAGGCGGAAACAGAACTGAAAAAATGCTGTGTTGCCGACGGCGATTTCGCAAGACGCAGTCATTTTTTGCAGGCGGTCATCCTTTCGTGCGATGCTACGATGGAATACGCCGAACGCTATGCCGCTTTAGCGGAGGAAATGGCTGAAAAGGAAAACGATGCGGTACGCAAGGCAGAGCTTCTTCAGATAGCGCGTAACTGCAAAAATGTTCCCGCAAACGGCGCTTCGGGATTCTATGAGGCGTGTCAGTCTTTTTGGTTCGTACAGATGCTGCTTCAGATGGAATCGAGCGGACATTCGATCTCGCCCGGACGTTTCGATCAGTATATGTATCCGTATTTCAAGAAGGATTACGATGCGGGCAAGCTCACGCTTGATTTTGCACAGGAGCTTATGGACTGCATTTGGGTAAAGCTCAACGACCTGAACAAGGCGCGTGACGCGGCTTCGGCTGAGGGCTTTGCCGGATATTCACTTTTCCAGAACCTCATTTGCGGCGGTCAGGATAAGTTCGGACTCGATGCGACGAATGAGCTTTCGTATATGTCGATAGAGGCGTCGATGCATGTCATGCTTCCTCAGCCGTCGCTTTCGATAAGAGTATGGAATCTTTCACCGCACGATCTGCTCATCAAGGCGGCAGAGCTTACGCGCACGGGAATAGGGCTTCCCGCGTACTACAACGATGAGGTTATTATTCCGTCGCTCATGAGCCGCGGACTTTCACTTGAGGACGCGCGTGACTATAACATTATCGGCTGTGTTGAGCCGCAGAAGTCAGGCAAGACCGACGGCTGGCACGATGCCGCGTTCTTTAATATGTGCCGTCCGCTCGAAATGGTATTTTCGTGCGGAGTGGATGACGGTGTGAGAGTTTCGCCCGCAACTCAGCCTGTACAGGAAATGACGAGCTTTGACGAGCTGTTTGGGGCATACAAAAAGCAGAGCGACTATCTTGTACGCCTGCTTGTCAACGCCGATAACGCCATAGATGCGGCGCATGCAGAGCGCTGTCCGCTTCCGTTCCTTTCGTCAATGGTTGACGATTGTATAAAGAGTGGTAAGTCAGTGCAGGAAGGCGGCGCGGTATACAATTTCACAGGTCCGCAGGGCTTCGGCATAGCAAATATGGCTGATTCGCTTTGGGCGATAAAAAAGCTTGTTTTTGAACAAAAACGTTATACTATGGACGATTTTGCCGATGCGCTTGCAAACAATTTCGGCAAGGATATGGATGCCGCACATGCGCAGAAGCTCACCACTCAGGCGGTGATCGAGGCGGCTAAGAACGGCAATGCGCCTACCAAGGAAGAAATAGTTTCAATATATAACGGCATTGCGAAGAACGGTATCGACAGCGAGAAAAAGGCGTTCTTCCAAAAAATGCTGGATGATATAGCCGAGCTTGATAAGTTCGGAAATGACAGAAAAGAAATAGATACGTTTGCGCGCGAGGTCGCCTATGTTTATACCCGCGAGCTTGAAAAGTTCAGTAATCCGCGCGGCGGAAAATTCCAAGCGGGCTTATATCCCGTTTCGGCAAATGTTCCGCTCGGCGCACAGACGGGCGCTACTCCCGACGGCCGTCTTGCATTTACTCCCGTTGCCGACGGCGTTTCACCCGCGGCGGGCAGAGACGTCAGCGGTCCTACTGCGGCGGCAAACTCGGTATCGCGCCTTGACCATTACATCGCGTCAAACGGTACGCTTTATAACATGAAATTCCATCCGTCTGCACTCAAGGGCAGATCGGGACTTGAAAGCTTTGTGGCACTTATTCAGGGATATTTCGCGCAAAAGGGCAGTCATATGCAGTTCAATGTAGTAAGCCGCGAAACATTGCTTGATGCGCAGAAGCATCCCGAAAATTATAAGTCGCTCGTTGTCCGCGTTGCCGGCTACAGCGCACTGTTCACAACACTTTCACGCTCGCTTCAGGATGACATAATCAACCGCACCGAGCAGGGCGGATTCTGATAAAGGAGAATCGGATGTCGGCAGATACAAAAGGCAGAATATTTGATATCCAGCGTTTTTCGGTGCATGACGGTCCGGGAATACGCACGATAGTCTTTCTTAAAGGCTGTTTCCTGCGTTGCCGGTGGTGCTGCAATCCCGAATCGCAGGAATATGATATCCAGCAAATGACGCAAAACGGAAAAGTGAAGACTGTTGGCAGAGATGTTACCGTCGGCGAAGTAATGGAGACCGTCGAAAAGGACCGTATCTATTACCGTCAGTCGGGCGGCGGCATGACGCTTTCGGGCGGTGAAGCTATGGCACAACCTCAGTTTGCACGCGACCTGTTCATTGAAGCGCATGAACGCGGCATAAATACTGCGATAGAAACCACTGCGTGCGCGAAGTGGGAGACAGTCGAAAGCATTATCCCGCATATCGACACGATAATGATGGATATCAAGCATATGAACAGCGAAAAGCACAAGGCGTTCACACGTCAGCCGAATGAGCTGATACTTGAAAATGCCAAAAAAATCGCACTCCGTCACAAAGGCTTGATAATCCGCGTTCCCGTGATACCGACCTTTAATGATACCGTTGAAGAAATATCGGCGATAGCGGAGTTTGCTTCGTCGCTTAACGGTGTCGAGAAAATACATCTTTTGCCGTATCATCGCTTCGGCGTTGACAAGTACGCGGGCATCGGCAGAGATTACACATTGCCGGAGATCGTTACTCCGTCGGATGAAAAAATGCAGCAGCTTCTTAAAGCCGCCGAAAGTAAGGGGCTTATCGCTCAGATAGGCGGATAAAGAATTTATAAGAATTTTTTAAGACAGCCTTTTTGGTTGTCTTTTTTTTTAAGCTGTGATACAATAATAAAAAATATATTTGGGGGAAAATATCATGATACTTGTTACGGGCGGCGCGGGCTTCATCGGATCGCATACATGCGTAGAGCTTCTGAATGCAGGCTATGAAGTAGTTGTTGTCGATAATCTTGTCAATTCTAAAAAGGAATCGCTTGATGCGGTAAAAAAAATCACGGGCAAGGAGCTTGGATTTTATCAGGTAGATATAAATGATGAAAACGGCTTGCGTGAGGTTTTCAAAAAGCACACGTTCGAATGCGTGATACATTTTGCCGGACTCAAGGCTGTAGGCGAATCGGTAGAAAAACCGCATCTGTATTACAGCAACAATATTTCGGGAACGCTTACCTTGCTCAAGGTAATGAATGAGTTTTCGTGCAAGAGTATAGTATTTTCTTCATCCGCAACGGTTTACGGCAACAACAATGTTCCGCCGTTTACTGAAAATATGCCTACTTCGGCAACCAATCCTTACGGTTGGACAAAACAGATGCAGGAACAAATTTTTTGCGATATAGCCGCGGCTGACAGTGAGATGCGCGTTGCGCTTTTGCGTTATTTCAATCCCATAGGCGCACATCCGAGCGGACTTATCGGCGAGAACCCCAACGGTATACCGAACAATCTCGTTCCGTATATATGCAAGGTGGCTGTGGGACAGCTTCCGTGCCTCAATGTTTTCGGTGACGATTACGACACTCCCGACGGAACGGGCGTGCGAGATTACATCCATGTTGTAGACCTTGCAAAGGGACATCTTGCGGCGGTCAAGTATCTCAGCAAAAACAAGGGCGTGCTTACGGTCAATCTCGGCACGGGCATCGGCTACAGTGTGCTTGATGTCGTTGAAGCATATAAAAAAGCAAGCGGACGTGATGTGCCGGTGCATATCGCACCACGTAGGGCGGGCGATATAGCTTCGTGCTATGCTGATGCGTCGCGGGCATTGAAGCTTCTCGGTTGGAAGGCAGAGCTGGGCATTGATGAGATGTGCCGCGATTCATGGAAATACGCTTCCGAAAACATGTAACTACCACGCCGTGCCGAAAAAGGTGCGGCGTGTTTTCAAACCGTAAATAATTAAAAAAAGTTATGTATTTAATTAAAAAATGATATTTACACGGTGTTGCTAAAAGTATATAATAGTAAAAAAGCTAAAGGATGTGAACAGTATGCTTTCACGCAAATTTGTATCCGCAACGGCGGAATATGCTACATATGAGAAGCATGTGAATGCACCGTATATGCGCAAAGTGTTCAACAGCGAAAATGCGGTATCGACTATTCTTACGGTCACTGCTACCGGCTTTTACGAGCTTTATGTGAACGGACAGAATATCACAAAATGCCCGCTCAGTCCGTATGTCACAAATCCCGATAAGATGCTGTTTTACGACGTATACGATATAAAGCCGTTCCTCAAAGAAGGCAAAAACGTACTCGGTTTTATTCTCGGTAATGGCATGGTGAACTGCATCGGCGGCAGGATATGGTCGCTTGACAAAGTCGCGTACCGCTCTGCGCCCGCAGTTGCGTTCGCGCTTGAAGCAAAATATGCCGACGGAACGAAAAGCATTACAGAAGCTGATGAAACGGTATTGACGGCACCGTCGCCGATAACATTCGATGATATCCGTTGCGGCGTGCATTATGATGCGCGGCTTGAACAGAACGGTTGGTGCGAGCCGGAGTTTGACGATTCAGCGTGGAAGCCTGCGCTTATCGCCGCAGAGGTGCGCGGCGAGGGTCACATCAAGCTTGCCGATCCGCTTATATTTTCACAAAAGCTTACGCCGATTTCGGTCTCAAAGGGACATTCGGTCATGAAGATAGACCCGGAAGCCGACGAAAAGCTCAAGGGTACCGACAAGTATATCCGCGAGGACGGATATATCTACGATTTCGGAAAAAATTGCGCATTAGTACCGACGCTTAAAATAAAAGGTAAAAAAGGACAAAAGGTAATTTTGCAGTTTGCCGAAATGCGCGACGGTGACAAGCTTGCGTGGGATAATATCGACCGTTTTTATCCGCACGATTACGCACAGCGCGACATATATATTTGTAAAGGCGATGGCGAAGAAACATTCACGCCGCCGTTCACGTTCCATGCGGCACAGTATTGCCTTGTTATGGGCATTGACGAGGAACAGGCGACGCCGGAGCTGCTCACCGCAAACGTATTCCATTCGGATATTGAAAAGTTAGCTGATTTTTCATGCTCGTCGGAGATAGCCAATCGCTTGCAGAAATGCGTAGAGAACAGCGATCTGTCGAATTTTATTTATTTCCCGCTTGACTGTCCGCACCGCGAAAAAAACGGCTGGACGGGTGATGCCGCGCTGAGCGCGGAACAGCTTATCATCAATTTCGGCGTTGAGAACAGCCTCAAGGAGTGGATGCGGCTGATACGCGCTTCACAGCGCATTGACGGCGCACTGCCGGGAATAGTCCCGACGGGCGGCTGGGGCTTCAATGAATGGAGCGGACCTGCTTGGGAACAGGTGATAGTTGAGATACCGTACCGCATATATATGTACCGCGGAGATATTTCGTGCTTCACCGAAAACGCGGATATGATAATGCGCTATCTGAATTATCTTACCGTGATCCGCGATAAACGCGGACTGATAGATACGGGACTCGGCGATTATCTCCAGCCGGGCTTGCCGTCAAGCGGTCATAACTGCCCGGTGATCGTGTCCGGCACTATTATCGCAAAGGATATCTGCGAGCATGCGGAATTTCTGTTTGAACGCGCAAGCATGAAGCCGCAGGCTACATTTGCACGCATGCTCAAGAATGAATTTAAGGATGCGGCAAGGAAATATCTCGTTGATACGTCAACCATGACCGTTTACGGAGACTGCCAGTGCGCACAGGCGATGGGAATTTATTACGGCATTTTCGAAAACGGCGAGAAGCAGGCGGCGTACAACGTGCTTCTTGAAATGATAAAGCGTGCCGAGGATCATTTCGATTGCGGAGTTATCGGCTTGCGCATTATTTTCCATCTGCTTGCGTCGTTCGGCGATGCCGAGCTTGCGTGGAAGATGATAACACGCACAGATGTGCCGTCTTACGGAATATGGGTTGGCGAATACGGCTTCAACAGCCTGCCGGAATCCTGCCATACGGGCAAATATGCCGGCATTCCGTCGCTCAATCACCATTTCCGCGGAGATATATCGAACTTCTTCATTACAAAGATAGCGGGGATCAAGCTGAATCCTAATGGCGACGATCATAAATTCGCAGAGATATCCCCGGCACTGATAGACGAACTTACATTTGCCGAGGCAAGCCATAAAACACCGTTCGGAGAAATAAGCGTCCGCTGGGAGCGCACAGAGAACGGTATCAAGCTGACAGTCAAGCACCCGGCGGAGATAAAGTGCGTGCTTCATACACCAAAAGGCTACGTTACTGCCGAGAGATTCCGTACATATGAGGATTCGGTTTCGGGAACGGTAATGCTCGTGCCGCACACGGTAAAAGCACTTCAACCTGTTTTTTGAAAAAATATGAAAAAATATAAAAAAACGCTTGACTTTGCACATAAATGATGATATCATAACAAAAAGTAAAACCTGTGACTAAGAAGAGTAGCCATTATTGAAGCTTTCAGAGAGTTGCCGACGGTGGGATGGCAATAGCGGATTTTTGGACGAATGGACTTACGAGGGCGGACGAAAGCCTTATCGGGGCAAGTAGTAACCGACGGGATGCACCCGTTACAGTGCGGTTCATATTATTGTATGAAGCAGAGCGGATGATTTTATCATCAATTTGGGTGGTACCGCAGGAAAAAAGCAATTTTGACCTGTCCCATGTATATGGGGCAGGTTTGTTTTTTATCTGCACATAAAATTTTGTAAATATTTGGTGCGCAAACCAAAATAATATAAACCGAAAGGAAGTAAAAAAATGAAAAAAATCGTAGCGATCCTTATCACACTTGTACTTGTGTTCGCATTTGCCGGATGCGGCGGTGAGAACACCTCAGACACGCTCAAGATAGGTATAATCCAATACATGAGCCATCCGTCACTTGACAACTGCTATAACGGCATCATGGAAGCGCTTAAGGCAACAGACCTCAAATATACCGTTGACTATCAGACCGGCTCAAGCAATTCGGCTGATTCAGATTGCACGAACTTCGCCAAAAACATGGTAGCATCGGGTTGCGATGTGATAATCGCCATTGCAACTCCTGCGGCTAAGGCGGCGTTCACCGCGACCGATAACACCGATATCCCCGTTGTATTCTGCGCGGTTTCAGATCCCGTTGAGGCAAAGCTCGTAGAGGATATGAATACACCGGGCTACGCTTGCACGGGCACATCCGACGTGCTTGACCTTGAAGCGCAGGTACAGCTTATCCGCAATTTCCAGCCTGATGTAAAGAAGATAGGCGTTATTTATACTTCGTCTGAGGATAATTCGATCGCAAATCTCAGAAACTTCAAGGCTGTATGCGAGCCTCTCGGAATCGAAGTAATCGATTCCGCTGTGCAGAACGCTTCCGATATTCCCGCTACTGCGGAAAATATCGCATCACAGGTCGATTGCATAAACAATTTCACCGATAACAATGTCGTAAACAACTTGAATGTGTTGCTCAGTGCCGCCGAAAAACATAACATCCCCGTATACGGCTCGGAGGAAGAACAGGTAAAGAACGGATGTCTTGCTTCCGTTTCTATTGATTACATCGCTCTGGGCAAGGTTACGGGCGAAATGGCAGTAGAAATCCTTAACGGTGCGGATGCTTCAAAAATGGCTGTCAAGACGATAAAGGAAGCCACTCCCGTGATAAACACGGATACTCTTTCAAAGCTTGGCATGACGCTTCCCGACGTGTATGAAAATGCCGCTACAGTCGGCATAGTCGGCGATATCACTGCTGAATAAAATCAAAATAAGATTAAAGAGGGCTTTGTTTTGGAAATACTTAATACCATAGAGGTGTTTATCGAAACGGGACTTGTGTTTTCGATAATCGCCATGGGTTATTATGTAACATACAGTATACTTGATTTCCCAGACCTTACTGTTGAGGGTACATTCTTAACGGGCGCGGCAGTGTTCGGTTTGTTTGCCGCACACGGGCTTAATCCGTGGCTCGGACTGATCGTTGCGTTCCTTGCGGGTTGCTTCTTCGGAATGATAACGGGAATTTTGCATGAGGTGCTGAAAATACGTTCGCTTTTGTGCGGCATACTTGTTTCAACGGCACTTATCAGTGTGAATATAATCCTTGTTTCGGGCGGTATGTCGAACGATTTCCGCGGCAACGGCAATACTTCGATATCGTTCGGCAGAGCCGTCGAAACACTTCACGATAAGTTTTTCGGTGACTTGATCCCCGCGAGAGTAGAGAACATCAGCGTGCGTCAGCTTGTAATGTTCTTCGTTATCGCGGTAGTGTGCAAGCTGTTGCTCGATTTTTACTTTAAGACGAAAAACGGGCTTCTGCTTCGCGCAGCGGGTAATAACAGCCAATTCGTAAAGATGCTCGGCGTAGATCCCGGAAAAAGCAAAATAACCGGGCTTGCAATAGGCAACGGCTATGCCGCGGTAGCAGGTGCGCTGTATTCACATATAAGCGGCAATGTCAATCAGAGCATGGGTATCGGAATGATAGTTATCGGGCTTGCATCGCTGATAATAGGTATGTCGGTGTTCAACAAGGTGAATTTCCTTAAGCCGACGACAAAGGTGATAATCGGCGCGATAATATATCAGATGTGTCTTACCGTTGCGCAGAAGCTCGGTGTGCCGAGTGCGTACAATAAGCTCATAATGGCAATAATGTTCACCATAGCACTCTTGTTCTCACAAAAAATCAAGAAGGCAGGTGGAAAAAATGTTAGAGCTTAAAAACATCTGCACTGTGTTCAATAAAGGCACTGTTGACGAGATGGTATTGTTCGATAATTTCGATTTTACAGTCAATAAGGGCGAGTTCGTGTCGATAATAGGCTCAAACGGAAGCGGCAAGACCACCATGCTTAATCTTATCTGCGGAAGTATGACGCCTGACAGCGGAAGCATCATCTTTAAGGGAAAAGACATAACGAAGCTCAAGGAATACAAACGCGCAAAGTTTATCGGCAGAGTGTTCCAGGACCCTAAAATGGGCACATGCTCCAATCTTACTGTGCTTGAAAACTTTGCACTTGCCGATAATAAGAATATGTCATACGGGCTTTCCGGCGCAGTCAATAAAAAACGTGTTGAATATTACAAAGAATTGCTTTCTCACTGCAATATGGGACTTGAGGACAGAATGAACGCACCTATCGGACTGCTTTCCGGCGGCCAGAGGCAGGCGATAGCGCTTGTCATCGCGGGAATGACCAAGGTGGATTTGCTTATCCTCGATGAGCATACCGCCGCACTTGACCCGAAATCAAGCGAAACGATAATGCAATTAACAGATAAGCTGGTAAAAGAAAATGAGCTGACAACGGTCATGGTAACGCACAATCTCCGTTTCGCTACGGAATACGGAAATCGTATAGTTATGATGCACAAGGGCAACTGCGTGCTTGATAAGCGCGGAGAGGAAAAGAAAAATCTCAGCGTAAACGACTTGCTCGGGACATTCAATTCAATAAGTATAGAATGCGGTAATTGATGAAAGGAGCTACCATGCGATTCAGTGACGGTGATGTTATTTGCTTTTTGGGCGACAGTATAACCGCAAACGGTTTATGGGTCGCCGAGGTATATCAGACATTACGCAAACAATATAAAATAAAATGCTTTAATTGCGGAGTTTCGGGCGGTAGCGCCGATAAAGCAAGCGAGTATCTGTATTCGACTTGCCTGACGCATAATCCGGACTATGTGCCGGTATTTTTTGGCATCAACGATATAGAACGTTGGTTTTATTCGGAAAACTATACGAATCCGGATAAACAGGACAAAATACAAAATGCCATAAAAAAGCACAAGGACAGATATGAGAATATCGTCAAAAGAATAATAGAATACGGCGCACAGCCGATACTTTGCCTGCCTACTCCGTATGACGAATACAATGACAAGGAAGAAGAAAACTTGAAATGTCAGTGTGGGATGAACGAGTCGGTCGAGTTTGTGAAATCACTTGCAAAAAAGTACAATTGTTCGCTCGTCGATTTTACCGCACCATTTTTAAGGGATATTTCGCGCCTTGAGCTTATCGGACCGGACAGAGTGCATCCGACAACGCTCGGTCAGCATTATATGGCACAGATATTTCTGAAAACACTCGGAGTGATCAGCGAGATAGATATTGATACTCCGTTTGAATTCGAGGATTGGAACAAAAAACGTTATGATGCCGAACACCGTCTCCATTCGATAAATTATGTGGAATTCTGCGATATATTCTGGCTTGCGAAAAACAACCATTGGAATGCGGAACAGAAAAAAGCGGAGGCGCAGAGGCGCATTGATAATTACAGCGGCAATAATCCTTTTATCGTCAATGCTTATCGTGACTATATCGACAATATAGATTTTTATCGTGAATATGCGGAAAACATAATAAGGTTTACGGTTTAATAAACAGCGGACTGTAGCGGAGTTGCCGTTACAGTCCTTGCTTTTTTTGGAAAAATTTATTATATATGATGAGCCCGGATATGCTTAAGATACCCGTTACCGCAAAGGCGATAAGCCCGAACAGATATTTTTTTGTTCCGAATGCGTTGCCCGATACCGTCGACGTGATTATTGACGGAATGCGCGCAACGGTAGTGATAATTATGTAAGGAACATATTTCAGCGGAGTGAGACCCGCGACGTATGAAAGCAGATCTTTCGGTGTTCCTGGGATAAAAAAGACCGCAAACAGCACGGAATACATTTTTCCCGTATCGTTGAAAAATTTGACAGAATTTATTTTTTCCTTTGAAAAAAATAATTCTACAAACTTGCTTCCGAATTTTTTTGTAAACAAAAATACAAGACTTCCGCCCAAAAATGTGCCGAGCATACACAGTAGCGTTCCCCCAACCGTACCGAAAGCATAGCCCGCGAGTAATTCAAGCGGCTCGCCCGGAATGAATGCGAAAATTACCTGAAATATTATCATGCACAGGAAAAGAATCTTGCCGCGTATTCCGTCAGCCTCAATGCGTTGCCTAAATAGCTCTGGGTCGTCAGCAAGATGCACTATCGGCTTGCTTGCTATTACGCAGAATAAAACGATAAGCGCAAAAGTGATAATAAAAATTGCTATTTTAACTTTTTTTGATTTCATGGTTCCCCTGTAAGTATTTGTATGTTGTGAGTATAGTACCATATTCACTTTGATTTGTCAAATTAGGGAGATACACTTGGGGTTCAGTTCCAACCCCTCCTGCATGGGGACAGCTTCCACATGCAGGGGACAGAAATCAAAAAGGGAAAAGCATCACCGCAAAAAAACTCTATTCATCCCGCCCGCTGAGGTGGTTTATTTGCATAAAACACATTGTTACCACGCCCACAACTCCGCCGACCATAGCTCCGCAAAAAAACATTATTATCGCAAGCATGTTTTTTTTCAACTCCTTCGATACTGCTTTGTATTATTATACCGAAAAGCCGCTGTTTTATTACAAAAACAGCGGCTTGGCAATATTCGCGGATCACTTGCGAAAAGCAAATTAGAATTTTGAATTTGTTTTCGGCTTAATCCTCTTCCTCTTCCTCGGGAAGCTCTGCGTTGTGATATACGTTTTGAACGTCATCATTGTCGTCGAACTGATCGAGCATCCAATATATCTTCTTAAGAACATCTTCCTGATTTACGGGAACGGTGTTCTGCGGTATCATGTCGATCTGAGCATCAAGGAACGTATAACCTGCGTCCTCAAGAGCCTTGCGCACTGAAGAAAAATCATCGGGCGCGGTGTATATTTCGAACGTATCTTCGTTCGGCATGAAGTCCTCCGCACCTGCGTCAAGTGCGCTCATCATAAGTGTTTCTTCATCTATTGAGCCGCCATTTTCGATAACGATGACGCCTTTTTTGTCGAACATCCACGAAACACAGCCGGTCGCGCCCATCGAACCGCCTGCCTTATCAAAGATATGACGTATTTCACTTGCGGTGCGGTTACGGTTGTCGGTCAGAATTTCGACGATAACAGCCACGCCCGCAGGACCGTAGCCCTCGTATGTAAGCTCGTCGTAGTTTACGCTGTCACCTTCGCCCGCCGCTTTTTTGATACTGCGTGCGATAGTGTCATTAGGCATATTGTTTGCTTTCGCCTTGGCGATGACATCGGCAAGCTTGGAATTGACGCTCGGGTCGGCTCCGCCTGATTTTACCGCAACGGCAAGCTCTCTGCCTATTTTGGTGAAGACCTTGCCTTTTGCTGCATCGGTCTTCGCTTTTTTATTTTTGATATTTGCCCATTTTGAATGTCCTGACATAATAATTCTCCTTTATTTTTCAAAAGTTAATCCGTATATGAGTATTCCCGCCGCAACGCTTGCGTTGAGTGATTCTGCACCGCCGCGCATCGGCAAAGAAATTTTTTTATCCGCGATATCAAGCACGGGTGCGGAAATGCCGTTGCCCTCGTTGCCTATTATAACGCAGTTTTTTTCGTTTTGCGCAAAATCCGAAGAATAAAAGTCCTCACCACCGAGCACCGCGGCAAGTACGGTGTAGCCCTGTTTTTTCAATTCTGTAAGTGCCATAATGCTGTCATCGGCAATCATTACGCGAACATTGAATATTGAGCTCATCGTTGCACGCACGGTTTTCGGATTGAACAGCTCCACGCATCCGGGCGACAGTATCACTGCCGAAGCTCCCGCAGCATCCGCCGTGCGGATTATCGTACCGAGATTGCCGGCATCCTGAAGTTTGTCAAGGAATATGGTAATCCCGCTGAGCTCATTTGCCGAAAACGAAGTATCGAACATTTTTGCCTGCGCGATAATGCCCTCGGGGCTTGAAGTCTCCGACAGCGCTTCAATAACACGATGCGAAACACATATGATTTCGCAATCCGCGGCGATGTCACTCAAAAAGGCTTCCTCGGCAAGCACACACTCGAATTTTACTCCGTGCGCCATAGCGTCAAGCACGGCACGCTTGCCCTCGATGAGATATGTTTTTGTGCTTTCTCTGCCTTTTTTGCTTTTGAGTGTCTTTAGAAATTTTATACGTTCATTTGACGTGCTTGTAATAGCTTGCATTTTTTCTCCGAACACAAAAAAGTGCGCAATACAGAGCTTGTCTGCATTGCGCGCAACTTTTTATTACAGGTTTTTCTTTGCAACCTCGGCAAGCTGTGCAAATGCAGGTGCATTATATACTGCAAGCTCCGCAAGCATTTTGCGGTTGATTTCGATACCTGCTTTTTTAAGACCGCAGATAAGCTTGCTGTAATTAAGACCGTTAAGTCTTGCCGCAGCGTTGATACGGGTTATCCAAAGTGAACGGAAATCTCTCTTCTTGAGCTTGCGTCCTACGAAAGCATAAGCCTGAGATTTCATAACTGCTTCGTTGGCTATACGGAACTGTCTGCTTTTCGCACCGAAATAACCTTTGGCAAGCTTAAGGACTTTCTTATGATTCTTTTTTGTATTGACTGCTCTTTTAATTCTCATTTTTTATTTCCTCCCAAAGCTTACTTATAAGGTATCAGCTTGCGAATATTTGCACTTTCGCATTCGGCAATATAGCCGCCCTTACGCAGATTTCTCTTTCTTTTTGTTGATTTTTTTGTCAGGATATGGCTTCTGTAAGCCTTGCCTCTCTTGACTTTTCCTGTAGCGGTGAGACCGAATCTCTTAGCCGCACCTCTGTGGGTTTTCATTTTTGGCATAGTATTTTACCTCCTAAAAAGATTTATAGTGCAGACATTATCATTATGAGATTTCTGCCCTCAAGTACGGGCTTTTTCTCAACCTTGGCGTCGTCCTTCAGCATTTCGCAGAAAATAGCCATTATCTGATGACCGATTTCGGGATGCGTTATCTGACGGGCACGGAAACGTATCGAAACTTTTACCTTGTCACCGTCCTTGATAAACTCAAGCGCTTTCTTCGCCTTGACTTCCATGTCATGCTTTTCGATAGTGGCGGAAAGTTGGATCTCGTGCATGGCGATGACCTTTTGATTCTTACGTGATTCTTTTTCTCTCTTCTGTGTCTCAAAACGGTACTTGCCGTAGTCCATTATTTTTGCTACGGGCGGCACTGCCTTGGGTGAAATAAGACACAAATCAAGCTCTGCCTGCTCTGCCATTCTTTTTGCCTGCTCTATCGGAACTACTCCGACCTGACTGCCGTCGGCGGCGATAACGCGGACTTCCTTTTCTCTGATTTCATCATTGATTGCCAATTCTGTAATGTTGAACACCCCCAAATAAAATAATGCGGACAGCATGACACCACCCGCATAAAAAAGCCTTATTGGTAACCGTGTGCGGCGCGCTTGCCGACAGGTGAGAAGCGGGTAGCTCCTGCTTTGCACATAAGATGATACTACCGTATCGGATATTTGTCAACTGTTTTTTTGAAAAACTTAAAATTTCGCGTATAAACTTCATTATGCTATATCAAGTCGAAAGCAACAAGCGCTCTTGCATTGCAATACGCATTTCCACGACAAAAAAGCACAATTTCTTTTGATTTATTACAAAAGTATTGCAAAGTTGATGCAAGTGTGATATACTATATTCGGAAAATGCAAAATATTATATATTTGACAACATTACGGAGTTAGGATAATGAAAGTAAAATTTATGGTGCTTGCACTGTGTGCCGTGTTGATAACTATGATGCTCACAGTAAGTGTGTGTGCTGACGAGGAGAAGGTGCTTTCCGGCATAGGCACTGTCAACACACAGTCCGCCGACCTGAACATCCGAAGCGGTGCGGGAACACAGTTTTCGATAGTCACTACCGTTGCGAAAAATTCAAAGGTTTTCGTTGAAGGCATAGCGGAGAACAGTGCGGGCGAAAAATGGTATAAGATATCCGCCAATGGCTATACCGGCTATGCGCGGGCCGATTTCATCATATTCAAGGAGATAGCTCCGGGCGATGAAAGCGCGTTCGAGGAAGAAATAGCGGCATTCCCGGAAAGCTATAAGGCGGGTCTGCGTGAGCTTCACAAGCTTCACCCGACATGGAAATTCTCGGCGCTCATAACAAATATATCATGGGAAACGCTCATGAAAAACGAGTGTGTCATCGGCAGAAATCTCATTCAGAGCCCCAAAGCGTGGATGTCATATGAAAAAGGCGCGTACAATTGGAATACAAATACATGGTATTCCTTTGACAGCGGAAACTGGGTTCAGGCATGCACAGAGGCTATAGCATATTATCTTGATCCGCGTAATTTTTTCAACGACAGCGTATATCAGTTCCTGACGCTTTCGGATGACGGAAGCGCAGTCGATGCCGCGACGATCGATGTGATGCTTGCGGGAACATTCATGCATGATGCCCCGGCGGGAGACGACATGACTTATGCCGAAGCTATCATCAAGGCATCAAAGGCGGCAGGCGTTTCACCCTATCTGCTCGCGGCGCGAATACGGCTTGAGCAGGGGAGTACGGGAAACAGACTTGCACACGGTACGGTAGAGGGCTACGAAGGGTATTACAATCATTTTGATATCGGAGCATACGCGCACGACGGCAGAAGCGCGATAATGAACGGTGCTATCTACGCAAAGAACAAGGGCTGGAACAGCATTTATAAGTCATTGCTCGGCGGTGCGGAGTTTTTGGCAAAAAGCTACATAAATGTCGGACAGAACACGCTTTATCTGCAAAAGTACGATGTCGTAGACGGCGGCAACGGCTTTTACGGTCATCAGTATATGACGAATATTTCCGCGGCGGTGTCGGAATGCTCCACACTGCGCAAGGCGATAGCCGGATCACCTGCCGAGGATACTGCACTCAACTTTCTGATACCTGTATACGGCAACATGCCCGACGAGCTGAACCCGATGCCCCTGCGTACCGGCAGTGCGAACAACCTGCTTACACAGCTCTACGTTGAGGCGCTTACGTTCAATACCGCATTTGACAGATATACATATCAGTACGAAACCTATACGACTGCCGAGTTTATCGGAGTGCATGCTACTGCAAGCGATGCCGAAGCGACGATCTCGGGTGCAGGCGTTTACAGGCTGGATATCGGTTCAAATGAAATAGATGTCACCGTCACGGCGACAAACGGAACGAAGCGCACATACAGTATATTTATCGAGCGTATAAAGGATCCGAACGCGGGCAGCGAGGTCACGCCGACCGAGCCGCCTTCGGATATCGGCATCAAAACATCGTATAAAATAAACGGTACATTGCTTGAAGATATTCCCGAAAACACCGCGGTATCAAAGCTTGCAGTGTCGGCAGACGGATGCAGTGTGAAGGCGTATTCATCCGACAGCAAGGAAAAGTCCGCTTCCGATATAATGAAAACCGGCGATGCTGTGCGCATTTACCGCGGAAGCGAATGTGTGCAGACATATTACAGTGTTGTTTTCGGAGATTCAACGGGAGACGGCAAAGTAAATTCACTTGACCTTTTGAATACTCAGAAGCACATATTACAAATGAAGCTGTTGAACGGAGAAGCTTTTTTGCGTTCTGCGGATTTCAACCGTGACGGAAATATAAATTCCCTCGATCTGCTCGCCTGTCAGAAATCGATACTCGGCATCAAATAAAGGAGACATCATTATGAAATATATCAAAAAAGCCATTGCATGCATGATCGCTTCGGCGGTGTTTTTAACGCTTTTATCGTTCGGCGCGCTTGCGTCGGCATCGGTAAAGACGAGCGTTTCTTCATCCGTTGTGCATGTCGGTGATAATGTTACCGTAACATTCACATTTACAGCCGACAACAACATTTGCGCGGCTGAACCGCAGATAGAATTTGATGATTCCAAATTCAGCTATGTATCGCTTTCATCGGGAGGCGAGGGCAGTCTTATTACCGATGATCGGATAAAAATATCATATTTCGACGCAAAAAGCACATCGGCGACATACAAGGTATCCGCGGTATTCAAGGCTAATGCGATAGGCAGCGGAAGCTTTGATATCGCATTTCCCGAGGTAGGACTTACCGATGTTAACTTTGTTTCGCTCGGCTCGCCGACGGCATCTGTCAGCGTGACCGTCAAGGCACGTCCCGATCAGCATCTTTCATCAGATTGCAACCTCAAGTCGCTTACCGTTCCGGCGGGATGCACGCTCGTACCCGCCTTTTCACCGAATATAACGGAATACACATGTAATGTTCCGTCAGACGTTGAATCGTTCCCGATGGATTGGAAGCTTTCCGACTCAAACGCAAAGGACAGCGTTTCCGGCTCCGTAAAGCTCAGTGTCGGTGAAAATAAGCGAAGCGTCAAGATAACGGCTCAGGACGGTACGACAAAGACGTATACTGTGAAGATAATACGTGCCGCAGTTCCGGGAGAAGTTACGCCTACGCCCACACCGACAGCCGAGACACCCGTAACTCCGTCAGTAAAGCTCACCGCCACCGTTGACGGCATTGAATATGAGGTGATGCCGACATTGTCGATAGCAGCGCCGCAGGGCTATGAGCTTCAGTACTGCATGTATAACGATTACGAGATACAGACATACGTTCTCGGAAGCGTGCGGCTTGCCGAGCTTTCTGACGGTGCAAACAGTGAGCTGTATATTTTTAACGTGAAGTCAGGCACATTCGAAAAGAGACGCACACTCGAACGTTCGTCAAGCGTATATACGGTACTTGCACCGGAAATGATACTGCTCCCGTCAAACTACAAAAAGACAAGCATATTCATAGGCGGAAATGAGTACCCTGCATGGCAGAATGACTATCTCGGTGAGGAGTATTATGTTTTATATGTCCTCAACGAGCTTAACGGAAAGGAATATCTTGCTCTCTACTGCACTGAGGACAATTCCATACAGAAGATGCTGAACGTTAATCTGTTCCGCGATACTCCCGCGTCCGCCGGAATAACGGTTGCTGATGATACTGAAGAAAAAACGGAAAGCGAGATAGATTGGACTATAGTTTTGATTGTCATTGGCATTGCGGCGGGAATAATAATCATAGCCGTTGTTACGGTGCTTGCCGTTAAGCACAGCAAGAAAATCATAAACGCGGAACGCAAGCACGACTGGGGCTTTAATGACAGCTTCGATATTGATGACAATGAGTATCAAAAGAAAATGTCCGAAAATAAACATAAATCGCCGGGTGATCATAAGGAGCAAAAAAGCCTCGAATTTGAACCGCTCCATAACGATTTCGAATAATATGCTTCGCGGGACGCTGATTTATTCGGGACTCCATCCAAAACTCATGCAAGGGGCGGAGTCACTTGGCACTTCGTCTTTGCGGGGGCTTTATTCCCGCATCCATGCTCGCTTTTTTGGGAGAAACGTAGCAAAAAACTTTTATTGCGCTTCGCGCGGAATAAATACAGTGCCTAATGCAAATATTTGCGAAGGCACTGTGTTTTTTATTATCGGTTATTCTGTTGCTTCATTTCGATAAACAAAGTTACGCGTCAATCCACGCTGAACACAAATAACTTTTACTGCATAAAAAATGTCACATAACTTGCAAAAGTGCATATGATAGGGTAATAACTTGAAATTATTACATGGATTTCTTAAATATTTCAGCAAAAGTTGCGTGTTTTTGTATTCAAATCGGTTGATTTAATATAAATGCTGTGCTATAATATATTGAAGAAGTTTATTTGGTACATTATACTTTTATCTTTGTGTGCGATTTATATTGTGTTTTAATTTGTTTTGGAGGGTGTTTAAGTGAGGGGATTATTTGATCGTAAGGGCTTTACCCTTATCGAATTATCTGTTGTTATGGCTGTTGCCGCAATCGTCGGAACGATGATAGTGGCTTTTATGATTTTTTCTTCAAATCAGCAAGCCGAGATAACAACAGAAGCGAAACGTATTTCGGAAACGACCGAGATACAAAAGGTCATAAATAATTGGATAAAGAAATACGACAGCGAAGCTTATACGTATACGGTCAGCAATTCGGCTACGCCGAAAATCAAAGCAATGCGGAAAAGTGATTCGCAAATCGTTTCAGAATTGTATTTATCAAATACAAAGATTTGCGAAAAGATTTCAACGGTCGAAACCGCGAAAACCGAAAGCCTTAACAATATTCAAGGCGTCCGTTTTGATACGCCTACACATGTTACGTCGAGCGGCACCGTACCGGAGCAGATAATCAAAGTGACGGTCACATATGATAACGGCAACACGCAGACATTACTTTTTCCGCTGTTTTCAAATGTTACACGTCAAAGAAAAGTCGAGGGCAGATAATTATGAGTTTGTTAAAGAGTAAAAAAGGTTTCAGCTTGATGGAATGTGTTGTTGCATTACTGCTTTTTACGGTTATTACAGGCTCGGTACTGTTTGTTTTTTCTTCATCAAGGAATCAAATCAAAAAGCAAAATGAAAATCATAGGTTGGAGCTTTTGTCAAGCAATGTTCTCTCGGTGTATGAAGCAAGCGAGGATTTTGCTGATTTCAGCAGGATCATGATTTCAAATCTGGGTATAAATGTCGGCACACCGGCTACAAGGATCGAAACGGTGCCGTTGGGCAAGGGGAGCGGTGCCGGAAGTATTCCTGTGGCGATACCGTATCAAAAAATCGTAGTAAACAGCGGGAGAGCGGATTTTGTTGATGATAGCGGAGCTTCCGTTCTTTCTTTTGACGGTGCGTATTCAAGAAACAAGCTCACCGAAGGTGCGGACGGCGATATTCCGAGCGGTCAGTATGAAAGAAAAAATATTTCCCAAATGGTTATTTGCGGCGGTATCAGACCGCAAATATCAAGTACACCGAACAACTATAAGCTGATCATGTCAAAAAATGATATCACGGGTGAAAAAAGCGTAACGTTTCAAATACAGAACAAAACAACGGCTTTTGTTATCGGTATATTTGACGATACGAACGACAGTGCTTCATGGAAAACAATCAGCGTCAATTCACTCAGTGATTTTGAAGAATATTTGCTGGATAACGCATATTATTTGAAGAGTATAAAAGCAGGCACGCACAAGGAACAAACGGGTACAACACAGAAGTGGGTCGCCGGACATTTTGAAAAAATGAAATGGATCGAAGGTCATTATGAGGATGAGCCCGTTTATATAGATTTTGAAGACTATTATTTTCAAGTCTACGACGGCACTAAGACCGGCAATGAACCAAACAGTGCGGCTTCGGTGGAATACGCCGGCGGCAATCATTTGTTCTACCGTATTTCATTCAAGGCATCTGATGAAAATAAAGTTATAAAATGTTCAACGGAAATCACGGATGCCGCCAACGGAAGAGGCAGTGCGGCAAAAATGATGTTCAGCTTAGAGTCAGCGGCAATTACCTATACTACCGCGGCAACTTGTCCGGATTATTCGGGATTTACGTCGGAATTGAAAAACAGTAACGGGGCCGCATTCACCGGAAATTGGTATTTTGCTCCGTGGGTGTTCTACCGTTCTATCTCAAACGATAATGCTATCCTCGGTGATAATAACCACTTAAGAGATGCCAATAATTCGCTGTTCTCATATTCTTATTCTACCTATAATGAATACACACCGAACGATGCAAATAAAAGTGTTTATTACGCTCTGCAGAAAGACAACAATGTAGAGCTGATGAACACGAACGGTGATTGCATGTTCTCTTTTGATGCAACAGACAAAACGAATCCGCTCAGCGATGAAAATTGCATTTTAAAGAATGTTGAAATAACAAAAACGTATAAAGGTGACGATTGGCAGCTTTATTACAAAAAAGGAAGTATGCCGCAAAAGGAAATAAGCAAAATCGTATTCGACAATAATATTGCGGTGATTTACGATACCGACAATTTGCCGTTCATGCGGTTCATCTACAAAAACGGCAAATTCGATCAGGACAAAGCATCAGTGATAAGCGGAGACTATAAAGCTTATTTTACCGTGTCAGATAATACGGCAACGGTTAAAAATGAATATAAAGGCGACATTTATTTCAGCTGTATAAATTTTGACGGTACATACAGCATTACTACGCAGTCTGAGGATAATCTTCCGATATTTTTATCAAATGCCGATAATTTTGAAATCATCGGAGCAGCTGAAAACAGTGACCTTTCATACGGTGTTATCGGTCAACCCAAAGCAGATGAAGTCGAGTCGGAAACTTATTATATTACATGCGGACTTGATAATGTTTCGAGAAAGCTGATAGTCAAACTTACTTATACTAATCTGGCGAAGGTAAAAAAGAGCGAAAGCGATGCATATATCGAGCCTCGTATCTATATTTGGTCGATTGAGGGAGCCGAAATAACCGACAACAGCTTGGAAGCTTTGCAGGCTCTTTCAAACACCGATAAAGTAAAGCTTGAGTATTCTTACAGAAGGGGCTGATACGATGAAATTGAAAGGTAAAAAAGGCTTTGTTATTGAACTGACGATAGTGTTTATGCTTGTTACTTTCGGCTTTTGTATGGTAATCACTACATTTGTCGGCACGCTTTCAGCCGAAAGAAAATATGCAAAATCGGAAATAAGCTCACAGACTGTATTGAATCAAATCGGTGAGTATTATATGCGTTCCGTTGAAGCGGGAGGAACATTCCCTAAAGGTGACGAAGCGAATTTTTCTGGCTACGCATGGATGGACGATAACGGCGACGGCGTGTTCAACAATAACGATGAAACCATTAAATTCTTCAAGACTCATAACAATTACAGGTATACCGATAAAATTTCGGCAACATACGGTAGCTTCCTTGATTTTTATTCGACAAAAAGCGTTTATCGCAGACTGTCGGTACAGCAGGGCGGCGAGACAAAAATGATTCTTACCGTAAAAGAGATTTATGTCGATAAGAATACATCGGATTGTGAAATCGTAACTTGGTATATCGGCGACGACGTTACTGCCGAAGCCGAAGATGAGTTTCAGGAGACGACTTTGAATATTCTGCAGTTGCTGTGGAAATTCTTTGGCAGATTGAGCGGAGACCTCAGAGATGCCGAACTTTTTTCAAACGGCCTTTTCAGAGGTATATTTACATTCTTTAATATTACAGGTGATGCGTGGAGCGATATCATAATACAAGGAATCACCGGAGGAGTTGTTACATGACGCTTAAAGTGGATTCGGCGATTTTGCGGGGAATCTGTTCCGCCACCCTGCGAACGATTCTCGCGAAAAGTTCGTCAGAACAATTTATTGCGCTTCGCGCAGAGTAAAACAAATACAGTGCCTTATACAAAATCCAGGCACTGTGTTTTTTATTATTGCTTTATCCGTAAAAGCCACATTACGGTTTTCTCCGTAATTTTCATAATATTTCATATAAATAGCGATTGACAATACCGAACACCATTCATTATAATTAAAGAATAAGGAGATATATTATAATGCGATTGGATAAGTATTTGAAGGTTTCAAGAATAATCAAGAGACGCACGGTGTCAAACGATGCCTGTGACGCGGGCAGAGTAGCAGTGAACGGCAGAAGTGCGAAGGCAAGCTATAATGTTAAGGTCGGTGACATACTGAACATCACATTCGGTGAGCACGAGCATTCATTCAGAGTGCTGTTTGCGGAGGAGCGCGACGCAAAGCTTGCGTCAAGTCCGATGTACGAGGAAATATTATGATCTGCGCTCTTATCGCCGCGGCGGGAAGCGGTACCCGTACGGGACTTAAGGAGAATAAAATCTTTTTCGAAATAAACGGCGAGCCGATGATAAAAAAGACCGTTGATGTCTTTCTAAAGCATGAGAGGGTGGATGCTGTATACGTCATCCATTCGGAACGCGATGAAAAAAGGCTCAAGGAAATACTCGGTGACAGTGTCATGTATGTGCGCGGCGGAAGCACGCGCAGCACATCGGTATTCAACGGACTGAAAGCGATTTTGGATAAATATGAAACGGTACTCGTGCATGATGGAGCGCGTCCGTTTGTCGACAGCGAAACGATAGACGGCGTCATTGATGCGATCAACGAAAACACCGGGGTGGTGGCAGGCGTAAGAGTTACAGATACCGTCAAAGAGACGGACGGCACAATGAAAGTAGTATCGACGCCGGAACGTTCGCGCCTGTGGGCGGCACAGACCCCGCAGGGATTTTTGACGAGGGAATTATATGACGCTTATGTTTACGCAAACGGAAAAGACTTTACCGATGATGCCGCCGTATTTGAATTTTTCGGCAAAAATGTCGTGATGGCTGAAAGTAAATATTCTAACAAAAAAATTACTACCGCGGAGGATATTAAAATGCCAGATACATATTTAAGCGGCATAGGCTATGATGTCCATAGACTTGCCGAAAACCGCAAACTTATACTCGGCGGGGTGGAAATACCGTACGAAAAAGGCTTGGACGGCCACTCAGATGCAGATGTGGTCATCCACGCAATAATGGATGCAATGCTCGGCGCGGCATCGCTCGGCGATATCGGCCGGCATTTTCCTGATAACGATGAACGCTACAAGGGGATATCAAGTATACTGCTTCTTAAGCATGTCGTATCGCTGTTAAGTGAGCGCGGCTTCAAAACCGTAAATATCAGCGCTGTTATAGTCGCCCAAAAACCGAAGCTCAAAGAATATATCATGCAAATGAACAAAAATATCGCTGATGCTGTCGGTATATCGACGGGACGTGTAAATGTTGCCGCGACTACCACGGAAAAACTCGGCTTTGAGGGCAGAGAGGAGGGCATTTCCTCGACCGCGACGGTAATGCTTGTAAAATGAAAGAAAAAAGTGTTTATATATGCTCGCAATGCGGGTATGAAACTTCAAAATGGCTTGGGAAGTGTCCGAGCTGTGACAGTTGGGGGACGCTTGAAGAAGAAGTTATCAAGATACAGCCCAAGAACATAAAAAAGGAAAGTGCCGCAAGTGTCGCACAAAAGGAAGTCCGTCAGCTCAAGGATGTCGAAACCGTGAGTTTCGAACGTTTTCCGTCAGGCAGTGAGGAGCTGGACCGTGTTGTCGGAGGCGGGATAGTACCGGGAAGCATAATCCTCTGCGGCGGTGCGCCCGGCATAGGCAAATCCACACTGCTTTTGCAGGTGTGCGATTTTGTCGCTCAGACAAAAAACGTGTTGTACGTTTCCGCAGAGGAATCGGCACATCAGATAAAGCTCCGTGCCGACAGACTGAACTGTCTTTCGGAAAGGATATATCTTTTTACGGAAACCGATATCGACGAAATATGCTCGGTGCTTTCGGTGCAAAAGCCTGATTTGGCGATAGTGGACTCGATACAGACTGTATACGCGCCTTATTTAAGCTCAGCGCCGGGAACTGTTTCACAGGTGCGCGAGTGCGCCTCACGCCTGATGCGCATTGCAAAGGAGTACGGTATAACGGTCTTTACCGTTGGCCATGTGACTAAGGAAGGCACGCTTGCGGGTCCTAAAGTATTGGAACATATAGTTGACACCGTAATGTACTTTGAGGGTGAACGAAATTCAGCGTTTCGAGTGCTGAGAGCGAACAAAAACCGCTTTGGATCGACAAACGAGATAGGCGTCTTTGAAATGACCGAGGACGGAATGACAGATGTCACGAATCCGTCAGAAATATTTATGTCACAGCGCACCGAGCCTGTATCGGGAACGGCTACGATGTGTTCACTTGAGGGCACACGCCCCGTGATGGTAGAGATCCAAGCATTGACCGGGTCATCGGGCTTCAACAATCCCCGCCGTGTCGGAAGCGGCGTTGATTATAGCCGAATGGTCACATTGCTTGCCGTACTTGAAAAGCATCTGGGGTATCAGCTTTACAATCAGGATGTTTATATCAACATCGCGGGTGGACTTCACATCGACGAACCTGCCGCCGATTTGCCGATGCTTGCGGCGGTGGCATCGGCGTACAATAATGTGCCGTTGCCGTTCGACACCGTGTTTTTCGGTGAAGTCGGATTGACGGGCGAGCTTCGCACGATAAACGGATGCAAGCAACGCATTGAAGAATGTATTAGGCTCGGTATCAAACGCATAATACTGCCTAAGGGGAATAAACGAAATCTGCCGTCTTACGGTAATATACAGTTGATTTTTGCGGATAATGTATTTACAGCACTTGCCGCGGGAGCGATAAAGGAGAAAAAATGAAACGCGTTCTGCACATTTTGTTTGCGCCTATAGGCGGCGCGATAGGTTATTGGATATGGCTGTTGCTTGAGTATGTTTTACAAAAGACCGACATAACTCTGTGGGGTTGGGTCGCGGGAATAATAGAAATATCGCTGATATCGGCATTTGCGCTTTTGGGATTCTTTCTCGGCGCACCATGCTCCGATGCGATTTCGCGAGGCATGGCAAAGATGGCAAAAAGGGCTAAGGAGATGTCGGCACGCGAGCTGTTCATGGCGGTAGCGGGTTTGCTTATCGGATTGGTGTGCGCATTTCTCGTCAGCCAGATTTTCAGTAAGATAAGCAATGAATTGCTTGTCACATGTATAAATGCTCTTATATACATATGTCTTGGTGCGCTTGGTGTTCGCGTTGCGATGATGCGCGGCGACGATTATGCGATACCCGTCACCGCGGCGTGTGACGGCGAGCCTTATTCGGGAACGGTGCTTGATACGAGTATTCTTATTCACGGCAGGGCTTATGACATTTTCAAGACAGGCTTTCTGTCAAGTCCGGTATACATACCGAAATTTGTGCTTGATGAGCTTTCACGTCTTGCTGATTCGGATGATGAAAAGAAGCGCACCCGCGCGCGCATGGGACTTGACACTGTCAAAAAGCTTCAAAGCGAAAACAATGTAGTACTGAGCAATGATTCATTCTCCGACATTGAAAGCATTGATGACAAGCTTATTGCCTTTGCGAAAAAATCCGGTGCGGCAATAATGACGAATGATTATTCGCTGAACATGGTAGCGTCACTGCAAGGCGTGACGATACTTAATGTCAATGAATTGGTGAATGCACTCAAGCCCACGGTCGTAGCACGCGATGAGCTGACGGTCGAACTGACACGACCGGGCAAAACGCCGTCACAGGGCGTGGGCTATCTTGATGACGGCACGATGGTCGTCGTCGAGGACGCAAATGAACATGTAGGCAGCTTCGTTGATATCGTTGTAACAAGCATGCTCCAGACTAACGCCGGTAAAATAATTTTCGGTAAAATAAAGGAGTAATAAGTTCGTTAGAAAGGGCTTCGCTACGTGAAATTTCGTTCCGCAATGCTTCCCTGTGAGCAAAAGCTCGGCAAAAGAATTTATTGCACTTCACGCCGCTTTTTCAAAAGCGAACGGGGGCGGAGCTCCCAAAAAAGTGTTGAGGTGTCAAGTGGCGGAGCCACAAGGTTTGAATTGATAAGTTTTCACAAAAAGTGTATAACATAAGCGGAAGGGCGGTTGGTGTATTATGGAAGTTACCGTATCGGATTTTTACGGATTTGAACAGATAAGCTTCATGCTTGGTGAACGCAAGGCTATTATAGTAAAACCGAATGAACCGCGGGAAGACAAAAAGTGGATTTTTAAGACAGAATATTTCGGCGATTTTCCGGAATTTGAAATCGAGATGCTCAAAAACGGATACTATGTCATTTATTTGCAGAATAAGACGCGGTGGTATTGTCCTGACGATGAGAAAGCAAAGAAGAAGTTTTACGATGCACTTGTTTCAAAACACGGATTTCATAGCAAATGTCTGCTTGTCGGATTGGGGTGCGGCGGTGCAAAAGCGGTATATTTTGCGTCAGATTATCCGGAATGTGTGTCGGGGATCTATCTTGATGCTCCGGTGTTGAACTATCTTTCTTGCCCGCTTGGTATCGGAAATTCTGCCGCAGGCGGATTTGAAGAGTTTACAAGTGCAACCGGAATCACGCGTTTACAGCTGATAAATTTCCGTGACCACCCGGTCGACAGAATCGATACGCTTATTGAACATAATATACCGGTATTTATGGTGTTCGGCGATTGTGATACGACGGCACCATATGATGAAAACGGAGCAATTCTTTCGAATAAGTATAGTGAACACGAATGCTGGTTGATTGAAATTGATAAGGGTCAAGAAGGTCACCATCCGTACGGAATTGTGGACCCGCAAATAATCGTTGAGTGGGCGCTGGCTGTTGACCAATAAAATGAATATCCTGCTTCATCGGATGCTGTTTTATCATGACAGCATCTTTTTTTTTCGGAAATATTCGAAAATCATAAAAATTGTATTGTTTTTTGTATTGCTTTTTATATTGTCGTTGTTTAAAATATAAAATATAAGGAGTGTGATACGATGTTAAAGTATGCTTCAGTGAAGGAGAATGTTGAAAATGACTTTATTCATCCGCATTTTAACAAGGGCTCTGGGCTTGAACCTGATGAGATATATGATGAGCTTGTAAAGATTTATGAACTCGGTACGAGGAATAAATCAATGATGCTCGTGCGCGCGGAAATGATAAAATTTATTCTTGAAAACATTCAGATAGAAATAAATCCTCAAAACATCTTTGCCGAAAAAGTAAATGACGGAACGACATACGAGCCGTTCGCGCAATGGGACGGAATAGGCGAGAGGATATTGCGCAACGTGATGCGCCCGAGAGTGCTTTCGAAAGAAATGCCGGAAAAATACGAAAGACGTGATATGTTTTATGAAACGGGATGCGCTTCTGCAGATGCCGATTATTGGCATACGATACCGCATTTTCACGATTTGCTGACACTCGGGATCACGGGAATAATTGAGCGTGCCGAAAACGCAAAAAGCCAAAAGGAACAAAGCGGTACGCTTACGCCGGAACAACACGATTTCTACGATTCTGTAATAATCTCATATAATGCAATGATCACGCTTATGAAGCGGTTGTATGCCGAATCACTGAAATTTGATATTCCGTATTACAGCGCGTGTCTTGAAAAGCTGATTGTGCAAAAGCCGGATGACCTCTATGAAGCGCTGGTGTTGACATATATATACATAATGGTTGAGGAAATAGGCTGTGAGCGCGCAAGATGTCTTGGCAGAATAGATATCCATTATTATCCGTTTTATAAAAAATCACTCGAAAACGGAGCAAGCGAGGAGGAAATAAAGGAGCTGTTCAGATTCTTTTTTGCTAAGTTCCATGCAGCAAGAAGATTTGCAAATCAGCCGTATGATCTGTGCGGAAGCGAGCTTTACGGCATCAAGGGTGAAAATGAGCTTACATATCTCATCCTTGATGTGTGGAGTGAGTTAGGCTTCGACAATCCGAAGCTTCATATACACTATCACAATGATATGCCGAAAAATATATTGGAAAAATGTATGGGACTTATCCGTTCGGGAGTAAGCTCAATGGTGATAGTCAATGATGAAACCGTTTTCAAGGCATATGAGAAGATAGGGATTCAGCGTGATGAATCAAAATACTATGAAATACTCGGTTGTTATGAGCCACTGATACCGAATATCGAGGAGCCCTGCATCGGCGGCTCGTGGCTGAATATGGCAAAGGCAATGGAACTCGTCTTTACATGCGGCACGGATAAACGTACCGGATATCGCATCGGACCAGCGACGCCGGATGATTACGCTACATTTGAGGAATTTTATAACGGCTATATAACTCAACTTGACAGCATTGTTGATTTTGTTACGGATTATATCGTTGAAAACTCAAAGCTTAACATGAAGATAAATCCGTCACCGGTGTATTCGGGGTGCAACAGCTTTTGTATTGAGTACGGCAGAGATATTTTTAACCGCGGGGCAAAATACAGTAATACGTCGGTAAAATTTTTCGGAACGGGAACTGTGACTGATTCTCTTGAAGCGGTCAAAAAATTCGTGTTTGACGAAAAAAGGATAACTTACAGAGAATTGCGGGATGCGGTTATTGCAAATTGGGAAGGCAGAGAAGCTCTTCGGCTTGAAATCCTGAAGGATAGAGAAAAATTCGGATGCGGCATTGAAAACGTTGATTATCTCGCAAAGCGCGTGATCACGCATCTTACACAAAAACTGCTCGGGAAGCCCAATGGCATCGGCGGCGTGTGGCGCATTGGGGTGGATTCCATAGACCATTGCATAATTTTCGGTAAAAATCTCGGCGCAACACCCGACGGCAGATATGACGGAGAAGCTACGTCGAAAAATCTCAGTGCGACGCTCGGAGCGGACAGAGAGGGCATAACTTCACTTATAAACTCAGCAACATGCTTTGACCATACCGATTTCTGCGATGCCGCTGTACTTGATTTTCTTTTGCATCCATCAAGCGTTCGCGGCGATGACGGCATAAATGCGATGATGACAATGGCGGAAGTATATTTTATGCGCGGTGGCATGGCGTTGCAGGGGAATGTGCTTTCGACAGAACAACTGCTCGAAGCGCAAAAGGATCCTCAGAAATACCCGACGTTGCAAGTGCGTGTTTGCGGCTGGAATGAGTATTTCAATGCCATGTCTAAAGAAATGCAGGATTCGTTCATCAGGCAGGTAAAAATGTAAATGTACGGTAATGTTTTCGGAATAAAAAGATTCGAGATACATGACGGTCCCGGAGTCCGTACGACGGTATTTTTGAAAGGCTGTCCGCTAAGGTGCGTGTGGTGCCATAATCCGGAGGGGATAGAGCCACTACCGTCACTTGCGGTTTACCCGCAAAAATGTATCAAGTGCGGAAAATGTGCGGTGATGTGTCCGGCACATACATTTGATTCATACGGAATCAAGTGTTTTGACAGACAAATGTGTGAACAACTCATTCACATGCGAAAGTGTACGCATTGCGACGAAAAATGCCTCGGAAACGGTGCGGACGGCGCCTTGAAACGCTTTGGTACGGAAGTGTCCGTGGAAGATGTGTTTAATGACGTTATGCGAGATAAGGATTTCTTTGCTTCTTCCGGAGGCGGGGTGACGATTTCGGGCGGCGAACCGCTTATGCAGCATGAATTTGTGTGTGAGCTCCTTGAAAAGCTAAAATGCGCACATGTGCATACTGCACTTGACACATGCGGAATGGCTTCACATGATGCGTTCACACGGGCGGTGAAGCTCGCAGATATCGTTTTGTTTGACATCAAGGCGGTCGATGCTGAAACGCATAGAAAATGCACGGGCGCGGATAATACACAGATACTTGAAAACTTTGTGTATCTTCGGGAAATGGGCAAAGCCACTGAGGTACGGATACCTTTCGTGCCTGATATGAACGGAAGCGAGATACCGAAAATTGCGAAATTACTTCAAAACGCAAAAAACGTAACACGAATAAAGCTCCTGCCGTATCATTCATTCGCAAAGGAAAAATATGATGCGCTTGATAAACCCTTTTGCGATCTCAGAGTGCCGGATGTTGACGAAGTGACTGCCGCATGCGCGATACTTAAAAATGCACAAATCGTAATCAATGTGGGTTAGATAAATTTTTTGCATTTTAAGAATTGACACCGCTCGTTTTTGGTGATATAATCTAAAGAAAAAAGGAGATTATGTAATATGAAAAAGAATCAGATTCTTTGGAACGAAGATGGTTGGGCGCTTATTCAGGAAGCAGATCCCGAAAAGCATATCCTTGAGGTTAGTTATCGCGCTGAAAGCGGTACGGTTGTAGAAGTACGTATCCGCCACAGCCGCGGCGAACAGGAGAAAGGTACGGCGACAATAGATAATAAGAATATTTTACCAATGCCGCTTGCCGATTTCAAAAAAGCATTTCTTAAGGGAAAAATCGATTTCAGATAATGTTGCATGCAATTTTATTCCTTTAATGCGGTATTGCATTTTTGAATAATACCGGAAGATTAATGTTTTATTTAAATTTTCTCAAGTAATAAGCAACATATCAATCTGTATTAGTTGTTAATATGATACTGCAAATTGCACTTTTGAAAAAAATTATAGAAAGGTCTGCTTTTTGGAAAGTCAAAAGCTAACCATTATAATGTATTTATTTTCTTCAATAAAAAAACGCATAAAAATGAAAAAAGATGTAATCAATTATTGGCGTGAGCTCGGGCTCACTGTCGGTGAGGATTGCTATATTATGAGGTCGGCAAACTTTGGATCTGAACCGTACCTTATAAAACTCGGCAATCATGTTCGGGTTAACGGTAATGTACAGTTTTATTCGCATGACGGTGCTGCTTGGGTAGTACGAGGTCTTGATGAAAAAAATAAAGATTTTGATTATTTCCCCGGAATAACGGAAGTAGGGAATAATGTGCATATCGGACTTAATGCGATAATTCTGCCGGGAGTAAAGATAGGCGATAACTCGATAATTGCTTGCGGTGCGATTGTTACAAAAGACGTTCCTGCAAATTCTGTGTTTGGCGGTGTGCCTGCAAAATTTATTGAAACAACAGATGAATACGTTCAAAAGCATGCCGATGATTTTGTAAACACTAAGCATATGTCTGCTGAACAGAAAAAAGCTTTCTTAAAAGAAAAGTTCAATCTTCAGTGATCATTAATACCGATATGTTAAAGGCACCGAGCGTTAAATCGTAATCGGTGTCTTTTTTTATTTTAAGAAAAAATATAAAAAACACTTGACGGTCAAATGAACCTGTGATATAATCATAGTAACCTATAAGAAAGGGGGCGTGACCGGATGCTTGAAAAGCTTGTTCCGGGGACGGTGATACCGTATTCGGGTATTAAGGGAAGCATGTTTGAACTTTTTAGACCCATGATAAAAGCTACCGACGGGCTTCAGCTCGGGCAGGTATGCACGATATGCGGGCTTGAGATATCCACGGTGCAGAATTGGGTCAAGCGCGGCTTCGTACCGCACCCGGTGAAAAAGAAATATTACGAGCGTCATCTTGCACGTATACTTATAATATCTTCGGTGCGTGATTCCATGAAAATAGAGGATATCGCCACGCTGTTGAAAAGCGTAAACGGAGATACGGAGAGTGAATCGGACGATATAATTTCAGAGCCTCAGCTTTACGATTATCTTTGCGAAACTATACGAAGAATGGATATCCATGAGGCGTTCGGTAACGGCACCGAGAAGCTGATACATGATGTTATATCCGATTATCGGACAAATAAAAACGAAAACAGACAGAAAATAGTGCTTGCACTGCTCACAATGGTGTTTGCGTATGCGTCGGGCAGGCTCAAGCAGGAATCCGATATGTATTTTAACCGAATAAGAGGTGTTTAGGACTTGGCATGGTTCAATGATTGGTGGGCAGGCTTAAGCTTTTTACAGCAATGCTTCGGCATTGTAGCCGTTCCCGCCACTGTTATTCTTATATTGCAGACGATCCTTCTGCTTGTCGGCTTGGGCGGACACTCTGCCGATCACGGCGAAGCGGACGATTTTGATACCGACAGCGATGCGGATGTTGACACCGACGGCGACATAGATGCTGACGGTGCAATGGATGAAATCGGCGATATCGACGGTGACGGAGATATTGATGCCGACGATGTTGCGGCGTTCCATGATCTGGCGCACGATCACGATTACGATTTTCTTCACGAGCAAAGCGGAGCGCACCACGATGGGGCGCATCACGCGGCAGGCTTGAGGCTTTTCACCCTGCGAGGCATAGTTGCACTGTTTGCAGTCGGTGGCTGGCTCGGCATCGCAATGTGCGATCTTGATGTACATCCGGCACTGTGTGTCACAATAGCCGCTGTGGGCGGAATAGGCGCGCTTGTGCTTTCGGCACTTGTGATAAAGTATTCGCTTGCGTTGCAGGAAAGCGGGAACATCAGTGCAAAAAATGCTGTTGCGCATACTGCGACGGTATATATTCCGATACCGCCGTCGCGTACAGGCACAGGCAAGGTCACGATGACGCTTCAGGAGCGTTTTGTGGAAATGGATGCACTGACTGATGAAAATGAGACAATTCCGACGGGAAAATCGGTGCAGGTAGTTTCTATAACTGATAAAAACGAGCTTGTTGTAAGAACACTCGTTTCTATAAACGGCGAAAATTAAGGAGGACGAAAAAATGAAAATGCCGGCAAATATCATTACGGCGATAGTGGTTATCGCAATCTTTCTGTTCACACTTTTATTGGTATTTCTTTCGAGATACCGCAGATGCCCTTCGGATAAGGTGCTTGTTATCTACGGTAAGGTAGGTACTAATAAGGACGGCACGACGCGCTCCGCAAAGTGTATACACGGCGGTGCGGCATTTATCTGGCCCGTAATACAGTCATATCAGTATCTTGATCTTACTCCCATGTCGATAAACGTTGACCTTACCAATGCGCTTTCGCATCAGAATATCCGTGTTGACGTACCTTCGCGTTTCACTGTAGGTATTTCGGTAGAACCCGGTGTTATGCAGAATGCCGCGGAACGCTTGCTCGGACTTAAGCTTTCCGAAATACAGGAGCTTGCAAAGGATATCATCTTCGGTCAGCTTCGTCTTGTTATCGCAACGATGGATATCGAGGAGATAAACACCGACCGTGATAAATTCCTTGAGGCTGTTTCACATAACGTGGAAACAGAGCTTAAGAAAATAGGTCTGCGTCTTATCAACGTAAACGTTACGGATATCACCGATGAATCGGGATATATCGAGGCTCTCGGTAAGGAAGCTGCCGCAAAAGCTATAAACGATGCCAAGAAGTCGGTTGCCGAAAAGAACCGTGACGGTTCTATCGGTGAGGCAGTAGCGGTAAAAGATCAGCGTATAAGCGTTGCGGAATCGAATGCGTCGGCTATCGCGGGTGAAAACGAATCAAAGGCATCTATCGCAATGTCGGATGCCATAAGGCGTGAAAAGGAAGCCGAAGCGCAGAGACGTGCCACAGCCGCAGAGAAGATCGCCGCGGCAAAGGCGTTGGAGGAAGCGTATGCCGCCGAACAGCAGGCAGAGCGTGCGCGTGCCGAACGTGAATTTGCTACTCAGCAGGCTGATATCATCACTGCCGCGCGTGTAGAAAAAGAACGTAAAGAGCTTGAGGCAGAGGCGGAAGCCGAACAGAACCGCCGCAGAGCAAAGGGTGAGGCTGATGCCATTTATGCTACCATGGAAGCCCAGGCACGCGGTACTCAGGAGATACTTGCGCGTCAGGCGGAAGGCTACGGCAAGATAGTTGCGGCGGCAGGCGGCGACACCAATGCGGCAATACAAATGATGCTTGTAGATAAGATAGAAGAGCTTACACGCATTCAGGTCGATGCCATCAAGAATCTCAAGATCGACAAGATCACTGTTTGGGATTCAATGGGCGGCGAGAGCGGCACACCCACTACGGCAAACTTTCTTTCGGGCATAATGAAGTCCATACCGCCTATTTCCGACACAATGAAGATGGCAGGCATACAGATACCCGAATTTTTAGGAAAGCAGATAGATGACGCTCAAAAGGAAGCGACCGAAAAAGCGGCAGAGGAGACGGAAAATGCTTAAAATAGAGCATCTTACAAAAAAGTACGGTGACAAAAAAGCCGTTGACGATCTTTCACTGACAATTGCACCCGGCGAAATATACGGTTTTATCGGTCACAACGGCGCGGGAAAAACGACAACGCTCAAGTGCGCTATGGGCATACTTGATTTCGATGAAGGCGAAATATACATTGACGGCGTTTCGATAAAGGACCGTCCGCTTGAATGCAAGAGAAAGGTCGCATATATCCCGGATAATCCCGATCTTTATGAGTATATGACGGGTATACAGTATCTTAATTTCGTTGCCGATATATTTGAGGTGAGCGCGGATAAACGCGCTCCCCTCATAGACAGGTACGCGGAAAAATTCGGCATAAAGGGTGACTTGACACAGGCGATATCGTCATATTCGCACGGTATGCGGCAAAAGCTTGCTATTATCTCGGCGCTTATACATTCGCCGAAGCTTATAATAATGGATGAACCGTTTGTCGGGCTTGATCCCAAAGCATCGTTCATCTTAAAGGAATATATGCATGAAATTTGCGCTTCCGGCGGAGCCATATTCTTTTCAACGCATGTCCTTGATGTTGCCGAAAAGCTTTGTGATAAAGTCGCTATCATCAAGGACGGCAAGCTTATTCGCTCCGGCACGATGGATGAGGTCAAGGGTGACGAAAGTCTTGAAGCCGCATTCCTTGATATGGAGCGCGACGACACAGCCCGTGGTACGGAGGAATGAAAATGCTCGGCACGTTACTTAAAAAACAGCTTCTGGAGATAAATTCTTTTTATTTTCAGAATAAAAAGACCGGCAAACGGCGCTCGCTTGGCGGAATATTATTGATGATAGCGCTGTTTCTGTTTGTGTTTGCGTCGGTAGGCTTCGTATTCGCGGGTATTGCTCATCTGTTCGCCGACACACTTGTTGCACTTGGTCTTGATTGGGTGTACTTTGCGTTCATGGGGCTTATGGCACTTGCGCTCGGCGTGATAGGAAGCGTGTTCAGCACGTATTCGAGCCTGTATCACGCCAAGGATAACGAAATGCTGCTGTCTATGCCGATAAAGCCCTCGGTGATATTGTTCGCGCGCATGGCAGGCGTTTATCTTATGGGGCTTTTGTATGAGGCACTCGTACTTGTGCCGGCTATGATAGTTTATTGGATAGTCGCCTCGCCGGGTGTGCTGTCGATAGTATTCTCCGTGATCCTTGTGTTTGTCATCGGATTGCTTGTGCTTGCGCTTACATGCTTGCTCGGATGGGTAGTGGCACTTATAGCGTCGCGCCTTAAAAACAAGAGTGCCGTAACGGTGATATTATCACTTGCATTCATCTTTTTATATTATTTCGTTTACTATAAGGCTGCGGGAATAATACAGTCGTTGCTTCAGAATATCGCCAAGGCGAGTGAAATAGTAAAATCGTGGATATATCCGATGTATAAATTCGGACTTGCCGCAACGGGCGATGTACTGTCGATGCTTATATTCGTGCTTATTTGCGGTGCGCTGTTTGCGATAGTTTACTATGTACTTGCCAAAAGCTTTACGAGAATAACCATAATGAGCGGCGGCAGTGTCAAGAGAAAAAACAAAGTAGAATATAAAAGCACCGATGTAAAAAAGGCACTTGTAAAAAGAGAACTGAAACACTTTCTTGCGTCGCCGACATATATGCTCAACTGCGGGCTTGGCGTAATATTCATGGTACTTGCTTCTGTTGTGCTTATAATAAAGGCTGATGTGATAGGAAGCCTGAATATCATACTCAAGGGTGTATTCGGAGACATGGTCACACCTGCCGGTGTAGGTGTAGCCGCAACGGCGGTCATAATGATGCTTATCGGAACTGCACCGTATACGGCACCGTCTGTTTCGATAGAAGGTAAGAATATGTGGCAGATACAGGTGCTTCCCGTGCGACCGCAGGATGCGCTAATGGCAAAGCTCAGAATGCATTTGTATCTTAATACAGTTCCGGCACTTATAGTGACTGTAATAGCCGCGTTCGTGTTTCACACGGGGTGGACGGTATTGACGATGATGCTTGCCGTCGTTGCGTTTGTGTACCTTTCGGGAATAGCCGGACTTGCGATCAATATCAAATTTCCGAATCTCACATGGACGAATGAGGCTGTTCCCGTAAAGCAAGGCGTAAGTGTGGTGATAGTGCTGTTCGGAAGCTGGATATTGGCGATGGCGATAGGTGCCGGGTATTTCTTTGCGATGCCTTATATCGACGCTAATGTATTCCTTTTGCTTATTTCATTTATATTTGTTGTTGCCGATGCATTTATCACAAAATGGGTGAATACCCGCGGCGCTGAGATATTTGCAAAACTGAATTAAAACTTTGAGACTTCGCTTCGCGGGGTACGCTGTCCCCACACCGTTCTTTTGGGACGGAGCCCACATGAGCTCCAAAAGAAAGAGTGCGGGGACAAAGTCCCCGCGAAATAAATCATTTTTACTTAAAGCATGCCCTGAGTTTTTCCATGTGTTCCTCTGACGGTGCTTTGAACTCCGGCACGTTTTCACCAAGTGCGCGGAGTTTGTTTTCTCCCATGCTGTGATATGGCAAAAGCTCTACCTTTTCGGGATATCCGAATGTTTTAAGCATGCCGTTTATTTTGGTCATTTCCTCTTCGGTATCGTTTACGTCGGCAATAACGGGTATGCGTATCCACACACGCTTGTTTTGCTTGAGAAGCCATTGCAGGTTTGACAAAATCTGCAAATTATCAGCACCGACATATTCTTTGTGTTTTTGCACATTCAAGCATTTGATATCATACAGATACATATCCGGATCAATTTGCGCAAAATACGCCAACGGGACATTCCCGGCTGTATCAACGGCGGTATGTATGCCCTCAGCCTTGCACATTTCGATAAGCTCATTCAGAAAATCTATTTGAAGCATGCACTCGCCGCCGGAGAACGTTACGCCGCCACCGGACGACAAATAGAAATCCTTGTCCTTTACTATTTCTTCAAATATTTCTGATGCCTCTTTCTTTTCGCCGCACAGCTTGCGTGCTTCCTGCGGACAATAAGCTGCGCATTTGCCGCAAAGGTCACACTTTTCAAGATTGTACGGACAAACTTCTTTACACTTTCCGCAACCGATGCACTTATCCTTATAAAACATCAGTTGTGTCAGTGAACTCTTGCCTTCGGGGTTGTGGCACCATGCACATCTCAAATTACAGCCTTTGAAGAAAACTGTAGTTCTGATTCCCGGTCCGTCAACAAATGACGAACGGACAATATCAAATACCTTGCCTGTCATTTCGCTTTATGCTTCCTTTCGGTAAATACAATAGGATTGTATCACATTCGCAGAAATAGCGCAATAGTTTTTTGATAATATTTTATTTAAAGAGCGTATCCAACTCGGGGTTTTCCGAAAAATGCTTGAGCATTACGAGCGGCTCGGTTTTTGACGTATTGATGACTGTTATGCCGTTTTTTGCCGCGCTTTCTGAAACGAAGAATTCATCATTTGTAAGCTCACCGTAGTGAATGAGCGTAGGTGTCGCTATATCCCATTCGCCGAATTTGCCGTAGCCCTCAATAAGAATGAAGCCGTATGCCGCCATATCGGTTATTACTGCAGTCTCGCCCGGGTTGATCGTCAAGCGCTTGGCGCATACATTCTTGCATTTATAGCATATCCATTCTTCCTTACCAGCCTTGTTTTCCCAAATCGTCCGCGGTTCCATGTAATGCTTGGCGGCAAAGTTTTCATCGGTATTCTCGTCCCAATCGATAACATCGAGTAGGTAATCGAAATTGCCAATTTCTTCTTCGGGACAGTTTTTCCACAGCAGATTTTCAGGAACGCAGTGTCCGCCCAACAGCACAGATTGATACATCGCGTAAACATCGCTTGCGAACTGTGGCTCATAAGTGCAGAGCGATGCGGGCGCATGAAGCACTCCCGGAGGCACATCCCAGCCCGTATCGAGTTTTATTTTGTACGCGGGCGCAAGGTCGAGCAGACCGTTATCACCCTTTGTGAAGTTTTCAAGACATTCCTTTACTTGTTCTTTTGTCGTATCGGGCTTGAGCCCGAAAAATGTATACGGATATTCGCCGCCATGATTGTTGCACTGCGACGGGAAAAAATACATTTCCGGCTTACCGTCACTGCCAACACGGCTTGCGTGCTTGTCTCTGTGATGAATGTGGTGCGGCAAAGGTCCGAGATTGTCGAAAAATTTCGAAAACATCGGCCATTTGTGATATTTGTTCCACAGCGTGTTGCCGATTATCTCACCTTTAAGCTCGTCTACGGCGTCGCGCAGAAGCATCTGTTTGCTTCCGTCAGCCGATACTATGTAGCTCAAGCCCTCATCTTCGGGGGTGCCGGGACCGTTCTCTGCCCATGTGGTGGATGCAAACCACCTTTCGTCGATTCCACCCTTTTCAAGCCCCAGCACATAGTAATCGTCGGGATGAAGCTTGATGCGTTTTCCCGGACGGCAGAACGAACGAGCCACCCATGTGGGCTTAAGGCGGTAAACGCCTTTGCCCTCGTTGAGTAAATCTTTTGCAAGTGACATATTATTATCTTCCTTTCTTAAAATAAAATTTCGTACATATCGAAAATGTGCAACATTCTTGCTTCAAATGTTACAAAACCGTCGGAATACTCAAAAGCAACATCTGTTTCCTCCGGCAGAAGCACTACCTTGCGCGGAGCCTTTTTTGTTTTTACTCTTACCTTGAACGGCAGTATCGGCAATGATATGTTGCGTTCATCAAGCACAGCCATGGCGAGCGTAACGAAGTCGTCTCCGTCATGCCGTGTGATTTCTACAGATGTCGGCGCGTCGGAAATAAGCGATTGCTCCGCTCCGAGATATTTTTTTATGAGATTTGTGAGTATCGCGCCGTATTCTTCGTACTCCTCTGTCTCTATCGGCACCGCCGAATACAGCACCTTGCCCTTTCCGTAGCGGTTGAATGCAACTGCCGGATATTCCGTTGCGATTCCCGGAGGATTGCAGTGAATAGACGCAAAACGAAGTTCCTCGGGTTTTGTGTACGGTACTGTAACAGTCGCAAGTATTTCGGAATTTTTCGCAGGTTCAAAGTATGTGAACGTATGCTCATATGATAATGGATACTTTTTGTTGAAGCCTCCGAACAATTCCTCATTGCCTTCGGAAGGCGCGACATAGATACGGTTGTACTCCGACCTGCCCAAAATTTTACCGCCTGTCAGCGTTTCTATAAGTGCGGGGGTTTCTCCGCCCGAAATATAAAGGCTACCGCCGTTTGCGACATAGTCGACAAGACGGTCGCTTGCGATTTCGGAATCGGTAAGCATCGGAGCGATGATACATCCGAACTTTTCAAGCGGCTGATTTCCGATGACGTCACAAAGCATGTGCTGTTTTATCATCGCTTTAAGCGCGCCGACAGAAGCTATCTTACCGTTGACAGTATCGTTGGGAATATTGTTCTTACTGCGTATGCCGTAATAAATCCCCACATCCGTATGTGGCGTACCGGTAAAATACTTTTCATATTGTTTTTGAAAATTGAAGACTGTACCGAGTTGAGTATAAACGCGCTTATCGAGCGTGCCGATCGGGTCAATGGCATCAATTACAAGCGTTGCGCCATGATGCGCCATGGTGATGGCAAGACTTGTTTTCATCTGTTCGGGCGTCTTAGTCATCGTATGCGAACGAAGACCCGGCTTGCAGCGCGAAAACATATATTCGAATGGCTGGTTATTGCTCATCGCACGCATGAATTTGCAGGTGATCGACTGATTGTATAAATCACCATAGAGATCGCCGCCCGCGAAGTCACATGCCGCGGCAACCTCCTCACCGCATCCGCAACCGGAGCCGCTTGCGATAGCCGAAGCGAAATTGTGTTCCACCGCGATGTCTTTGTCGATGCTCTTGACATGGTCTGTCACGCCTTGAACAAATTCGCCCATCCATGCGTATTTATACTGCATGAATTCCTTTACCTCAGGCGAATTGATGTCCGCCTTTTCAGACGGTATCCGTTTGCCCGTTTCAAGCATATAGCGTTTACGGCAAACATCACAGTAGCATGTGCCCGGCCAGAACGGCATATCGAAGAAAAGTCCGTCCGGGTGGAAAAATTCAACCATTTCATCTATCTGCGCGTTTACGAATGCGCGGTAGCCCTCATTGTTCGGACAGCAATGACCGTATCTGCTCCATCCCGCAAAGGAAGCCGGGTCGAGCGATGCCTGCGCCGTTCTGTTTTCACGGTTAGATTGTCCGTTCTCTTGCTTATGCCGCCATTCGAGATGCCTGTCATGCTCCCGTGTGTTGTAGATAAGGCTGTAATAACCCATGACCTTGATGTTGTTTTGATGACACAAATCGACGAGCCGTTTCATTTTTTCGGGGTCTTTTTCGAACGACTTGTGCATCACACCTGTTTTCGTGGGCCAATAGCACAGCCCGACGTGCGACTGAAAATATATCATCGCATAATTTATATTTGCCCGCATAAGGTTTCCTACATATTCCTCGGGTGAAAATTCCGATAAAAACTCATCAGACCAATCATCTATGTGCATATCGCACAGATGTCTCCGGTACAGCTCCGAATACCACATATTATCCACTCCTTGTACTTTCTCGGCAAGCCTGTTGCCGTGTATTTATTATATAGAATAATTCACTGTGAAAAAATGTATCACGGAATAAAAAAACAGTAATTTGGATTATTTTTGTTGAATTGTTTTACTTGATATGATAAAATATTTGCGGTGATAAAAATGAATGAAACCGAATATCTTAAAAACATATGCGATGACATCTATGCAATAACGAAAATAAAAGCGGTATTCTACGATGCCGACATGAATCTGCTGTACGGAAGGCAAGATACGATAAGTGATTTTTGTGCGCACATTCGCAGAGATCCGACGCTGTACAATCGGTGCATTTCCTGCGACAGAGATGGCTTCAAGCATTGCAGGGAAAGCGGTGATATATATATTTATCATTGTCACATGGGACTTACAGAGGTGATTGCGCCGATAGCGGAAAACGGTAATGTGATAGGCTATATCCAATTCGGACAGTTATCCGACGAAAGCGACAAGCACACATCAACTGTGCTCGTCAAAAGATGCGAAAAGCTCAAGGATAAAGAAAAGGCTCTCAAAATGCTTTGTGCACTGCCCGTTACAGACCAAACGACCATCCGAGCATCGGCAAGGCTGATAGCGATGTGCGCCTCATATGTCCGGTTGCACAACATAATCCGTTCACAGAAAAACGATATCGCAAAAAAAATAGACAGATATATTTCATTGAATCTCGGTTCCGGCACGCTCGGAATGACGGAAATATGCAAAGTATTCGGGATATCACGCGGAACTCTTTATAATTATTCAAAAGAGCATTTCGGCATGGGAATAAGCGATTACATCCGCAAGAAGCGCATCGACAAGGCTATTGAATTGCTTGAAACGGGCAAAAAAACAGTGGCGCGCGTAGCGGAAGAGGTAGGGATTTACGATGCAAATTATCTTACGAAGCTTATCAAAAAGCACACAGGAATGACGGCAAAGGAGTATAAAAAAACTCCGGCTCAGCCGGAGTAGGGTTTATTGTTTTGTCATATCTCTTGCAAGCGAAAATGCAACGAACATTTCAACAACTATCGCAATATGCTCGTACACCACTGCATACGGAAGAAAGTCGGATACAGCCTGCAACAGCAGCGGAACAAGCAAACCGACAACGAACAGATTCACCTTCAGCGTTGTTCGGCGGAATTTCAACATTGCAACTGCCATTTTGACAAATATCAGGGCGGCGAACACAACAAATACATATATGCTGTCTATCGAATCTCGAAATAACAATATCAGTGTGACCGCATACATAATGCATTCCGCTACATAAACCGAGATGCGTTCCTTTTGCTTTTCTCCCGAAGCGCACCAAACCATTATCAGTGCGAAACGGCGAACGATTTCAAGCAAAATCAGATAAAGCACTATCCATATCAGTCGATTGATCAAAACCGGAAGCGCAAATGTGTGTACTACAGTGCCGAGCAATCCCCCTACTGCTATGAGAAAAAACAGTATCGTCCACTGTTTATCCGTTTTTTTTACAAGAAGAATCGCAAATATAAATGCGATAAGTGTAATGGGAAGGTCCGTAAGTCCTTTCAGCATTTCGGGTAAAGCGGCCATATATTTCATTCCTTGTTTCGCAATTTACCGGAACATGATACTACACCGCGGAATTCCTGTCAACAGCTTTAGGAGCTCCGCTTCGTTGTGACTCCGTTCCACGAAACCACTATATCCCGAAAATCATTACGGCAATTGAGAAGAACACGGTCACGCTGAGTGCGTCAACTATCGTGGTTATCAGCGGTGATGCCATTATCGCGGGGTCGAGCTTACACGCCTTCGCCGCCATCGGCAACATACAGCCGAGTGTCTGTGCAAGACAAACGGTAAACATCAGTGCAAGACTTGTTGTGAATGCAAGACTAATTTCTCCTGCCCCGTACAGCAGAAGCACTCTGCCGAAATTGACCACTGCAAGCGCAATGCCGACGCATAGCGCAATGCGGATTTCCTTCCACCATACCTTAAGCACATCACGCGGCTTCATTTCGTCTACCGCCATGCCTCGGATGACCATTGTCGATGTTTGCGCGCCGCAATTTCCGCCCGTATCCATCAGCATAGGCAGACACGCTATAAGCAGGGGATAAAGCGCGAAGGCTTCCTGATAATGAGTAATTATCGCACCCGTAAGCGTTGCCGACACCATAAGTATTATCAACCACATTATTCTGTTTTTGGCATGCTTGAATACGCTTGCTTTGAAATAGCTTTCCTCTATCGGAACTACCGCCGCCATTTTGGAAAAGTCTTCCGTAGCCTCTTCACGGATAACGTCGATGGCATCGTCGATGGTGATTATTCCGACGAGTCGTGTTTCCTTATCGACAACGGGAAAAGCAAGAAAGTTGTATTTATCAAAAAGATTGGCAACATCCTCTTTATCGGTAGTCGTTTCGACATATTCGACATTGGCAGACATGACATCTTCAACATGCATGTCGCTTTTTGCAAGCAGAAGCTCGCGGACAGTGACAACACCGATGAGCTTTCGGTCAGCCTCAACGACATAGCAGGTGTACACGGTTTCGCTGTCGAGCCCTATGCGGCGGATGTACGCAAATGCCTCTTCGACCGTCATCGTCTTTCTGAGCGCGATATACTCAGGTGTCATTATCGTACCCGCACTGTCGGCAGGATATTCAAGCAGCTTGTTTATCGCCTCGCGTGATTCGGGCGTGCAGTTCTTTATTATTCTGCGGACTACATTCGCAGGCATTTCTTCAATGATATCGACAGTATCATCCAGAAACAGCTCATCGAGCATCTGATGAAGCTCGTTATCGTTGAAGCTTTGAATAAGCGATTCCTGCGTTTCACTGTCCATTTCAACAAAAACCTCAGCGGCAACAGACTTCGAAAGCAATCTGAACAATATCGGACGCTGTTTGTCATCAATGCTCGCGTCTTCAACAAGCTCGGCAATGTCTACGGGATGAAGCTCGTTAAAGACTTCCCGTATCTGCGCGGGCTTTTTTCCCTCAAGCAGTCGTAGAACCTTTTCGACTGCTTCTTCTCTTGATGTGTTACTCATAGAACAATACCTCCTTAATTTGAAAAAATAAACGAGGAGAGGTACTTGTTCCCGTAAAAAAGGACGCAAAAAAGCATCCACCTGTTTTTATTACAGACGGATACTTTCCCGAGGGCATAAGAATGCCTTGCGTCTAACAGAAAACAGCCTATACCGGCTTATGCAACAGTGCGCATGATGAAAGCCGATGTAGGCCGCCATCTTCGCACGGGAACCGTACTGCTTCCGTCTTCCATCATGTTCACCTCTTTATTACAGATTATGCTCTTATTCTACTCTTGACATACATTTTTGTCAATCAGTATTTTTTATATCATACGCCAATCGAATTGTACCACGACGGGGAAATTTTTATCGTTGACAAGCCGTGTATAAACTTCTTTGCAGTTTTTGGGCGAATGAGTCTCACAGATGATGCTCTTAAGGTCGATGCGCTTGAACGACGCAAGCCGTAACACCGCTCGGATATCGTCCTCGTGAGTAAAATATCCCGGGTGCGATTCATGCTCGGGACGCGCGAACGTGTGTGCGCCGATGAGCTGTATTCCCGGAAAATGCACCTTATGATAGTAGTCTATGTTGAAATTCGAATCGCGTGTACAGCCGAGCAGTGCCACTCGACCAAAACGTGCCATACAGTCAAGGACTTCATCGAGTCCTTCGCCGCGCCCCGTGACCTCGATAGCGGCATTTGCTCCGCCGTGCGAAAGCTCTTTTACTTTTTCGGCAAAATCCTTTTCAAACGGGTCAACGGCATAGTCGGCACCGAACTTCAGTGCCGCATCCCTGCGTGATTTCACCGGATCTGCGGCTATAACGGGTACCGCGCCCTGAACACGCGCGAGCTGAACGGCAAGTTGTCCTAAAATACCGAGCCCCATGACTATCGCGGCTTCACCTGCCTCGATGCGCACCTTGCGTACCGCTGCCATAGGAAATGTTGCGATAAAGCTTATTGCGGCTTCCTCAAATGAAATGTTATCGTCTTCGATTTTTACGATCTGCGAATCGTTTACTATGTTGTACTGCGTATGCTTGCCCCAATATACGACAACCCGGTCTCCTGGTTTGACATTTGTTACGAGTGAGCCGATACGCTCAACGATTCCCGCACTTGAGTAACCGAGCGTGCGCGGGAAATAGCTGTTCATGTCGATTGTGCCTCCACCATTCACATTCGGGTCGCCGGTGATGTTGGCGCGTTCGGTGCCGCATGATACGGTCGAAACGACGGTTTTTACAGACACCTGACGTTCCGTCATTTCGGGCAACGGTACGTCGATAAACTCAGCGGTGTCTTTTTTTGTAAATACTATCTGTTTTTGCATATAAACATCTCCTCTTTGACCAGTGCATTTTGTTACGTCGATTCTATCACCGTTCGGTGGCGGAGACAATATCAAAAACTATTGAAAACGATAACATTTCTACGAAATATTTGACTTTTGACGAAATATAATTTATAATAAAATAAGATATTTTCGGAGGTTTTGACAATGACCGGCTTCTTCTCTCGCTTTTGGCATCAGCTTATCGTAATATTACTATCATGCGTTCCTATAATAGAGTCGCGCTACGCCATTGTGATATGCAAGGGGTGGGCGGGAGTATTTTCCCAAATACCCACATATGAGCTTGTTATCCTTACGCAGATAGGCGCGTTTCTCACTGCACTGATACTTCTGCTTTTGCTAAAGCCCGTATTCGCCTGGATGAAAAAAACAAAGCTGTTCAAAAGTCTCGTCGAAAAGCTTGAGGCTCACGGCAAGAAAAAAGGCGAAAAGCTCGAAGATAAGATAAATAATTCAAAATCAAAGACCGCGAAAATACTCGCGTCGGTAATCGGTGTATTTATTTTCGTTGCCGTGCCGCTCCCGGGGACAGGTGTCTGGACGGGGTGTCTCGTCGCCACGCTTCTCGATATACGCTTTAAGTACGCATATCCGGCTATTTGTCTCGGCAGTATTACGGCTACTATGATAATGCTTGCATTCAGCAGTGTGTTTTTCAGCGGAGTTGCATTATGAGGCTGACGGGGACGGTAGAGGGGATAATCTTCCGTAATGACGAAAACGGATATACCGTATTCGTGTTCTCGTCGGAAAATAATATCGAAACCGTTACGGGAACCTTCCCTCTTTTAAGGGAAGGCGATTTTATTACCGTCACGGGTGAATACACCGAGCACAGTGAGTACGGCACGCAGTTCAAGGCTGTAGATTACGAAATGGTTACACCGCAGACAGAGGACGAAATAGAAGAATACCTTGCCTCCGGCATAATTCACGGTATCGGTCCGAAGCTGGCACGGGATATAGTTGATGAATTCGGTACGCAGGCGTTAAAGGTCATCGAGAATGAGCCCGATAAGCTGAGAGCGATAAGCGGTATCGGCAGAAAAAAGGCGGCTCAGATAGCCGAAGCCTACCGCGAATGTATGGATACTCAGCGCACAGTTATGTTTTTGCAAAAATTCGGAATCGCGCCAAATCTTGCACTTAAGATTTTTTCGTGCTATGGTGACAGCACTGTCGAAATAATACAACAGAATCCTTATAAAATGGTAAACGATGTCGAGGGCGTAGGATTTTTGACAGCCGACAAGATAGCTTCAGGCATGGGTATGGACAAAAACTCGTATTTTCGCATATGCGCATGTGTGCAGTATTGCCTTACCGAGGCGGGAAACGAAGGCCATACATACCTCCCCGATGAGATACTCATAAATCGCACCGCGTATTTTCTCTCTGTCGACCCGAGCGTTATACGCAAGCATTTTGCACAGCTTGCAACAGAGCAGAAAATAGTTATCCGTGATATCGACGGCATCAACGCCGTGTATCATCCCACTTTCTTTTACGCCGAGGCACTCGTCGCGGGAAATCTGCTTATGCTCCAGAATTCAATACAGACAGAGCATGAAAAAAATATTGAAAAAGAAATAGAAGCTTACGAAAAAACAAAAAATATAACTCTTGCCCAAAAACAGAAGCAGGCAGTTATCCAATCAATTAACAATGGCATATGTATCATAACGGGTGGTCCCGGTACAGGAAAAACGACCACGCTTGACTGTATTCTCCATTTGTTTCGTAAACGCGGTCTTGAGATTGCACTCGCGGCACCGACGGGGCGTGCGGCAAAGCGTATGTCACTTGCAACGGGCGATGAAGCAAAGACCCTACATCGATTGCTTGAATACGGCAAAACGGATAACGGAAGTTTCCTGTTCAAGCGCAACCGTGACAAGCCTGTGGAATGTGACGTGTGCATAGTTGACGAAGCAAGCATGATAGATATTTTTCTGATGCAGGCATTGCTTGAAGGAATCAAATCCGGAACAAGGCTTATACTTGTCGGCGATGTCGATCAGCTTCCGTCCGTCGGGGCGGGAAATGTGCTCGGCGATATGATTTCTTCATCCGCATTTCCGGTCGTTGCGCTTAACGAAGTATTCCGACAGGCAAGCGAAAGCATGATAATCACCAATGCGCACCGGATAAACAAAGGTGAAAACCCGGTCGTAAACGGAAAAGGCAGTGATTTTTTCCTTGACCGCAAGTACAGTGAAAACGAAATCTGCCGAACCGTCGTGGATTTGTGCAAGCGTCGGCTTCCGGAAAAATACGGGGTGTCACCGATAAAGGACATTCAGGTGCTTACGCCGATAAAGAAAGGTGAATGCGGCGTATTCAATCTTAACAAGCTATTGCAAAGTGCACTTAACCCGCCCGCATTCGGCAAAAACGAGCGTATGTACGGTGAGGATGTTTTCCGCGAGGGCGACAAGGTAATACAGATACATAATAACTACGAGCGCAAATGGGTACAGCAGGACGGTTCGGGCGCACTGATCGAAGGCACGGGAATGTTCAATGGCGATTGTGGAATAATCAGCGGGATCGACAATGATGCGCATACGCTCAACGTGATTTTTGATGACGGCAAAATGTGCGAATACGAGTTTGCCGACATTGAAGAAATAAATCTCGCGTATGCCTTAAGTGTTCATAAAAGTCAGGGATGTGAATTTCCGTTCGTGGTCATGCCGATGCCGCTCGGCACAGTGCGGATAATGACACGGAATCTATTCTACACGGCAGTGACACGTGCATCAAAGCTCGTTGTGCTTTGCGGAAGTGAAAATTCGGTTTCTTCAATGGTACAAAACATCGAAACACAAAAACGTTATTCGGCGCTCGATGTACGCATAAAAACCGGAAAACAGCTTTTATAAGCGATTTTTTTGCCTTTTTGTGCTCAAAAAAGCCTATTTTGTATCAAAAATGAGATTTTTATTAAAAAATTTAATTTTTTTATAAAAAATAGTTGCATTACGAAAATCAATGGTGTATAATATTACCGTTGACGAGAAGTTTATATAGGTAATTATGGTCACTATGAGCTTACTACTTGAATAAAACCCATTGATCCGTATAACTTGCAGTACAACAAAATTTATAATGGGGGATAACATTCATGTACGAAGACAAGACTTTGGTATGCAAAGAGTGCGGCAAAGAGTTCGTGTTCACCGCAGGCGAGCAGGAATTTTATGCTGAAAAAGGTCTCAAGAATGAGCCCGGTCGTTGCAAGGAATGCCGTCAGGCAAAGCGCAACGCAAGCCGTGGTCCCAGAGAGATGTTTGACGCTGTTTGCGCAGAGTGCGGCGCACCCACACAGGTACCCTTCCAGCCCAAGGAAGATCGTCCTGTATATTGCGACGCTTGCTTCAAGGCTCACCGTTCATAATAAACGGACTTGAAAGATTAAGGCCGCTTCATTCGAAGCGGTCTTTTTTTGCATATTCACAGGCATTTTGCCATATGTGATCTGCTGTTAAATTTTCGCGATCAACATTCTGCTTTTTTACTTGCCCTCTCTATTTCCGCGGCGAGCTTTTCGTACATATAAAGTGAACCTGCGCAGATTATCGGCAAGCCGTTGTGCACTTGATGTGCAAGTGCCGTATGCACTGCTTCGGATTCATTCGACGCGCTTGTCGCTTTGATTCCGAGTTTTCGGAATGTCCGGGCGTAATCCTCTGCATCCAACGCTCTCGGATTGTCCGGTGTCAGCGTCGTGACTGTCGCACACACCTCCGAAAAGATTTTTGCCATTTCGGGGAAATCCTTATCTTTCATAACGCCCGTTACAAGGTTTACCTTGCCGTTAAAGTATTTTTTTATGCTCTCAACGCATTGTTGTACCCCTTGGATATTGTGTCCGCCGTCATATATTATCAGGTGCTCATGATTCAATATTTCAAATCGCGCATGCCATATCGCGTTTGCCATGCCGTCTTTTATGCTTTGTTCACTGATATTAAAGCTCTGCTTCAGTGTATCCGCTGCGCATAGGACAAGCGCGGCGTTTTTCGGTTGATAATTTCCCAAAAGCTTGATTCTGATGCTTTCATGTGTCCCAAAATCGAGCAATGTACCGTCAAGCGTTTGTTCCTTGACCGTCAGCAAGCTGTAATCGGTAACAAGCATATCGCTGCTTTTGATTTCCGCTTCTTTTCTTATTACTTCAAGCGCTCCCTCGCTCACCTCGCCGACGAGCACGGGAGACGATTTTATTATTCCGGCCTTTTCCCACGCAATTTTTTCGAGCGTATCGCCCAAAATACTCATATGGTCATAAGCTATGCCGGTTATTACGGAAAGACACGGATCTTTTATGACATTTGTTGAATCGAATCTGCCGCCCATTCCCGCTTCAAGCACAACGATATCACACTTATTGCGCACAAACCACAAAAAGCCTATCGCTGTGATAAGCTCAAATTCTGTGGGCTTGTCCTCCATGGCTTCTGCGAACGGCATGACCGTTTCGACAAGCTCCGCAAGGGCATCATCGGGAATCTCGCTTCCGTTTATGCATATTCTGTCATTAAAGCGCACTATGTACGGTGACGTAAACATTCCGGTCTTATAGCCCGCCGCAATGAAGATTGACGAAAGCATTGCACAGAACGAGCCTTTGCCGTTAGTGCCCGCGACATGCACAAATTTCAGCTTATCCTGCGGGTCGCCAAGCCGCCTGCACAGCTCAGTTATGCGTGATAATCCCGGCTTTGAGCCGCGCCACGAAACCTTATGTATATATTCGAGTGCTTCGTTATAAGTCAAGTATTTTCGCCTCCGAGCAATATACCGCGCAGTTGGCGGTTTTTAAGAATGATATAGAGCAATGCAAATTCGACAGCGGCGGTTATTACGTATGTCGGCACGCGGAAGATGAGCGTCGGACGCAGTGCTTCGTACCAAAAATACAAGCCGATCGTCTTTATGTACATGTTGCCGATGATATGCGAAAGCGACACCGCACAAAGCAGTGGCAAAGCACCATGTTTCTTTTTAAAAAGCAGAAATACAAGTCCGCTTATTAATCCGACACTTGCCGCACCGACGGTTATTACCGGATTTATCGGATAGCCCTTTATGAAGCATCCGAGCAAATCGGCAACCGCGCCGACGAGAGTTCCGGAAACGGGACCGAGTGAATATCCCGCAAGTATCACGGGGAAATTCTCAAAGCCGAGGCGCAGAACGTCGCTGAGATTCACGGCGGGAATTTTTCCGATTATCACCGACATCGCGCACAGCAGAGCACCTATGACCATGCTTTTTACATTTTTGAAGCCTTGCGGATTGCTTTTTTTTGACATAAAAAAATCCTCCTCTCCCAAACAACATTTTGGAACAAGAGAATCCGAAATGAAGCGGGATGCAGAAACGGTACCGCAAGCTTTCGCCTTTCGTTCGCGCGGCAACTCCCCGTCCGCGTGACACTTGACGCACCGTCTCTTACTCTTCTGAAAATTTATTTTTTAATATTATACCACCTGCATCGAAACTTTGCAACGTATTTTTTATATTGTAATCTGCTTTTTTATATTGACATTTGACTTTTTCAAAGATACAATATTAAAAAATATTCACGGAGGGTTTTATGAAAAGGGATAAAGCAAGAAAACGGGAATATCTTTTGCCCGTAAAAATAATGAAAATATGGGGCGATGTTCAAAACGAAGAACTTCTTCTCCGCAACCGCGAAAGACAGGTATATATTCGAGAGACTGAGGTAGTCACCATACGTTCCGACAAGGCGAATCATGCCGCGTTCCTGCTTGACTTCGGCAGGGAATTACACGGAGGAATAAGCATCACCGTGCGCGGAGTAAACACCTCAGCCAAGACTGCACAAGTCCACATACGCTTCGGCGAATCCGTAAGCGAAGCACTTTCGACACTCGGCGAAAAAGGCGCGTGCAACGATCACAGCACACGCGATACCGAGATCCGTTTGCCGATGCTCTCGACGCAGGAATTCGCCTGCACGGGCTTCCGTTTCTTCTATTTTGAGCTTCTGACCGAATGTACGATAGAAGTAACTTCTGTACAGGCAGTGTTTGTATACAAGCCGTACCCGTACATTGGGAGCTTCCGTTCATCTGATGAATTGCTCAACAAAATCTATGATACTGCCGCCTACACTGCACATTTGTGTCTGCAGGACGAGCTGTGGGACGGCATCAAGCGCGACCGTCTCGTATGGATAGGCGACATGGCTCCCGAAATAAAAACCATAAAGTACGTGTTCGGAGACGTTCCTCAGATAATAAGCGGGCTTGACGGCTCTGCAAACCACTATCCGGCTCCGGAAACATGGATGGCCGGAATGGCGACGTATTCGCTGTGGTGGCTGATAGACGCAATGGAATGGTGTGATTATATCGGAAGCTACGCGTATATCCGCAAAAAACGCACCTACATAACGAAGCTTATCCGACAGATACTCGATAACACCGATGCAAACGGCGTATTCATAGACAATTTTATTGATTGGCCGACGCGAGGTGATGACGAGCACAGCAATATTTCACGTGCAGCCGCGGCACGCGCACTTGAGATCATGTTTATGGATTGCGCGATAAAGGCGTGTGATATTTTTAAGAATGAGTCCCTTAAAGCAAGCTGTGTTGAAATGCGTTCTTTGCTTAAAAAATTCACTGCTCCCGACCCGAAGGATTACAGGCAAATAGCCGCAATCGAAGTTTTGGGCGGGTTTGGTAACGAATATACGAAAAAAACGCTGTCAAAAGACGGCGTAAAGGGCTTTTCAACGTTCATGAGCTATTATATTTTGACCGCGATGGTGAAATATGTCGATACCGCTGTCGCGCTTGAAGCGCTTAAAACGTATTACGGCGGAATGCTCGATATGGGCGCAACGACATTTTGGGAGGATTTCGATTTGGATTGGACGAAAAATGCTTGCCCTATAGACCGCTTCCCCGAAGCAGGAGAAAGCGATATACACGGTGACAACGGCGCATATTGCTATGTAGGCTTCCGTCACAGCTTATGTCACGGTTGGTCAAGCGGACCTGTCCCGTTTTTGACAGAGCATGTCTTGGGAATAAACGTTTCCGACGGATGTAAAAAAATAGTATTCGCACCGCACCTCGGTGACCTTGAATACGCAAGCGGAAGCATTGCCACTCCGCACGGCAAGGTCAGCGTTTCTTATGTGAAAAAAGACGGCAAGCTCCATGCAAAAATAAGCGTTCCGAATGGCACAGCTTACACGCTTGAAAACTGCGAAGAATAAGGGGCTCTGCCCAAGCCTTGCAATGGGGCACTGCAAGGGGCTCCGCCCCAAATCCTGCAATGGGCTCCGCCCCTTGACCCCGCCCGCTTTTTTGAAAAAAAGCGGGGCAAAAAACTTTTATTGCGCTTCGCGCGGGGAAAACAATAAAATGATAGCTTATTCGTCGGGGACGCCGCACCGTGTGTTTGATGTGCGGAGAATGCCGGGAAGAATAAAGCTGACCCCAAAAGAGAAATGCCGGAGAAAAATCTCCGGCATTTGACTGTGTACTCTGTACCTTATTACTTAACAAGGTGGTTGTTCTGCTTAACGAGTTCAAGGAAGTAATTATCTCTTGCAACTTCGTCGTTGGGGTATTTTTCGTAAGCAACTCCAAAGTCGCTGAGTATATCACTTTTAGACGTGAAGTGATATGTCGTCTTGTTTGGGTCGGTAGTCAAGTAGAACGTGTTAGTGAATGTTTCGTAATTAACATTACCACCTGCGATCTTTTCAAGTTGCTTTCCGTCTAATTCCTGTCTTGCCATTTTTGTTTTCCTCCTAAAAAATAATAACTAACATTGGTATACATTATTGAACATTGCAGTGATCCTATCCAGCGATTCCAACGTAGTCGCAGTCGTTCGTGCAAACCACTCCGCAGTTATCGGGACAATTCTTAGGACATCCCGATGTCGCAATAACATCGCTTGCCCTTAACTCAATAACCTCCATTGAGGGCTTTTCCAACTTCCTCATTTTTCTATCCTCCGATTTCCTTTCCTAATTTTATAAACAATATCATCACCGTTTTCATACGGCATAATATTCTTTAACTTTGTTTGCTGTGCTTTTTTCTGTATGCTTTTTCTATTTGCGCATCATATTTATTCAAATCAAACTCACGCAATTTTTCATAGCACGCGGTCGAAGAAAAGCATTTTTTGAGCGTTACGCATTTCGGGAAAAGCACACAATCATTGCAATCATCGTATTCAATAGTTTCACGCCACGAAGCACGGTTCTCTTTATCCGTTATGCCCGAATATATATCGCCTACGGAATCGGCATCGTCGGTATGCTCACATTTTGTAAGCTTTCCGTTCGGCTGTATTATCACCGAAGCGTCATTATCAGCCATACAATAATTCGGCTTTAATGAGGGCAACGCACCTTTTGCTTCAAAATACAACCCGTTATCCGAAATAAATGTATTCAGCTCGGTTTGTATGTTGATAAGCTGCAATCTGTCATCCTCGGTATGCTTTACGGGGTCAAAGCCGCAATCGTCAAAAAGCGGATGAACGTAAGCTGCAATGTTTTTCTTATCCTTAAAGCGTTCAACGAGCAGGGATATAAGCTCTCTAAGGTTTTCGGCGTTGTGTTTATCGAGATTCATGCGGATGCTGACACGGATGTTGTTATCAGCTAAAAGCCCGATATTATCAAGCACACGCTTGAATGCGCTTGTCTTTACGCCCACATACGCTTTTGTTTTGTTGTAAATATCTTCCGTGCCGTCAAGAGTTATCTGTATGTTTTTGAGATTCCAAATATCAACGGCGGCTTTTACCATTGCTTCGTCGAACAAGTAACCGTTTGAAATCATTGACGACGAATATTTGATATCATTGTCTTTCAAAGCATTGCATATCTGCGCGATACGGTCGGCACACAGTGTCGGCTCACCACCGAACCATGAAAGCGACACGCTTTTTTCCTCGCCGCAATGAGCGATGATGAATTTTACAACATCGTTTGCGGTCTGCTCGGTCATCGTTATATGCTTGAAATTCGCTTCATAGCAATAGAAGCAACGCGCATTGCAACCTGTTGTGGGCAATATGGTATAGCCTGTGATCTCCTTCGGAGATTTGGCAAGATTGATTATCTTGCGCAGGCTGTATACGGCTTTCTTTTCGTCATAATCGCACGGCACTAAAAAGTGATGCTCTATCAGCTTTTGCATAACAGACGTCCGTGCGTGCGGAAGCTTTTCAAACATGGCTTTTTCACGCTTGTTGAGCTGAACAAGCTCGCCCGTGACAACATTATGCAACAGCAAATTGCCGTCTATCTCTTTTTTCAGCAAATATTTTATGGCGCGGTAATCGGTGTCCTTGAGCTTTTGCGCGCCCCAAGACGCAAATACAAGCTGATTGGGCTTTAATACGGTTTTCATCGGTCAGCCGATGCCTCCAACAAAAATAATCAGGTTGACACGAGAATGTTCCGTACCAACAATTAATCCTCTTATAGTATACGCTATCAGTTGTGGTATGTCAATAGTTTTTTTAAAAAAAAATACAAAATCTTGGGGGAATGATCGATGCTTTGCACTAAAATTGTTTTTTTCATCAACATGCGTTCAAAAGCGTCGCGAAGCGCAATAAAAGTTTTGCCGCGCTTTTACAAAAGCGCGTAGGGGGTGCAGGGGGACGAAGTCCACCTGCCGCGAAGCGAACTCCTTTGTTTTGTTGGATTATGATGTGATTGTTTGGTTTTCGGAATAAAAAATACTGTTTTTTTCTGTTTTTGCTATTGACAGCGAGACAGTTTTGTTATAAAATATCGGTAAGATATAATGCAAAGTGGGGTATTTGATTATCAATGGCTATCCTTGCAGACGGAAATGACGGAAAAACAAGAATAATTCAGGAGCTTGTTCCCGGCAAACAGATAACACTTGCACACATAATAGCGAACCCCGATCCCGAGATATACATAAAGCTCGGTCTTGATCCGGCGGACGAGCATACCGGCGCGATAGGAATAATTACGATGACACCTGCCGAGACCGCGATAATTGCGGCAGACCTTGCAACGAAAGCATCTGCGGCAGAGCTTGGCTTTGTTGACCGTTTCAGCGGAACGCTTATCATTACGGGCACGGTCTCGCAGGTGGAAGCCTCTGTGAATGCGGTAACGGATTATGTGAGCAATGTGCTGAACTTCAGCGTTTGCCCCATAACGAAGACATGAACAAGCTTATTCTGATAGGGCGCAGCGGCGCGGGGAAAACGACGCTCACGCAGGCACTTGCGGGCGTGGATGTGCATTATGCCAAGACGCAGGATGTGAAAAACAAGGACTTTATGATAGACACTCCCGGTGAATATATACAGGAGCGTCATCTCGGCGGTGCAGTGGCAGTGTTTGTGTACGAATCCGACATAGTCGGCTTGCTGATGAGCGCGGACGAGCCGTACAGTTTGTTTGCACCGAATATTTCGACGATGTGTAATCGTGAAGTAATAGGTATAATTTCGGGTATAGACAAGCCGAACGCCAATATCCCGCGAGTGACGAATTGGTTGAAGCAGACGGGCGTAAAAAAAATATTCTATCTTTCGTCGATAACGGGCGAAGGCGTCAACGAATTGAGAGAGTTTTTGATAAACTTTGATCCGAAATCGGAACGAAAGAAACAAAAAGAAATGATAAAAAGGCTAAAATATCCGCATTTGTATGCGAATTGATTAAAAAACAAGAAAATTTCAACAAAAATCCAACAAAAACAACAAAAAACTGTTGACGACTGTGTTGGAATGTGCTATTATATATTAGGTAAGAAGCTGACCAAAGCGTTTTCCCGGCTGTTGCCGGTCAAAATAATAAACAAAATGTTAAAAACCAAAAGGAGAGAAACATTATGACAGAATACGAGATCAAGAAACAAATCTGCGACATCGGCAAAAGGATCTACAACCAGGGCATGGTTGCCGCCAACGACGGCAACATTTCAGTCCGCATAGGTGAGAATGAGTTCCTTTGCACCCCCACCGGCGTAAGCAAGGGATTCATGACTCCCGAGTTCATCTGCAAGGTAGACGCAAACGGTCAGGTGATACAGGCTAATCCCGGCTTCAAGCCCTCGTCGGAAATCAAGATGCACATGCGTGTTTACAAGCAGAGACCTGACGTTATGTCGGTAGTTCATGCTCATCCCGTTTATGCAACGAGCTTCGCTATCGCAGGCATCCCGCTTACACAGCCCATCATGCCCGAAGCCGTTATCGCGCTCGGCTGCGTTCCGATAGCCGATTACGGTACACCCTCAACAGAGGAGATCCCCGATGCAGTTGAAAAGTATCTTCAGAGCTTCGATGCCGTTCTGCTTGAGAACCACGGTGCTTTGACCTACTCCGATTCACTTCTTAACGCTTACCACAAGATGGAGTCCGTAGAATTCTACGCAAAGCTCCTTTATCTTGCACGTCAGCTCGGCGGTCCCAAGGAGCTTACTCCTCAGCAGGTTGAGCGTCTTTATGAGATCCGCCGTCAGTTCGGTCTTAAGGGCAAGCATCCGGCTAACCTTTGCCCCAATGCTGCATCCGGTAAGGCAAGCTGTCATTCCTGCGGCGGTAACTGCACCTGCGGCAAGGGCAACGATGCCGATGCCGATATGGTAGCCGCGATAACCAAGAAGGTTCTTGAATCTCTCGGTAAATAATCAAAATCAAGGTGAAAATCATGGAAGATTTATCATCTCTGATATCCGAAATGATAGACGCATATCTTGCCGATACGGATGACATGAGCCTCGCACTTGCATCTGCCATAAGCGGATGCGTAAAGCTCAAGGCACGCGAAATGGGAGTAAACGCCGTAGTCGCGGTAACGAACGCAGGTGCGAATCCCGTGCTTGTGGAGTGCATGGACGATTCCTATATAGCGTCCTACGATATCGCGCTAAACAAGGCATTCACCGTAGTTTCGCTCAAAATGCCAACCAAGGTGCTTAAGCCTTTGGCACAGCCGGGCGAAAGTCTTTACGGCATACAGTTCACCAATAACGGCAGGATAGTTATCTTCGGCGGCGGTGTTCCGCTGTACAACAAGGCAGGCAAGATCATAGGCGGGCTCGGCGTGAGCGGCGGAAGTGAAGATCAGGATACCGCGCTCGCTGATGCAGGCGGAGAGATCTTTACTGCATGTATAAAAAATATCTGAAAGGAAAAAAGAAAATGGATATAAATTCAGCTAATATAGAAGAGATAGTCAAGCAAGTGCTTTCTTCTATGCAGGGGTCGGCTTCATCCGCTCCCGCGGCTTCGGCAGGGATCCCCAAGACCGCGCATGTTGCGGTGCTTACTGCCAAAGAGCATTTTGACGTTAAGGAATATCCCATTCCGCCCGTAGGCGACGACGATATCCTTGTTAAGGTCGAGGGTTGCGGCGTTTGCGGAACCGATGCTCATGAGTTCCTGCGTGACCCGTTCGGGCTCATTCCTGTTGCACTCGGTCACGAAGGCACAGGCGAGATCGTTGCGATGGGTAAAAACGTTACCAAGGACAGCGCGGGCAAGCCCCTCAAGGTCGGCGACAAGCTCGTTACCTGCATGATATTCAAGGATAACCCCGATATCACGATGTATGACCTCAACAAGCAGAATGTCGGCGGTGCCGATGTTTACGGTCTGCTTCCCGATGATGACATCCATCTCAACGGCTGGTTCTCCGATTACATCTTCATCCGCAAGGGCTCCACATATTTCAACGTAAGTGATCTTGACCTTGATTCGAGAATACTTATCGAGCCGTGCGCGGTGCTTATCCATGCCGTTGAACGCGCAAAGACGACGGGCATCCTTCGTTTCAACTCCCGTGTGGTAGTTCAGGGCTGCGGACCTATCGGTCTTATCTGCATAGCAGTGCTTCGCACGATGGGCATTGAGAACATCGTTGCGGTCGACGGTGATGCAAACCGTCTTAATGTAGCTAAGGAATTCGGTGCTACCGCAAGCGTGAACTTCATGGAATTCAAGGGCATCGAGAATCTTGCAAAGGGCGTTGAAGCGGCATTCGGCGGCTATCCCGCTGACTTCGGCTTCCAGTGTACCGGCGCTCCCGCAGGCCACTCCAACATCTATAAGTTCATCCGCAACGGCGGCGGACTTTGCGAGCTTGGCTTCTTCATCAACGGCGGCGACGCTACGATCAACCCCCACTTCGATATATGCTCCAAGGAGCTTACGATGGTCGGTTCATGGGTATACACGCTCCGCGATTATGCCACAACGTTTGATTTCCTCAAGCGTGCAAAGGGCATCGGGCTTCCCATGGCGAAGCTCATAACCCACAAATTCCCGCTTGACCAGATCAACGAAGCGCTCAAGACAAATGTTTCAAAGCAGGGTATCAAGATCGCTGTTGTGAATAAGTAAGAGGTTCTGAAATGAAAGCAACCGGAATAATTGAGGTCTACGGTCTTGTTGCGGCGTTCGTCGCATGTGATGCCGGCTGTAAGGCGGCTGAGGTGACCGTTGAACCGTTCGACAAAAACAAGCCGGGCAACCCCGACGGGCTTAAAGTGCCGCTTATAGTGTGCGTAAAGTTCCGCGGACAGGTCGCCGCAGTAAAGGCGGCAGTGGAAGCCGCAAAGGAAGCGGCAAACAAGGTTTCCGGCGTGATTTGCACCCATGTCATTCCGAACCCGGAAACAGACACGGAGAAAATGCTTAAGCTTAACGCTTTTGATAAAAAATAAAAATTTTTTTTGACGGAGGAATAATATTATGTCAAATGAAGCATTGGGTATGGTAGAAACCAGAGGTCTTGTTGCGGCAATCGAAGCGGCAGATGCTATGGTAAAAGCAGCAGAAGTAGTTCTTATCGGAACAGAGAAGATCGGCAGCGGACTTGTATCCGTTATGGTTCGCGGCGATGTAGGAGCTGTTAAGGCTGCTACGGAAGCAGGCGGTGCGGCTGCGGCTCGTCTCGGCGAGGTAGTTGCCGTTCACGTAATTCCCCGTCCTCATGGCGATGTTGAGAAAATTCTGCCCAAAATCTAAATTTTGAACGAGGTACATTATGAAGTCTTTGGGACTTGTTGAGGTACAAAGCGTTGCCGCCGCGGTAGATGCACTTGATATAATGTGCAAAACCGCCGCGGTGGAGTTCGTCACTTGGGAGCGCAGGCTCGGCGGAAGGCTCGTTACGATAATCGTAGAGGGCAATGTTTCCGCAGTGACACAGGCTGTGGAAGCCGCCAACGAAAAGTGCATCAAACAGATCGCGGCGTCTGCCGTAATAGCAAATCCTCATGAGGAAACGGCGAGAATACTTGAGCTTTCGGCTTCAAGGACACGCCGTACCTATGAGGAAAGACTCAAGAGCGAGCAGGATGAAAAATACCTGCAGGAAGTTTAATGAAAGGCGGTAAGAAAAATGGCTGAAGCTAAAAAACCGGCTGATAAAAAAACGGCTGATAAGAAGCCTGCACAGAAGTCAGCCGCAACTGCCGCTGCACGTGCTGCCGCAAGAGTAGCGGCGGCGGCTGAAAAACCCGAAAAACCGGAAGCACCGGAAACTGTTAAGGAGGAAATAAAGATGAATCAGGAAGCACTCGGAATGGTAGAAACCAGAGGTCTTGTTGCGGCTATCGAAGCCGCAGATGCCATGGTAAAAGCCGCTAACGTAGTTCTTATCGGAACCGAAAAAATCGGTAGCGGACTTGTATCCGTTATGGTTCGCGGCGATGTAGGAGCTGTTAAGGCTGCTACGGAAGCAGGCGGTGCGGCTGCGGCTCGTCTCGGCGAGGTCGTTGCAGTTCACGTAATTCCGCGTCCTCACGGCGATGTTGAGAAAATTCTTCCCACAATCAAATAATAATTAATAATAGGAGGATATCAAAATGACAAACGAAGCATTAGGCATGGTAGAAACCAGAGGTCTTGTAGCTGCTATCGAAGCCGCTGATGCCATGGTGAAAGCCGCTAACGTAGTTCTTATCGGAACAGAAAAGATCGGAAGCGGACTTGTATCCGTTATGGTACGCGGTGACGTAGGAGCTGTTAAGTCCGCTACGGAAGCAGGCGGTGCTGCTGCCGCAAAGCTCGGTGAGGTAGTTGCGGTTCATGTAATTCCCAGACCTCACAACGATGTTGAAAAAATTCTTCCGTCAATTAAGTAATCCGCATTTACCGAAGGGGCCTTCGGGCTCCTTCGGATAAAACCGGAATAAAAGGAACTGAAAACAATGATCGTAGGCAAGGTTGTCGGTAGCGTAGTTGCTACCAGAAAAAACGAAAAACTGCTTGGCAGTAAGTTCATGATCGTGGAACCGTTATCCAATATGGAAAAGAACGGAAGGATCGTGGCAATAGACAATGTCGGCGCGGGTATAGGCGAGGTAGTCCTTGTGGCGACCGGCAGTGCGGCGCGTATAGGATGCGCCATGGAAACCGCTCCCGTGGATGCGGCTATAGTAGGTATAGTCGATAATTCTGTCGGGTTATAAAAAATTGTTGGAATTTTAATTATGAAAATCACAGAACTTTCCGAAATTATGCGTGAATGCGGTATCGTCGGTGCCGGCGGCGCCGGATTCCCGTCATATGCAAAATTGAATGAAAAGGCTGATACGATAATACTCAACTGCGCCGAATGTGAGCCGCTTCTTAAGCTTCACCGCCAGGTGATGGCAAAGTATGCATCCGAGATACTTGAAGCGATGCATGAGGTAGCTTTGGCTGTCGGCGCGGATAATATGATCGTTGCGATAAAGTCGAATTATGAGGAAGCGGTAAAT
>JAZRXI010000011.1:0-6551 GCA_045600145.1 Clostridia bacterium | reverse complement strand
TTTATTTCGTCTTTGGTGACGGTTACGGTTTTGTCAAGCGTCTGCCAAGTGCCGTCAAACACTATCGAGCCTGTAGCAATTTCGTTTGCAAGAGCCGTGTTGCCTTCCCAGCGGAAGCGGAAATTCGCCTTTGCCGCATCTATGCTTGCTTTCATCGTGCCGCGATATTCAAAACGGATATTGCAGTCAATACTGTTCTTGTCCTGCAAAAGTCCCGTCAGTATCGGAAGCACCTCATACTTGGGTGAATTGTAATTGCTTGCGAATACGGTAAAAGTATCATACTCTCCGTTTTCGGTCTTTATCTGCGATTTATCCCACGGTGTCCACGCCGTCGGCGTTGTCGGCTCCGTCTGACCGCCCTGCGTGCCGGATTCGGAAAGCGTTATTTCCGGCAGCTTAACGTCGATCGAATCAAGATGCTCATATCCGCTCATACCCGAGAAACATATATACAGCGATGTGAGCTGTGCGATATCCGTCTTTGTCACCGTGACGGTTTTCTCAAACGTACGCCATGTACCGTCAAAGGTCAAGCTGTTGCCCGCTATATCATTATTGAGCGAAGTATCTCCGCTCCAACGGAAGCGCAGGTTCGCTTTTGTTGCTTCCTGTCCAATTGCCATATTGCCGCGGTACTCAAGCTTTATCTTGATATCCGCACTCTCATTTGCGCCGATAAGTGTTTTGACCTTATCAAGCACTTCATATGTCGGCGAATCGTAATTCGTCGGAAATCCCTTAAATGTACTGTAATCACCGTTGTCTATTTCGGTCTGCGATTTACTCCACGGTTTCCACACCGTGCCCGCCGCAGTTTGTATCGTCAGCGCAGGCAGCTTAACATCGACCGAATCAAGATTCTCATATCCGTTCATGCCCGAGAAGCATATATACAGCGATGTGAGCTGTGCGATATCCGTCTTTGTTACCGTGACGGTTTTCTCAAATGTACGCCATGTGCCGTCAAAGGTCAGGCTGTTGCCCGCTATATCGTTATTGAGCGAAGTATCGCCGTTCCAACGGAAGCGAAGATTCGCTTTTGTTGCTTCCTGTCCAATTGCCATATTGCCGCGGTACTCAAGCTTTATCTTGATATCCGCACTCTCATTTGCGCCGATAAGTGTTTTGACCTTATCAAGCACTTCACATTTCGGTGAATTATAGTTGGTAGCAAAATTTGTAAAACGGAAATAATTCCCGTCGGCGTCATTATATTCATTTTTTGTCTGCGAGCCATCCCACGTATTCCATGCAAGGCTGTCAGCACCCGCTCCTGCGATTACGCCGAATACCGCAAAAACCGATGCAAGCATCGCCATAACGGTAAGTACAGCGATAAGTCTTTTCTTCATATTTCATACTCTCCTTTATTATTTAGCGGTGACATTCAATAAGTGTTACCACCCAATCATTTTCATCGGGACGCTTTTCAAGCTTATATGCAGGCTGTCCGTTTCCATCGACAGCATTCGCCGTCACCGTATCGGATGTTTTTCTCCCCGTTTGCGGATCAAGCCATTCAAGAACATACTTCGCATCCTTTTCAAGTCCCGTAAACATGCCGCTTCCGTTCGAAGGATTATACAGATAAACTATCCTGCGTTCACCCGGAACGACCGCACACACACCGATCGCGCCGTCATCGCATTTGAAACGCTCTCCGTTATAGAAATCGGGGATCATTTTCCACCATTGAAAGCTTTCGAAATATTCACGCATATAGCCAACCTGATATGCCGACGGAAATTCAACGGCTTCATCCCACTTTTTATTTTTCATTTCGACCGTTATCGTCGAAATCCCGTCATACCGCACCGTATCCTTGTCAAGGTCATAAGTTCCCTTGTACAGCCAGATGTCAGCCGCGCCATAACCGTAACCGAACATTCCGCAAAGGTACGATATCCAACCCTGCGCGCGTCCGCCGAAATCGTTTGTCCAAAGGTTGACATAGCGTCCCTCGTAGTTTACGGTTATCTTTTTTGACTGCCAGAATTCCTTTGCCGCATCAAGGATCGAATAATCCTTGCGTTTTGTCGATCCCATGTCATTACTTGCAAAGCTCGGCTTCCACTGAGCCCCGAACCAATCATGCCCGGTGACGCTGTCATCCTCTTTGGTGAACACCGAATTTTCAGCCTGCACGTCAGTTGAGCCCTCCTGATGTCCCGTAAGCGGATGCGAATACGCATCGTATTTGTGAATGAATTTGGCGACCTCTACCCACGGGTTGTTTGCCACAGTCCAGCCCGGGTGCTTGCCGTTATCCGCATTTTCCTGTGTCCAATAGAAATCGTCATCTATTTCCTGCGCGAGCGTCCACATCACGGGATATGCGCCAAAACGTGCCACCCAATAGCGGGATATCAGCTCCAGATACTCAAAATTTATAACATCTCCGCGCATCTCCGCCGCAAAAAAGAACTGCGCATTTGTATGCACCAAGCCTTTTGAAGCGATATAGGCGAAATATCTGTCCGCTTTTTTGAAGCCCTCCACCGTTTCGCGCGTAAACCCTTTTGCAAGTGAGAACGGCGCTCCGATAGGCTCGGATTCATAAACGGTAAAGCCCTGTGCGACACGTTTGTCAACGATATATCTGAAATGTGAATCTGTGTTCACGTTGCCTGCATGGTCGCCCTTTTCGTCAAATTCCTCCATTAAGAAATTCCAATGCGTATCACCTAAAAAGAAGAACGGTGTGCCGTCGTCGTACACAAAATACTTATTGCCGTTGCTTTTTACAAAGCCGTGCTTATATATTTCGTTTTCTCCTCTGTATTTCACCGCACCGACACTGCCGGTAAGCCCGTCGAGCGATGCGTCTTTTTCACAAACAGTAAAAAATTTCCACTCTCCCGTCTCGGTCGGAGCAAAGCGAACGCGGAACACATCGCCGCCGTCCCAGAATGAGGACAATGTCAGCTCTTTTCCGCTATTCTCGTTCACAAAACGCACATACGGTGCGTTCGCAAGTGCCTCAGTAGGGCTGTTATCATAGTTTTGATCGGATATAAACGTTATTTCCGTCGGTATCCATACTTCAGTAATATGATCTACCGATAAAGAATCAAGACCGTGATTCATTTGATCACCTCCATCTATACTAATTGTATTGTATTATTAAAGTTTTTTCAATAGCAAAAAAACACAATCGACATAATATTTTCTTAAAAGCCGATTGTTTGCATTTTCATCCTGCGTATGTAATTCTTGCGCATATCGCATATCTTTTTAAGCAATTATTACATAATGTTTTTCAATCGCATCACAACAAAAAAATCTCCCGACGTTGCATTGTGCCGGGAGACCGAAAATTTAATACTTGTGCTGTACTGTTGCTCACGCACCGAAAACATCATCCGGCAGCTCTATGGGAGCATCGGGATCTGTTACCGGCGAAGCAAAGTATTCATCGTAGCCTGCCCAGCCGTCGATGTATCTTGAAAGGATCATTCTGTCCTTGGGCGTTACCTTGCCGTTGCCGTCGATATCGGCGGCATCGGTGTCGATATCGGAATATTCATCCCACCCGGCGATGAAACGTGCAAGTATCATTCTGTCAGCAGCCTCTACCTGTCCGTTTCCGTCAAGGTCACCGACATTGCCTGCGCCGCCCGCCGCAAATACAGATGTGCCGAGGCACACGGTCAAAACGGTCAGCAATAAAATAAAAGCTATTTTTTTCAAAAAGGTTCAACTCCTTTATACTTCATAATTCTGCCGGCAGAGCAATGTCTGCCGACAGATATATAATCCGCGATGCTAAAGAACAAAAAAAGTGCAAAAATAAAGAAAGGAAAACGCATCGCAAGGATTACCGTAAATAATGGGAACTTTTTTTCGGCACGCGCCCGAAAAGGCTTCTGCGTATTCGGACGCGTTCCGCGTCATTCTGTCCAGCCGTGAGCTTTAAGTCCCGAAAAGCTCGTTGCCATTTCTTCAAAGCAGTCTTTATCGACAGCATTGTCCTGTTCGACATAGGCGACCTTTGTTCCGGCTTCACATAATGCCTGCATAATACTGTCAACAGGAATATTGCCCTTGTATATCGGTACTATGCTCGGACCGTTAAAATCCTTAAGATGTACATATTGAAGCCGCGGCGCGATTTTTTTGATGAGCGCAACCGTGTCCGCGCCCGTATGCGACGCCCAACCCGTGTCAAGGATAAAGTTCCAATCGGTACGTTCGATAAGCACATCCATTGCGCAGTAGCCGCCTTGATCGAAAAACTCATAGTGATGGTTGTGATACCCGAATTTCAGTCCGGCATCATTCAGTTTTTTTACCGCGGGTGTAAAATCACGGATCAGCTTTTCCAAATCGAAACGCTTTGTATCGTAGTCATAGTACCCTTGCGGGAATCCAATGCCCACCATATCCGCGCCTATGAGCTTATGTTTTTTTATTACCTCGTCGGTATTGTTGAGTATCTCATCAACGGGAGTGTGCGTAACGCCTATATGTATGCCGATCTCCTCGCTGTATGCGCGAAGCTTTTCGGCATCATACGGAAAGCCGCTGACCTGCACACTGCCGTATCCGATCTGTTTTAATTTTTTCAAAGTGTCACGTATTCCGTCTTCGTTTTCACACATTGTCCTGACGGAATACATTTGCGCTCCGATGATCATGTTTTACAAATTCCTCCAAACCTTCACTGCTTTATTCGATGATAATACGAATCTCTGTAGTAGGTGTCGGTTCGGTATCGTCATCGCCGAAATCATCAATATTTTCACCGCCGAGATCCACGGGACCGCTCGATGTGATTATGGCAACGTTTTTCATGCTTGTAAAATCTGCCTCGGGAGCTTCATATGCTTTTTTCATAATTTCCTCCAACCCGTTACTGACCTGAAATTAACCTGCTCCGAATAAGCCTTCGCCGAATCACCGTATGCGGCAAGTGCTTTAATGATGCCGCCTACATTTTCGTCATTACATTTTGCAGCTATATAGGCATTGGCGTTGTATTCAACATAAGCGCCGTCGATTTCAAGCTTATACACCTTAGCAAGGTTATTGTAATAAATACCGTCGGTGTAGATGTATGCATATTCACCGTCGGTGATTATTTCGGAAGGTGTCACCGGAGTTTCGTCTTCACCGTTGACTGCAAAAAGCTCTGCGCCGTCGGCTTGTTCCGCCATCACCTTAAAGAATATCCTTACGTTATCACCGAGCGAAAGGCTCGCGCCCTTGATAAAATCGCCACGTTCCGCGGTCTTCTTTATAATACTTTCTGCAGAAATCGTAACTTCTGTTGATTTGCATTCGCCTACCCAATCAAGACCAGCTGTTACAAGATTATCCGTTTCGTACTTCGCAAATTCCTGAGTCTTCGCGCCATATGTGAGCATATCGGCAAGAAGCGTGTTAAGTTCTTTATTACCCGGGTACTGTTCGTACAGTTTTTCGCAGTAAGTTTTTACACTGCATGTTTTTTCAAGGTCGTATTTTGTATCGCCTACACAAAGCACCATTTCGATTTCGTCGCCCATGCACTGTGGGTTTACGCCGTACTCAAAACAGAACCGTCCGTTGCCTACGGGGTTACCCTTAACAACTTCCGTATGACCGTTTCTTGTGAATTCCATTTTAACATCTTCATCCAAATATGTTTTAATGAAATCGGTAACACAGGTAGACATTTTGAATGTCAGTGAATTTGATATCTCAAGCTGAACATCTATTGCGCGTCCCTTTTCGATTTTTGTATTCTTGATTTTTATTTCTTGAATATTCTGCGGGTCGGTGATAGTTGATGTACACAAATACGTTCCGTCTACTATTTTCTCTTTATTTCCGCTTGAATCAGTTATTTCGCTATCCCAATTAGTAAACTGCAAAACGCCTACAGCAGTACGCCATTCGCCGTCGAGTATAATATTTGTACCCGAAGAATCTTTGATATCGCCGACATTGGCATTTCTTGAACGGAAACCTGCAAAAATAACGTCTCCATTCGTAACGACCGCATAATCAAAGCTGAATTTTACCCAGCCTGTTCCATTGGGGTCGAGAATTTTTTCCATCTCATCAAAAACAGACTCGGATTTTATAGAATAGAATTCATTATCGTTACCGGAAGCAAAACCCGTAAACGAATAATACTTTTCGCCACTGGTCTCGTCGATTTCTATTTTTTTAGTTATATTACTCTTACCGGCGAACCAATCAAGCCCCTCAACATCTTCATCCGTATAAACTCTTTCGATCGAAGCATCCTTGAAATGCACTTCCTTCAAGGACGAAGCATTCGTTATTGTACCGAAGCAAAGGAACTCTTTTTCGTTTATCTTTTCGCTTTTGTCGCTTATTACCCAATTTTCGATATCAAATGTCTTTGATACAGTATACCATTCGCCATCGAATTTAACACCGCTTATATCGCCTAAGCGGTTAGTGCCCGTACCGTCGCTGTCACGGCGCGCACGGAAGCTGTTGCATGTAGGCGTAGCCGCATTCGGATCAACGATACCGCGATATGTAACGCTGATAACAAATCTGCCGGTGCCGTCTTCTCCCACGGCATCCTTTAT
>JAZRXI010000010.1:0-11241 GCA_045600145.1 Clostridia bacterium | reverse complement strand
CGCAGACCTGTCGATGCTTGTTACGCCGTCCGTGATGGTTATGTTTGTTAAGCTACTGCAATTACAGAACGCCCAATCGCCGATGCTTGTTACGCTGTTTGGGATAGTATAGCTACCCGTTTTGCCGCTGGGGACGGTAACAAGTACTGTTTGATTTTTATTAAACAATACGCCCTCATTGCTTGAAAAATAAGCATTGCTTGAAGATACATTTATGCTTGTTAAGCTACTGCAACCTGAGAACGCAGACCTGTCGATGCTTGTTACGCCGTCCGTGATGGTTATGTTTGTTAAGCTACTGCAATTACAGAACGCCCAATCGCCGATGCTTGTTACGCTGTCCGGGATGGTTATGCTTGTTAAGCTACTGCAACCTGAGAACGCAGAACTGCCGATGCTTGTTACGCCGTCCGGGATAGTTATGCTTGTTAAGCTACTGCAATTATAGAACGCAAAATCGCCGATGCTTGTTACGCTGGCAGGGATGGTTATGCTGGTTAATTTACTGCAACCGTCGAACGCATAATTGCCGATGCTTGTTACACCGTCTTCAATTATAACTTTCGTGATATCGGTTCCCCACGGAGCAGGATCGTCATAGTAATCCTCCATCTTCCCGTTGCCGGAAATCGTTAAAACAGTGCCGTCTAACGACCATGTGACCTCACCGCTCGTCGCCGCCGAAACACTTATTGTCGGCAAGCAAGCGAATATCATAGCCATGATTACGATAAGAGAAAAGATTCGCTTGAAAATAGTTTTGCCCATTTGCTTGACCTCTTTCTTTTTTGAATTTTATAACATATATTATAACATAAATAATAACATATATTCTGTTGTGTGTCAATAATATAATTATAAATAATGGTATAGTGGAGGAGAAGCATGAAGGATAAACTGATAATAAGTCGCAAGCCGTTAAAGGGAGAGGACGGCTACAAAACTTTTTCGATTCGCATAAAAGATGAAACTGTGGATTCATTGGAGGAATTAGCACAAAAGACAAACCGTTCAAGAAATGAATTGATCAACATTTTGTTAGAATATGCAATCAAAAACTGCGATACAGAATAAAAGCAGACACTGAAAAAATCAATGTCTGCTTTTTTATATTTTACAAAGGAATAAATTGCAGATAACGCAAGTAATCAATATTATAAAAGAAAGCACATTTGCAAATTATTCTTCTACCGTTACTTTCTTGATGACGTGGTCTTCATAAGGACGGTCACGGAAGTCGCACTGTGCAGAGGCGATTTCATCAAGAACATCGAAGCCTTCGGTCATCATTCCGAATGCGGCGTACTGACCGTCAAGATGCGGAGCATCGGCGTGCATGATAAAAAACTGAGAGCCCGCCGAATCGGGATCCATTGCGCGTGCCATTGAAATAACGCCGCGCACATGCTTTATCGGGTTGTTTACGCCGTTTGAGGCAAATTCACCCTTTATAGTATATCCGGGTCCGCCCGTGCCTGTGCCGGTGGGGTCACCGCCCTGAATCATAAAACCTGCTATAACACGGTGAAAAATTACATTTTCATAAAAATCCTGCCGCGCGAGTTTTTGGAAGTTTTCAACGGTTATAGGTGCGGCATCCGCATTGAGTTCGAATACCATTTTTCCGCCGTTGACCATTTCAATAATTGCTTTCATTTTTTATTCAAGTCCTTTCAAATCTTCGTTTTCTTCATCATTTCCCGAATTATTGCGTTTTGGCATTTTCAAGACCTTGACATCATTATAGTCAAATGTGTGCATTTCTATCTGATCGCCGTTCTTGACGGTGACTTTTACCGTCTCCTTTAATACGTTTACTTCCTGTATTTTGCCTTCACCATCGGGGGTTTTGACATCGGCACCAACCGGCGGCATTTTTTTGTGGGTCGCTTCGTAATGATACTGTTCGTATTTAAGACAGCACATGAGCCTGCCGCAAAGTCCGCTTATCTTTGTGGGATTGAGTGAAAGCCCCTGCTCCTTCGCCATTTTGATCGAAACAGGCTGAAAGCCACCCAAGAATCTCGAACAACAGCATGGCTGACCGCAAGGTCCGAGTCCGCCGAGCATTTTTGTTTCATCACGCACGCCGATTTGCCGAAGCTCTATTCTCGTGCGGAATGTTGACGCAAGCTCCTTGACAAGCTCTCTGAAATCGACACGTCCGTCAGAGGTGAAATAGAAGACTGCCTTGGCACAATCGAATGTGTATTCGACACGCACGAATTTCATATCCAAATGATGTGCCGCCGCCTTTTGGTCGGCAATGCCAAGCGCACGCATTTCTTTTTGCTTGTTATCTTCAAGCTTTTTCTTATCCGAGTCGTCAGCAATACGAATGATTTTCTTTAGCGGTGCAACAATATCCTTATCCGGGATTTCTTTTGTAGCCACTGTCGTATCACCGTATTCAAGACCCTGCGCCGTTTCTACAATGACACCCGTGCCTAACGAAATATGCTTTCCGTCGGGGTCAAAATAATATGTTTTTCCGCTGTTTCTGAATCTAATGCCTACTACCTTTGCCATTTGGTTCCGCCTTTCGCAAGAGCATATGCAAGCTCTTCTGTTATAAGACCGTTATTTACATTTCTGTTTTTTGAAGCTATGGCATCCTGTACCGCTTTGAGACGGAGAAGCTCTTCTTTTCCGTTTTTTCGGAAAAGAATGACCATTCTGTTTTCGAGTGCGTAAAGTACCTCTCCCAAAATGTCCTTTTCTTTTTCAAGAACGTCTGCTGTCTCGGATGCGCCGAGAGTACCGTCGGTAAGTTTTTGTGCAAGACGCGCAAGCCGTAATGCCTCGCTGTCGTCAATGAGCCGCAGAGCATCACCGATATTGCCTCCGACGGCATCGGAGACAAATCTGTTGCTTTCATTATCGGGAAAACGTGATTGAAGCTCATCATATATCTGCTGTTCGGTGAATCCGCCGAGATGTATTTTCTTACAGCGCGAACGAATCGTGTCGAGAAGCGCGTACGAATTCTCCGTAAGCAAAAAAAATGCTACTGAACGCGGCGGCTCCTCAAGCGTTTTCAACAACGCATTCTGTGCTTGCTCGTTTGCCTTATGAAAATCATCGAATATGTATATCTTCATAACTCCTTCGTATGGAGATTCATACACTGTCGACAACATTTCTCGGACAGCATCAACACGGAGAATATTTTTCTCCGGCTTGATGATATGCACGTCCGGATGAGTGCCGTCAAGCACCTTGCGACATCCCGAACATTCAAGGCATGGCTTGTTTTCGTCTTTACAGAAATATACACACGAAACAGCCAAGGCATACGACATTTTGCCTATGCCTTCGCTACCTTCTATGATATATGCGTGACTGCCCATACCGTTAAGTACTGCATCACGCTCGTGTAAAAATTCCCGACGTGACAGAGTGAGCTTCATTTAGTACTTTTTGAACTCGTCTACGGACAGCACGAATACCGTCGCGCCGCCTATCATTATTTCGATATTAGAATGTCCTGCCGCACTTATCGAAGCATCAAACGCTCCGATGCTGGAGTTGATTATCTGCTTGCGGCTCTTGCATATCTTCTCAATAACAGCAAGACAACCCTCAAGCTTTTCTTCATCAACACCGAGCAAAAGTGTGGTATTGCCGGCACGAAGGAATCCGCCGGTGGTGGCGAGCTTCGTAACGCTGAAGCCCTCTTTCATAAGTGAGCTTACAAGACGGCTTGCGTCTTCATCCTGTACAATTGCAATAATCAGTTTCATAAAACCGACCTCCGTATTTTAATTTATGATACTATTATACACCGAATATGCAATTTGCGCAATAGAGTGTTGAAAAAAATTTGGAGACATATAAAAAAACAAAGGTGCGGCACAACAAATGCACCGCACCGCTAAAATCAATACATATACGGGAAGCTTATAAACGAACGGGAACAACCGCCACGGTCTTCGCTTACCGCTTCACTTCGTCCCGAAGGTATGAGAGAAACACACGGATATCTGTTTGCATATTGAGAAACACACGCTATGCGTGAATCAAGCTGACAGCATGTCATAAAATCACTCCCGCTATAATATATGCGTGTGATACACGATATGCTACTAACTGCCGCAAATGCGCATTTGAAGCTTTTCGCGCCATGACGGATTGCAGTAGCATATAAAACCGAATACGGCATCGGAAAGCCACGAAAGCGCCCACCCGGTGAAGAAGCCGTATACCCCAAAAAGCTTCAAAAGAATGTATCCCGCTACAAGCTTTACCGAGGAGCCGATGAATGTCGCAATTACAAGCGGGCGCATGATTGCCATACCACGGAAGAATGCGTGAAACAGATTCGCTACGAGATTGAAAACGATCATCGGCATAAAGTAGCGCATGAATACTACGGAATACTGTATGCCGAGCCCCGTGTAATCGGATTTGAAGAAAATGTAGCATATCTGCTTCGGAAAAATTACACACGCAAGCAGCGGGATCGACAGGAACATCAAGCCCTGAAGCAGTCCGACCCAAAGTCCCTTTTTCAGTAAATCGGTTTTTTTTGCGCCGACACACTGTGCTGTATAGGTGCTGACCGTTTTCGCGCTGTTCTGATAAATATTGGCGTTGAAGTCGTATATGCGCAGACATACAGTATAGCTTGCCGAAGCATCGCTTCCGAGCAGGTTCAGTATCGGTGAAAGCAACATGCCTGATGTGTACATAACTGTCTGCTGAAATGTGTTCGGGAACCAATAGTTCGCGCATTGAAGAAAACGCTTCGGCTCAAACGGAAAACGCTTTTTGAGCACGCCCATTTCGGAAAAACACTTGAGTATTTTGATAAAATAACATATATCTACGACCAAAGCCGCAAATACCGACGAGAACGCTATTCCGGCAACGCCGAGATTGAATACCGTTACCGAAACAATATTTCCGGCAATATTGAGCACTGCCGATATTACTGACATCAAAAACGGGAAGGAGCCGCTTCCGAAAGCATTAAGGATATATACTCCGCAGTAGCTCAATAAAATGAATGTACTGCCGCCCATGTATATGCCGAAATACTGCACGGCTTCATCGTGTATGGTCTTGTCAACTTTAAGAAAGCCAACTATAGCTTCGCGGAAGATCACCGACATCGCACTGCAAAATATCAGTGCGGTTATTATAATGACATAGCCGTTGTACATATCCCGTTTTATCGCACTGAAATCATCTGCGCCGAACCGCTCGGCGATATATATGGCGAAGCCGGCTCCGCATCCCCAAAAAATTGACGAAACAAACATTATGAACGGCGATGTGGCGCCTATTGCCGCAAGTGAGGTATCACCGACGAACTTTCCTGCAATGACCGTGTCGATGGTATTGTACATCTGAGAAAGCAGTCCCGACAGCACCATCGGTATTGCGAAAATAATAAAGTTTTTATAAATGCTTCCCTGCGTTAAATTTTTCATGATTTCTCCTGTTGACACCGTTCCGGATTGCATTTATAATTATATCGAATTTTTCATTTTTTTGCAACTACGTTCAAAAAAATGAGCAATTCTCAAAAATTCTCATTTTTTTGGGGGGGGGAGGCGACAGCTATGAGTCAAAAAGCAAGACTTGATGACATTATCAAAATACTGAAAAAGCACGGATATGTGACGGTAAAGTATCTTACGGAGGAGCTTCATTACAGCACTGCGACAATAAACCGCGACTTGAATCTGTTGCAGAAGCAGAAACTCGTCAAACGAAATTACGGCGGTGTAGAGTTGCTTGAGAACACACATATACCCCTGGTATTCCGATATCACAAAATGAAACCCGCAAAAAACAGGATAGGGAGAAAAGCCGCTGAGTACATCTGTGACGGTGATACGGTATTTATTGACGGTTCAACAACGGCGCAATATATAGGTCAGTACATAACCGAACGCAAGAATCTTACCGTTATAACCAATAACATGGCACTTATCACCTTTTTGAGCGAATATAACATAAAGTGCATATGCCTCGGCGGGACGGTCATAGAAATACCGAGTATGTTAGGCGGAACGGAAACCAATGAAAATGTCCGCAGGTACCGCGCCGACAAAATGTTTTTCGCGACAGGCGGAATATCGGAGGACGGAAAAATAGGCTCAAGTGACGTTTATCACACCATGCACAGCATAATGGCGGAAAATTCAAAAAAAATATTCTATCTTGCCGACAGCGGCAAGATACATTCGGAAAGCAAAATGATACTGTTTGACGCTTCGCATGTGGATTACATAATAAGTGACTATACGTTTTCGGAGGAAACCGTTCGAAAATACAAGGACACGGAATTTATTCGCGTATGAATTTAACATTTAACAAAATTTGCGCATGTCAATATTTAACTTGTATTTAACAGTAATGCGTGTACGGTTTTAACATTAAAATGCTATACTGTAAATGGATGATGAGTATTATATTCATTATTGTGTAGCTATGTGCCCCCTTTTTATCGCAAACAAAGGAGTATAAGGAATATTTAGTGGAAGAATTTTCGATTTTTAATATTGTAACGATGATCGGCGGACTCGCGCTCTTCTTGTTCGGAATGAACATAATGAGCAATGCGCTTGAAAAGCGTGCGGGCAACAAACTCAAAAAAATACTTTCGGGTATGACGTCGAATCCCATACGTGGATTCATACTCGGACTGGGCGTTACACTTATAGTGCAGTCGTCGAGCGCCACTACTGTTATGGTCGTGGGTTTCGTAAACTCGGGTATAATGACGCTGAGACAGTCGATAGGCGTCATTATGGGCGCAAACCTCGGCACGAGTGTCACATCGTGGATGCTGTCGCTTCAAAGCATTCGCGGCACGGGCTTCCTTCAGCTTTTTAAGCCGTCGTTCTTTGTCCCGATACTTGCGCTTGTCGGCGTGTTCCTCTACATGTTCCAGAAAAAAGCCAAGCGCAAGGACACAGGGTTGATACTTCTCGGCTTCGCCGTACTGATGTTCGGTATGGAAACGATGTCGGATTCGGTCGAAACGCTCGGAAATGTACCTCAGTTCCGTAACGTGCTTACGCTGTTCAGTAATCCGTTGCTCGGTTTGCTTATCGGTACAGTGTTCACTGCTATATTGCAGTCGTCAAGTGCATCGGTCGGTGTTTTGCAGGCACTTACCGCAACCGGAAGCGTACATTATGCGACCGTAGTTCCCATTGTCATGGGACAGAATATCGGTACATGTGTGACAGCGATGATATCGTCGGTCGGTGCTTCTAAGAACGCGCGCCGCGCCGCGGTGATACACCTTGCGTTCAACGTTATCGCAACCGTGGTATTGCTCCCTCTGTTCTATTTGTCCGATGCGATATTTGATTTTGCTTTCATGAACATGGCCGCTGATTACGTCGGCGTTGCCGTGGTTCATACAGGCTTTAAATTAGTTGCGTTGGCGATATTGATGCCATGCTCCAAATATCTCGAAAAGCTTGCCGTACTGCTTGTGCGTGATAAAAAAGATAAAGACGATCAACTTCTCGACGAGCGTTTGCTGAACGTTCCGGCAGTTGCAATAGACCGTTGTCGCCAGGTAGCCAATACGATGGCAGATATAGCAGTCGATTCCATATACAACGCTTTTGATTGCATGAATACTTACAGCGAAAAGCATGCCGCGCTTATCCGTGAGGACGAAAGCAAGGTAGATGTTTACGAGGACAAGCTCGGTTCATACCTTGTAAAGCTTTCCGGACAGGATATGTCGGAAAGCGACAGCGCCGAGGCGAGCAAACTGCTTCACGTTATCAGCGATTTCGAACGCATAAGCGACCACGCCGTGAATATAATTGATTCGACTGAAGAAATCAGAGACAAAAATATGACATTCTCTGGCGAGGCTCAGCGTGAACTGAACGTACTATCCGGTGCGGTGCGCGAGATACTTTCACTTGCCCTCAAGTCCTTCAAGGATAACGACCTAAACAGTGCCGTGATGGTAGAGCCACTCGAACAGGTAGTCGATTCGCTTTGCGATAAGCTTAAAAAACAGCACATTTCCCGTCTCCGCAAGCAGGAATGTACTATCGAATTGGGATTCGTTTTAACGGATTATATCACTGATATGGAGCGAATAAGCGACCATTGCTCCAATATTGCGGGCTGTGTACTTGAGATCTCGCACGAGAATATGGATGTACATGAATATCTCAGCAAGGTCAAGGGTGGTCAGGTAAAGGAATTCAACGATTTCTACGATTACTTCAAGCTTAAGTACACAATTTGATTTTGATAACTTTCTATCCTTCCTTTCAAAAGCCATGTCACACAGCGCAAGCTGTTGATGTGGTTTTTATTTTTGCGCTCCGCTTCTGCTTGGTGTGACTTTGGCCCCCCTACCCCTCTACGCGCTTTTGTAAAAGTGCGGTATCACCTTCGCGTCACTTTGCCTATAGTAATGTCTGTTTTAAAAAGTCACAAAATTTTTTTGCCCCGCTTTTTAACAAAAAGCGGGGCATGGTTTATAGCGGAATTCGCACACACTAAACAGTTTGAGGCGGAGCCTCATTCCCCAATTCAGCCAGCAACGCATCGGCTTCCGGGTATTCGCCGAACAGTTCTTTTAGCGTAGTGAGGATTTTTTCGGCTTCGGCGATATTTCCGACATTGATATATTCACGGGCAAGTGCAAGCTGTTCGCCGCCATATCCGGCGCGACAGTTATCTATTCCCTGCTGTGCCATCGCATAGCGCTGTTTGTCGCGTGGCGATACATTTTTCAGCATTTTCACCGCTTCCGCCTGTTCGCCCGCGTTGTACTTGTCAACGCCTGCGGCATAAGCCTCATCCGATGCCTTTTTTTCCTTTATTTCCGAAGTGCAGGCGCGCTTATTTTCAAGTGCGAAATCAAATTTCGCAACACGACTGAGATATATCAGTGCTTGTTCGTCATCGACCACGCCATCGTAAACGCTCTGCACGATCTCATCCGTCTTGCTGTATACCTTTTGCTCGATATTTTCTTTGAATATTTCAAGTCCGCGATAATATGACCACGTTTCGTCGGAATATTCTTCCGAAAGGCAAAGTGCAAAATACTCGTTCAGGTGTGCATCAAGCGATGCTTCCTCGGCTGTCTTTTCCTTTGAGTTTTCAAACAGATAATATGCTCCCTGATAATTATTGTCCGCCAAGGCCGTCTCAAACTTGCTTGCTCTGTCAAATTTCACTAAAGGTATTTCCAAGCCGTACATGCCGAGAACATATATGCACGCGCAGACAGCGCCGACGATAACAATGATAAGTACCGCCGTCACGAGCCATGATACGAAGGAATTTTCTTTTTTTACACCGCGTGCCATATATCCTCCTTTTGCAGACGCAAACGGGGAAAGTCATCCTTTCCCCGTCGTTCTTCTTAAGCTTGTCTTTTTCCTTTTTTAATAAGCAGCTTGTTTATCTTTGTCGACGGATCGAGCAGGTCGCTTATCGAAGCGTCATGATTGAGCGTATCTATTATGTACGCGATATATTTTGAAATATCTACCGTGCAGTACCATTCGCGTGAAAGCAGCTCGGGTGTACGGCAAGTAGCGTTTGTTGTGAAGACCTTGCGTATATAACCTTTTTTATAGGCTTCATCAAAATGCTCCAGTCCTTCACAGAACAAGCCGAACGTAGTGCAGACATAAATATCATTTGCCTTAAGCTCCTTGAGCTTTACCGCAAGATCAAGCACGCTGTCACCCGATGATATCATATCGTCAACAATGATAAGATCCTTTCCCGATACATCCGCTCCGAGATATTCATGAGCCACTATCGGATTGCGTCCGTTTATCACAACCGAGTAGTCACGGCGCTTATAGAACATACCGAGATCGACGCCAAGCACTGATGAGAAATAAATGCCGCGTGCCATCGCGCCCTCATCCGGGCTGATTATCATAAGCTTGTCCTTGCTGAGCTGAATATCGGGTACAGCGTTTACAAGTGCTTTTATCATCTGATATGTCGGCATCACGTTTTCGAAGCCGTGAACGGGGATAGCGTTCTGTATTCTCGGGTCGTGTGCGTCGAATGTGATTATATTGTCCACGCCCATGCCGATAAGCTCCTGCAAAGCGGTTGCGCAGTCAAGCGATTCTCGCGCCGTGCGTCTGTGCTGTCTGCCCTCATAAAGCATAGGCATGATAAGCGTTATTCTTCTTGCTTTGCCGCCTATAGCGGAAATTATTCTTTTAAGGTCTGCATAATGGTCGTCGGGGCTCATGGGAACTGTCTGACCGTACATCTTGTATGTAAGTAAATGATTGAATACATCGCAAACGATGTAGATATCAAGTCCGCGAACGGATTGATGTATAACGCCTTTTGCCTCGCCGCTGCCGAATCGCGGGCATGTAACGTCGATCATATAGGTATCGCGTTCATAAGCCACAAACGAAGCATCGGCTTTGAATTCGCTGTCGCGCTCCTTGCGCCAATTAGTAAGATAATAGTCAATTTTTTTGCCTATTTCCTCACAACCGGGCATTGCGATGATACCGAGCGGTGCAAACGGCAACGTAGTAAGATTTTCAAGATAATCAGCCATATAGAAGTTCCTCCCCGTATTTTTTATATATTATACTATCAAATCACGATTTTGTAAAATGCTATATACCGATTTTTTGCTGTTTCAGCGAAATTATTTACTTTTTTGTCGATTCGGCATCGCTGAAATCGGGCAATGTCCACTCGCCCTCATATCCGCCGAGCCCGATATCGTGCGGCATGCGGTAATCCGGCAGATTATCGCGTGCGGTCAGCTCCTCGCGCACCGCCTGCAAATAGCGGAAGCCGTATTCATGCGACGGTGAAACGTAATGTCCTTCATCCCACTCATTCCAATTATCTATCATGAATATCCGTTTGCCCCATGCGCCGTCCGGCAGAGCGTCGGAAATCTCTTTCATGCGATGTATCACCTTGCGGAAGCCGTCGGCATCAAGATGCCACTTCTTTTCAAGATGGAAGCGATATCCCATATCTATCCATTTTTGTGTGCTTCTCGGCGTTGAATCGCGGAAGCATGTCGCCGTAGGTACGAAGCGCATCGGATCGACTTCAAGCTGTCCCTTGTATTTTTCGCACTGTCCCTCTACTATTTCATTCTCTGTCGGCGTATCGCTTTGCGGTACATATCCGGCGCTGTAGCCGAAGCGGAAATCGTAGCCGCGTGCAACGGAATCGCCGTGCTTTGATTTATCCGTATTGCACAACGCAAAGATCATTCCGTCAAAGCCCTGC
>JAZRXI010000009.1:0-20802 GCA_045600145.1 Clostridia bacterium | reverse complement strand
ATCGCCCCAGGAAGTGATGAAAACGTCTTTCACGCCCTTTTCCTTGCAGGCTTGCAGGGCTTTGCCGGACGAAGACAGCGTGTGTTCAAAGGCGAGCCCGTAGCCGAACCACGCCCAGCAGCCGCCGGCATAGACGATGTTTTGGGAAAGTTCAAACTGCCGGTCCAGAAGATCCCGGATATCGAAGCCCTCACGTTCGTCAAAATCACCGTAATACCAGAAAACGCAATTCATGTTTTCGGGCACGGATTTTGAAATATCGGCAGGCAATTCCTTTTTGGAATTATAGTATGTATCGCCGTATGGGGAGAAGAACATATCATCCCACATAAGCGGGATAAGCCCGTGCTTCTTTACTATTTCATTTACGCGTGCAAGATGCGGCTTCATTATTTCAACAGGCGGAACATATCCGTTTTTCTTAAGATACTGTCCCGTACCGAGCTGCCATGCCTCATCCATACCGATATGTATTTTTTTAGAACGGAACGGCGATGCGGCGGCAACGATAAGGTCTTCAATAAACTTGTATGCTTTTTCTTCACCTACAAGCAAGCAGCTCGGATAATCGGTTATATCCGCGTATACGCTCCAACGCAGAACGCCTTCAAGATGTGCAAGCGTCTGTATGCACGGATACATTTCGATGCCGAGCGCATAGGCATAGTCGTCGTATTCCTTAAGCTCACTGAGCTTGTATGTGGGACGCATATATCCGACATACGGCTGATTCGGCACTTCGATGTTGTCCTCAAGATACAGCATACAGGTGTCAAGTCCCATAAGCGCAAGCTTGCGCAAAGTGTATCTGAGCGTTTCGGCATTGAACGCGCCGTTGGCGTGGCAAAGATCGAACATTATGCCGTTTGAATCGAATTGCGGTGTTTCATTTAACGAAAATTCCGTTTTGCCCTTTTGAATGGCTTCAACAGTCAGCGCGAGCGCACGGAAAAAATGACATTTTTTTTGATAGAAAATATCGCATTCGTTCCCCTTGAACTCGGCTTTGAGTGTCGGAGCATCACAACGGTGCAATGTAAAGCGATACCCGCCTTCACCTATGTCAAATCCGAGATCGTCTGACAGGATATGCAAGCCGTCAAGCACTTCTTCAGCGTTGATAAATTCGATTTTAAGCATTTTTGTCAGCTCCTTTTGAAATATTCAAATATCATTTTACAGACGCATCAACAAAAAAGCTATGTAAAAATTGCCGAAAAATTATTTCGTCGCAAAATTTACATACAGGTCAAATGCTCTTTCTGTACTTTCCGGGCGTCGTGCCCTCAAGACGACGGAACAGTCTTGAAAAATAATTATAATCGCTTATGCCGACGGCGGCGGATATCTCACAGATGCTTTTATTGGTGCTTTTAAGCAATAGCTTTGCCTGTTCTACACGTTTCTTCGTTATTATTTCATTCACCGTCATTCCCGTTTTGGCTTTAGCAGTCTTGCACAGCGAAGATATGCTCACGTTCAGTTCGTTTGCCATTGTTTCAAGTGTTATATTGCGTGAAAAATTGCGCTCGATGTAATAATCCATCTGTCCCCAAAGTCCGCCGTGTGAAAAGCTTATCAGTTTTTTAAGGTAAATGTACCCGACGCATGCCGACATTATGTTATCGACGGAATCAAGATAATCGCTTGTTATGATTTGGAGCGTTTGAAAATATGAGTCAAATTCATTTCCGAAATACTGCATAGCGTGCTTTCGGCAATATGCATATTGCACGCTTGCATCCGAATCGTCAAGCACCTGACCGAACATAAAATAGCCTATGATGCCCATATCATCGGTTATCGGGGCACATACCTCAAGCAATCCCGCGTGACAGCGATACCGTATGGTCTTGCCGCGCGAGGCAGCAAGCATGCCTTCAAGGTCGCATTTGCGACAAGCTTTAAGCCCATCCTTGGATGAACGTATCTTTGTGCAAAATTCACAGCATTGCTTTGGATATTCATATATCACGTTGAAATCTCTGTCGAATATCCCGACGCGCTGATTCGTAACCGTATAGAAGTCTTTTAATAGTTTTTCTATCTGATTTGTTTCAAACAATGCTTTCATATCTGTAAAAATTCCTATTTTGTGCTATTTTATACTTGAATTATACTATAAATTTTCATGTATGTATAGTAAAATTTTTATTGGAGGTGCAGGTATGAACGAGTTTGCATTAAAATAAAACAAAAGCGCCGTGAAATGGGAAGAATCGCTTCCGCTTGGAAACGGCAGGATGGGTGCCTGCATTTTCGGCAGATGCGATACGGAGATAATACGTCTTAATGAGGAAACTCTGTGGGAGGGCTTTTATTATGATTGGAACAATCCGGAATTAAAGGAACATTTGCCCGAAATAAGGAGCTTGATCTTTGCACATGAATATTCCGAAGCGGTAAATATTGCATTTCAATACTTCAAATGCAGGGGAACGGGTAGCCGGCTGTGCCATCCCGGTGAGCCGTTCGGCACATTCCGCAACGCGGGTGATATCGTCATAACCGATAAAAACGAGAATTCGTTAATTGAACGTCGGCTTGATATACTTCACGGTGTTGCTCGTACAGAGACAGAGAACTACCGTGCGGTGCATTTCATTTCCGACAGCGCGAATGTGTTGGCGGATTCGTTTACCGCAAAAAACGGAAAGCTTGCATTCGACATACGCTATGACCATGACGGTGGCGGCAGTGACAATGATGCCGGAGCGAACGCAAATCGCGTCGAGAGCTTCACGGGCAATGATATCGTCAAAGAACTTTCACACGATTTCGGCGGCTGTGCAGGAATCGCGAATATGCTGCTTTCCGATGTTGATGGAATAAAGCTTTTGCCGGCGCTTCCGAAGCAGTGGAAGAACGGATGTTTCAAAAATTTCAGGGCAAAGGGCAATAAGGTCGTTTCGTGCGTTTGGCGTGACGGCAAAATCATTGAATCAAAAATAATCAATATATAAATATTAAGGAGAGATGATTATGGCAAACATGAAAATCGGAATCAGACCCGTTATTGACGGTCGGTGGGGAGGAGTGCGTGAAAGTCTTGAAGCGCAGACGATGGCTATGGCACAGAGTGCGAAAAAGCTTATCGAAAGTACGGTCAGATATGCGGACGGCACACCCGTTCAGTGTGTTATCGGATGTACGACCATAGGCGGCGGCGCCGAGGCCGCACGGGTCGCGGAACAGTTTTTACACGAAAATGTCTGCGCTACACTTTCGGTAACACCGTGCTGGTGCTACGGCAGTGAAACGATGGATATTGACCCGCTTACAGTAAAGGCAGTTTGGGGCTTCAACGGAACGGAGCGTCCCGGTGCGGTGTATCTTGCGGCGGCAATGGCGGCTCACGCGCAGAGAGGACTTCCCGCATTTGCGATATACGGTCACGATGTTCAAGATAAGGATGATACGACGATACCCGATGATGTAAAAGAAAAGATACTTAACTTTGCGCGCGGTGCGATAGCTGTGGGACAGATGAGAAACAGAGCGTATGTCAACTTCGGATCTATTGCAATGGGCATTGCGGGATCGTTCTGTGATGCTGAATTTTTCCAGAAATATCTCGGTATCCGCGCTGAATGGGTCGATGAAACGGAGATACTTCGCCGTATGACACTCGGCATTTATGATCCGGATGAATACGATAAGGCAATCAAGTGGGTGAAAGCTAACTGCAAAGAGGGCTTCGACAAAAATGCCGGAAAGAATTTCCCCGAAATAATCAAGAAGAGCAAGGTGGTAGAGCCCGATAAGGATTGGGAATTTGTTACTAAAATGGCTATCATTCTCAAGGATATCATGCACGGCAACAAAAAGCTCGATGAAATGGGCTGGCACGAGGAAGCTTTGGGAAGAAACGCGATAGCAGGCGGTTTCCAGGGTCAGCGTATGTGGACGGATTGGCTTCCAAACGGTGATTTTGCAGAATCCATACTCAACTCGTCATTCGATTGGAACGGAGCGGGTGCACCTACGGTGCTTGCTACGGAAAACGACAACCTCAACGGCGTAACAATGCTGCTTCTGAATCTGCTTACAGGCAAGGCTCCGATGTTCTCGGATGTCCGCACATATTGGTCACCCGATGCCGTAAAGCGCGTTACGGGGACAACTCTTACAGGAAAGGCGGCAAACGGCTTCATGCACCTTATCAACTCCGGCGCCACCGCACTTGATGCGACGGGTGCGTCACAGGACGGCATGAAGGAATGGTGGAATATGACCGATGAGGATATCAAAGCATGCCTTGATGCCTCTGATTGGTGCAGAGCCGATTACGAATATTTCCGCGGCGGCGGTTTTTCAAGTCACTTCAAAACACTTAAGGAAATGCCCGTTACTATGGCTCGTCTTTGCCTTGTGGACGGAATCGGCCCTGTTATGCAGATAGCGGAGGGATATACCTGCGTGCTTGACGACAAGACCCACGATATACTTGATAAGCGTACTGACCCGACGTGGCCTACCACTTGGTTTGCACCGCGTCTTAACGGCAAGGGCTCGTTCAATGATGTTTACTCCGTAATGGCGAATTGGGGCGCAAATCACGGCGCATGGGTACACGGACATATCGGCGCGTCACTAATCACCCTTTGTTCGATGCTCCGCATCCCTGTAAGCATGCACAATGTCGATGACACGAAAATATTCCGTCCGCAGTGTTGGAGTCTTGTCGGAACGGAAAATGTCGAGGCGGCTGACTTTGCGGCTTGCAGGACTTACGGTGCATTGTACAAGTAATAATAAAATCACTATACAAAAAATTACTTTCGGGCGAAATCCAATTGCGATTTTGCCTGAAAGTTTTTCTTTGTTATCGAGTGTTGATCGAATGAAATTTTGATGGAAATAAATAATTCCGAAAAAATATTATAAAAGTGCTTGCTTTTTTTTTTAATATGTGTATAATATAGATTGAATATAAATTACCATGCGCAAATTGTATGCGGAAAAAAGTGATATCTGCACGCTGTTTGTCGACCGCATACGGTATATATTAAGGTGTTGAGATAATGGTAAACAACGAACAAGTAACGAATAATTCCGAACATGCGAACGGTATAAAAGCCCCGTCCGACGCAATAGAGCTTGATATCAAAGAGGTCGTAGCGGTACTTATAAAGCGTTGGTGGATAGTACTTTTATCTACCGTAATATGCGTTGTAGGCGCTTTCTGCCTTTATTACAGAAACTATACTCCGCAATATACGGCAACCACGAAGCTGTTTGTAAACACGGGTAATGTTTCGATAGGTGGTGCAAAGCTTTCGATTTCGACGTCGGAGCTATCCACATCAAAAGCACTCGTAACAACTTACCTTGAAATATTGAAATCTCGTCTTACACTCAATGAAGTCAGCCGACAGCTCAACAGTGAGTACGGCTATGAGCCTATGAAGTATTCTACGCTCAGCGGTAAGATTTCATGCGGAGGTGTAGAGGATACCGGTATTTTCTACGTAAAGGTCACGGATTCGGATCCGGACAAGGCAATAAATATCGCAAATACGATAAGTACGGTTTTGCCGGATCAGATCGCTACGATCATCGACGGTACGTCGGTGCGTGTCGTTGACCGCGCTGAGGAAGCGACGATCCAGGCGTCCGCAAGCCGTACAAATATGCTCGCGGGTGCCGCGATCGGCTTTGTAGGCTCGGCTCTTGCAATCGTTTTGATTGATATAGTCCTCAATGATACAATAGGCAGCAGTGATTGGTTGCGTAGCAATTACGGCAGTATTCCCGTACTTGCCGAAATCCCGGATGCAAATGTAAACCGTCGCGGCGGCAAGTATTACCGTAATAAGTATTATCGTAATAAATATTATCGCGGAAGCTACCACAGGGGCGGCTATTACAAAAATTATTACCGTGGCGGCTATTATAAAGGCTATTACGGCCATACTCCGAAAAAGAACGACGAACAAACAGACAGTCAGCCGAACAACGACGGCAAAAAGTAAGGAGCGGATTTAAGAATGGAAAATAAAAATATTGCTTCTTCACTTGACTTTTTAGCAACAGAGGCGTATAATGTATTAAGAACGAATCTTACGTTCAGTATGCCTGATAAAAAAGGTGGTCGTATAATCGGCGTTACGTCACCGAATCCGCAGGAGGGAAAATCCTTTACTTCGATCAATATGTGCTACTCTCTTGCAAAGGACGGACACAAGACGATCCTTATTTCTGCGGATCTTCGTTTGCCTTCGGTTGAAACGACGCTTAAGATCCCTGCCGGCATAGGACTTTCGAATATCCTTGCGGGAAATGCAAAGTCAAGCTTGAGTGAGATAATTCATCCAAATACGTTGCACGAAAACCTCTCGTTCCTTACCGCCGGTGAGATTCCGCCGAACCCCTCTGAGTTGCTCGGATCGGCTCGCATGGGACAGCTTCTTGATAAGCTTGCGGAGGAGTATGAGTATATCGTGCTTGACTTGCCGCCCGTCAATTCAGTAATTGACCCCGTGGCTGTTTCAAAGTATCTTGATGGTGTTATCCTTGTTGTTAAACACCACTATACGCGTAAACAAAACGTGCGGCTCGCACTCGAACAGTTCGGATATGCTAATGTCCATGTACTCGGTTTCGTTTATAACGAGTATCACAGCGGCGGAAGGTCGTACAAAAAGTCGGGTGGCTATTACAATTACAACAGATACTATAATAAGTATTATAAGAGCTATTATAAAAAGCCCGACACAAATGACAGTAAAGATAATAAAACAAATAACGATAATAAATAATAAAGTAGGAGTGATTTGAGATGAAGAAGCTTTTAATGCTGATTTGTGCAGTCATTATGGCTGTCATGCTTTCAGTAAATGCTTTGGCTGTCAATATACCGAGTAAGGGAGAAGTTGACCCGCCCAAGGTGGTTCCTTTTGAGTATGAAGGCGAATGGTTCGGCGGTGAAATCATAAACAACAATCAAATAATCGTTCGTATCGGTGATGAGTTTGTTATTGTTACGAATATCGCTGATATGTATAAACAGAATGATAATATCACGCCTGAAAAGATGCAGCAGATCATAAGAAACCTTGTTGACGCGTATCAGGACGTTAAGGACGCAAAAACGATGGGAGATTTGAACGTAGGTCTTGAAACACTTGCAAGAACATACCGTTCTAACGCTACGTCAAGCATCTTTAAGCCGACACACCTTTTTGACCTTTCACTTTCGAGCATGGCTATTGAGAATTACGAAGAATACTTGAAGGATGCAAACAATGAACTTCTTATCACACTTGATTACGGCGGAAAATCCACCGATCCCAAGCCTGTGATACTCTTCAAAAATTACGATGTTGATAATTGGAACATTATTGATAATAACAAGACCGTTATCAACAACGACGGCACTATCACGACAAAATTCCCGTCATTCGGTGTTGTTCTTATACTTAAACCCGACCTTTCGGAGTTCCCGGAAGAGCCCGGAAAGCCATCTGATACCGGTGATACTGCTAATGTCGGTCTTTGGATAGGCATTTGCGGTGTTGCGGTTGTAGCATTTGCTGTAATTGCAATAATAAGCCGCAAGCGTGACGATTAAGAGAAACCAAGGGCTGTGTTGCACGATTGCACACAGCCTTTTTTTCTTTATATGGAGTGAATGATTATGCACATATTCAGAAGCAGACGCAATATTTTGGTTATCATTATTGCGATAATTCTTATATGCTTGATACTGTTCGTTGCTTTCAACATTGATAATTGGTTGGATTCGCGCGTTGACAGCTATGAAAAAGACAGCAGTATAGTGATGATCGACGGTCAGCGATACAAGGAAAAGAATCTCAGAAACTATCTTGTTATCGGGCTTGATACATATGATCCGCTTGCGCAGGAAACAATGGGTAACAATAATGAAATGGCTGACTTTGTTGCGTTGCTCTCGCTTGATGACAATGCGAAAACATACAGCATCTTGCATCTTAACCGTGACAGTATGGTAGATGTAGACGAGCTTGGTATCACAGGAGAGCGAACCGGAAGTATAGTGCATACCCAGCTTTGCGTTTCACACGGTTACGGAAACGGCGGAGAACAGAGTTGCCTGAACGTTAAACGCGCCGTATCACGACTTCTTTGCGGCTTGAGCATAGATCGTTATGTTGCGCTTTCAATGGATGCGGTGGGAGAATTGAATGATTCTGTCGGCGGCGTTACGGTAACGATGCCGGATGATTACACATATCTTGACCCTGCATTTGTAAAGGATGCCGATGTTACGCTTATAGGGGAACAGGCGATGGCTTTTGTTCGTCCGCGTATGCAAGCCGATGACGGCACGAATATTGCACGTATGAAGCGTCAGCGCGCCTATGTCGACGGTTTTATGCAGAGCCTTAAGGCACAGGAAAATTTGGGTGACGATTATTTTGAGCAAACCTACAAAAATGTGGCGTCGAAGGGAGCTATTGTAACGGATTGCTCCGTTTATACCATCGAATCGGTCGTTGAAACGATAAGCGGCTATACGTTTAAGGGCATCTTTTCTCCCGAAGGAACTGCAGAGGTCAATAATGGCTATATGGAGTTTACAATAGACCAAAATAGTCTTAACGGATTGGTAACATCGCTTTATTATGACAAGTATAATTGATTTTCACACACATGTACTACCTGAAATGGATGACGGTGCAAAAAATGCGGAAGAATCAGTAAAAATGCTTGAGGCTATGCGTGCATACGGCGTGCATACTTTAGTAGCTACGCCGCATTTTTATCCGGAACGCGATGATCCGGATAAATTCCTTGAACGGCGTCAGGCGGCACTTGAAAAGCTCGATACGGATATGGACATACGTTTGGGTGCTGAAGTGGCGTACTTTTTCGGGATATCTAAATCAAAGCAGACCGAACGGTTCTGTATCGCCGGAACAGGTTACATATTGATTGAGATGCCGTCTTCGCCGTGGACACAGCAGCAGATAGATGAGATTCTAAATATAAAAAGATACAGGGGGCTTAATCCGATACTTGCACACACGGAAAGATATGTTCAAAAGCGTGCAACATGGATAAAAATGAAGGAAAACGATATTCTTTTGCAGAGCAACGCCAGCTTCTTTGAAGAACATCCGCTTTTGGCAAAGACGCATTTACATCGCGGTTTTATTGATTTACTTGGCACAGATTGTCATAATTGCGATAGTCGTAAGCCGAACATGGATGTTGCCATGCAACGTGTCGAGAGTGCGGCACTTGAATATATTTCGGATGTCGGCAACTCGATTCTCGGAATGTAGATGCGCAGATTTTATTATCGAGGAAATATTCTGATGTTTGAAAATTTTGATTTTTCTGAATTTCTTAAATCACTATTCAGTCTTGACAATTCTTACGGTAAAAAGCTTGTCACGATAACTTATTATGTTATGCTTGCTGCAATAGCCGTAAACGCCGCAGCGAGTTTCATTGGGGGAATAGCGTGCGTAGCTTCCGGAGCAGTGCTTTCCGGAATAGGAAAAATACTTTTCTGTGTTCCACTCGCTTTTGTTTATGTAGTGATTCTTCGTTTGCTGTGTGAGGTTATCAACGCGATTTTTGATTACTGTCAAAAATAAGTGTCGATTTGTCTTCTTTTGGGATTTGCCACTTGACCCCCACGGAGACGCTGTCTCTCTGCCCGCTTTTTTTGAAAAAACGGGGTAAAAGTTTTTGTGACTTTTTGAAAAATTCTCCTGCCATAAGTAGGTAAAAACTTTTTTTATACGGATTTATACTCAATAAATAATTACAAAACAAATGTATTTTAACTGCTCAGGAATAAACAGTTGTTTTTTATCTTTCGAAAAAGCTTTTCCTATTTTATGTAAAATGTCCCTGATTGTTGCTTTTTATCCCCGGAAACGCAAACCTGAATATTTAATGTTATTATATATATGCGCGCAAGGGGAAAGCAGGAAGAAAGGCAAATTGTGCGCAAGGCAAAATCGGAAGAAAGACAAATAATTGTCTGTAACAAAGAAGGAGAAGTGAAAATGAAAGTAAAAAAGAAATTTATTGCAAGCATTGCTGTTTTGATCCTCGGATGTATGCTTTTCAGCGGATGCAGCAGCTCTGAGATGGTTGACGATGTACTCAGACGTGTTGTTGAGGGTGATACTATCGTTGTCAAGGATGGCGAGGACGAGTATGAGATAGGCATCAAAAAGTCCGGCGGAAGCACTGCGTCTACGCAAGACGGCGATAACGCGGGTGAAACACCGATACAGCCGAGCGGTACCGATACGCCTGCTCCGCAAGGCGGCGATAACACGGACGGAACGCCGATACCGCAGAACAATACCGATACGCCCGCTCAGTCGGCAAACGGCACGGTATTTTCGGGATACATGATAGATATAGGTGCTTGCGGACAACCGCATCAAAACCGTTTTTCGTATCTTGTTTCCGATGTAAATGGCGGAGTGCTCGGAACGCTGAAAAAGGGAACACATACATTTTATCATCTGTTTTTCAATCCCAACAGCTACCCGATAAAAGTCGCGTTCTCTTATCAGGTAAAGCTCACCGACAGTAACGGGCAGGATTTCTGGGGCGATTGCGGAAGCTACGGCGAGCCAAACACCTTGCTTGCACCCGGTGAAGCAAAGGTCATTACTACGGTGTTTACGGTGGGAGCGGGAAATCAGGTCTATGCTCAGGGAATCAAAGTGCCGGTATCACAACTGTTTACGCGCATTTCGGTAAGCATGGCGAACGATACCGTGCCTGCCGCCGGAACGAAAGTATTCGTTACCGATACGAAATGGTCGGATGTCGCGGCTCTTGGCAAAGGAATTGCCTCTCAAATTGAGCTTAGCGGGATCACTGTTCCTGCGGGCGGCTATGCTTCGACAAACAATTCGCTCAATCCTGTTTTCGAGCTTCCGTCGATAGCCGAAAGTGATAAGAAGAATTACAACGGTGCATCGTTGAGGACTGACGGCAGTACGAAATATAACTATCAGAGTGATTCAAAGCACATTGCAAAATACTTTGTGTCGGATAAAGGCGCTCTTGACCTGCTCGGAGCAAAGGCGGGCGAGGTAAATACATTCACATTTGTGTTCAAAAATACTTCAAACCGCACACTTGAAGTGTTTGCCGATTTCCAAGGCATTGTCAAAGATGGCGGCGAAGACCTGTGGGCAGGACAGCTGAGCGAACAGACAGACCAATACAAATTCTATTCTGTGCCTGCCGGTGCGGTCGCGGTACTCAAGATACCCGTGTATGTCGGCGCTTGCGGAGTGACGATTTTAGGTCAGAATGTTTCCATGTCGGATATGTTCTTCCGCTTTGACGTAAGGACAGTTGGCGGTGAGCCGCTTCCCGCAGGGATAACATTTGATGCATCCGTTGCCAATGCATCATACGGGATCAATCCAAGGTATAATTCCATGCAGTACGGCAATGCCATGATAAGCGTCAAATAAATTTTTCAAATAAGAAAACAGCCGCGGAAGCACATGCTTTCGCGGCTGTTGTACTTGTATGAACAACAATCTGAAATGCACCCGGCGGGTGCATCGTTTTTATAGATTACTTAAATTTGTTCGTATTATCACTTCCTATTATTTGTTCTCCGTCGAAGAAGAATATACCCAAGCCCTCGCCGAAGCGTTTTCCGTTCATCAGCCACTGCTTCAAATGACGGTGCAGAGAGCTTATTTCGGGAAGCGTTGAGTAATCCTTTGTATCGGTCAAAAACAATCTCCAGACATCCTTGTTGTCGTTTTCGGCTGCTTCGATGATATGAAATTCATTTTGAAAAGCGTATATATTGCTTTTTTGTGGGAAAAAGCCTTCCTTATTATAGAGCAACCACGAATGGCATATAAAAGGAATCGCTTTCCCGTCGAAGCCGTTTTTGTAAAATTCATATGCTTTTTTGTAAGAATCAAGCCTTATGTCGCTTGTTATTGGCACGCCCGAATACGGAATGTGTATGTTGATTATGTTGTCACCGGGCGAAACGGTCAAACCGTTCAAGGTGACGGGTGCCCTGTCATAACGGATCTTTTCATATTGAAATCTGCCGAGTGAAAAACGCCCAAGCTGATAAAATAATCTGAACCATTCGCGCACAAAGGTACCTGTCATACCCTTTACCGCCATACATTCATCGTTTTTGTATTTCAGATCTTTCATCGTGTCAACGAAAAGCTCGTCCGAAAGTTCCGATGATTCGTAGCGCTTTTTGAGCTTCGGAACACAATAGAGCAGAAATGCAAGTGATGCCGTGTAAGGATGTATATGATGCTTCTCGGCGAGCGAATCCAATTTATCAAAGCTGAAATCACCGTCGGAGAGATATTCGTCACACAATGATGTAAGGTCACTTGCATGCTGTCGCAACAACTCATCAAGCGTTTGTCTGAGCACTGAACGGCTGTCATCAGGCAGACCGATTTTTTCAGCCAACTGTTCAAGTTTCGTTTCGCCGGCCTTACAATCAAGATGTATGTCTGATGAATAATATTTTTCCAATATGAATGCCTCCGGATGTTTCGAATAATTATAGCATGGGCGAATGTAAAAGTCAATATGCCCTTTGTAGCTTATTATTGTGACGGTGATGACTCCACAATGGCGGAGTTGATTTAGGAGTATTCAGCATCGTCGAAATGATGATGTTGTTATGTTCCAAAAAAAGATATGTTCGACAAAACGGTAGATGTTGGCGAACTCTCGTAACGTTTTAATGATATATTTTCGCTTCGTTCAAATATGAATATCCGTTCCTTCATACGCCGCAGGCGTATATCATCGATCGCAGGTGGATATCATGTTGAAGGTATATCATCCGTTCCTCAAGGAACGGATATCATTGAAAAAAGCAAGTCTTTTGACTTGCTTTTTTCATGGCGTTCCCGGGGAGATTCGAACTCCCGGCCTTTCACTTAGGAGGCGAACGCTCTATCCTGCTGAGCTACGAGAACGTATTCACTTTTTAAGCACATTGTACGCCGCAACGTCGATTTTGTCAAGCAAAATCAAATACTCATCAACAAGGCAACTGTCGGCATCGTTATCACGGAAAGTATCGTTGTGACGGCAACAAGCTTGCCGGCGTATGGGGAATCACCGTCGTAAAGCTCGGCAAACATCGTGGTTACCGCCGCGGACGGAGTGGAGCAAAGTATCAGCACTATCGCCATAACGGTGGTGTCGATTATGCCGGCAAGCAGGAAGCCTTTCATTATCAGCCATATCATAGCAGGGAAGACGAGCAGACGCAGAATAATGAACGGGTACATGTATTTATCCTTGAATATGCCCTTGAAATCAATGTCGGCAAGGCGAACGCCGATAACCACCATTGAGGCGGGGGCAACGCTGTTCTTAAGCACAGTCATCACATTATAGAGTACACCGAGTATTCTTCCGCCGATATTTCCGGCATCTATCGTACTGCGTATCCAGCCACCGACACCTGTAAGATATATCACAAGTCCGATAAATATCGGGATGACGGCGGGATTTATCATAGCCTGCTTGATCGACATATATTTTTTGTCGTCGGTATAGATGAGCCGCCCGAGTGAAAATGCGAAAATATTGAACCATACGACATAAATCGTAGCGTAAATCGTAAAGGCTTCTCCGAAAACATCGCTTATTACCGGAATGCCCATGTAGCCTGCGTTTGAAAATATTATTCCGAATTGCAGTACACGCCGGATCTTATCGGGAGCTTTTTTGAATAATTGCTTTGCAATTATATAAAACAGCGCGTGAACAATGAAAGCAAGTAAGCCGACATTGCAGACTCCCTTAAAAACAGCAGGGTCGAATTTTGTTATAAATCCGTGAAGCAGCATCGCAATCTGTGCGATATATAGTGTGTAGATTGAAAGTGCTTTTGCAAAGTGGTCATTTGCGATTTTTGTCCTGCGAAGTATGACACCCGGAATAATAAAACAGAACAAAGTCAGTACGGATGTGAACAGCAGGTTTACGGATATCGTCAGTTCCATATTTTTTCCTTTGATTTCGTTTGATAGCTAAAGTATACCACAAAAAAACATATCCGTAAAGAAAATGTGATATAAAAAAATTATTTTTTGCAAAAAGTGCTTGCCTTATTTTTTGATTTGTTATATAATAGCATCGTTAAGTTGTTTGCTGATGTAGCTCAGTAGGTAGAGCGCATCCTTGGTAAGGATGAGGTTCACGAGTTCGACTCTCGTCATCAGCTCCAAAGAAGAGGTCACGACATTGCTCGTGGCTTCTTTTTCTATGCCGGACGGGTATTCGGTAATAAAAATGATTGTAATTTACGGAATGCTGCAGTACAATTTGAAAAAGAAAAAAGAAGTGGTGACTGTGCCGATATTGAGCATATTTTACGGTATTTGATATCTTTCCTGCGCCATTGATAAAAAGACGGAGGTGCTTTTATATTCTTGACAACCACTGATGCAAATGATATCATTATACATAATCACATGACATGGAGGCAAACTATGGGCAAATGCGGCTTTTATACATCAAACGAAATAAGACCTGCGGGGTGGATGAAGCGTCAGCTTGATTTGCAGGCGAAAGGACTTTCGGGAAATCTTGATAAAATTTGGCCCGACATACGCGACAGCGCATGGATAGGCGGTGAGTGCGAAGGCTGGGAGCGTGTGCCGTATTGGCTCGACGGATTCATTCCTCTTGCGTATCTGCTTGATGACGGCGATATGAAGGTACGGGCAAAGAAATACATTGATGCGATACTTTCACGTCAAAAGGAAAACGGATGGATATGCCCGTGCAAAGAGGAAGATATTCCGAAATACGATACATGGGCGGTACTTCTTATTTCGAAAGTTTTTACGGTGTATTACGATTGTACGCACGACGAGCGCATCCCGTTTGCACTGTATAAAATGATGCTAAATTACTATGAACGGCTCAAAAAAGGCACATGCAAGCTCTTTGAATGGGGAAAGTACCGTTGGTATGAGGGCTTCATCGCGCTTAACTTTCTCAGTGAACGCTATGACGAAAAGTGGATACGCGAGCTTGCTGAAATATTGGATGCACAGGGGCATGATTACGCGGATTCGCAGGCGTTGTGGGAACGGCCGCTCAACAAGTGGACGTTCGAAACTCATGTTGTAAATCTTGCAATGATGCTTAAGACTGAAGCCGTTACGGGAAAGCTGCTCAACGATAAATATATGGGACAGGCAGAGATGCTGTGGAACAAGCTGATAAAATATAACGGCACGGTGACGGGCATCTTTACGGGGGATGAGTGCCTTTCAGGACTCAGCCCGATACAGGGGACGGAACTATGCGGCGTCGCTGAATTGATGTATTCTTTTGAATTGCTTTTTTGCGAAAACGGTGACGGCATTTGGGCAGACAGACTTGAAAAACTTGCGTTCAACGCTCTTCCTGCAACGCTCGGCGACGATATGTGGACGCATCAGTACGACCAGTCGGTCAATCAGATAGCATGCCGCAAATTCCCCGGACGCTCGCTGTTCAGAACGAACGGGGCGGAGGCACATTTGTTCGGACTTGAGCCGAATTACGGATGCTGTACCGCGAATTTCAATCAGGCGTTTCCGAAGCTGATGCTCTCGTCGTTTGCACATGACGGCGATAAGGTGATTTCGGTTATACCACTTCCGTCAACGCTTGAAACGGAGGAATGTTCTGTCAAGCTTGAAACGGATTATCCGTTCATGCTAAAGCTGCGTTATGCGGTCGAAGCAAAAAAAGAATTTTGTTTTGCAGTACGAGTGCCTTCATTTGTCGAACAGATAACCGTCGATGGCAATGCGGAGAATAAAGCAAGTGAGCTATGCTTTGATATCGCGGCAGGCGAAAAGCGCGAAATCGTTATCGAATACACTGCGTCGCCGCATTTTGAAAAAAGACCGAACGGCATGAAATCGATTGTATACGGCTCGCTCGTGTTCTCGCTTCCCATAAAGTATACTAAAGAAATGCACGAATATGAGGATAAAGGTGTGGAGAGAAAATTCCCTTACTGCGATTATGAGCTAGTGCCTTGCTCCGAATGGCGTTACGCCTTTGCGAACGATAAGCTTTATGTTAACGATAAGACGGTTGGAGACATACCGTTTTCGTCAGAAAACCCTCCGATGACCGTTACGGCTGAGGTAGCACGCATAAACTGGGAGTATGAGGATGGCTTTGATACTGTCGCGGCGAAGCTACCATCGGACAGACGCGCGATAGGAGCAACGGAGCAAATTGAATTTTATCCCTACGGATGTGCGAAGCTGAGAGTCACGGAACTTCCCGAAACAGAAAAAGGAGATATTTAATATGCGTATAACTTATGATATGGATAGAGCGTGGCTGTTCTTTCGCGGTGAACCTATCGACAAAAATGCCGCCGGACGCCCGGAATCGTATGTGGTGAAATCCGGCAATGCTGTCGGCGGAGGTGCGATAGAGCTTGATACCTTCGATTGGTGTGAGGTCGATCTGCCGCACGATTATATTACCGCAAGCGGCTTTGACGCATCCTACAGCCGTTCGCACGGCTACCGTGAACAGTGTAACGGATGGTACAGAAAGGCGTTCATGCTCGAGCCCGAGCTTTCCGGCAGGCAGATACTCATTTGCTTTGACGGTACGAGCGTCAATGCCGAGTTCTATTTCAACGGCTCACTCATTGCGCGCTCGTTCAGCGCATATGCCGAGACCGTGTTCGATGTCACCGAGCGTGCGTATTTCGACGGACGCCCGAACGTGCTTGCCGTGCATATAATCGGTACTGCCTATGAGGGCTGGTGGTATGAGGGCGCAGGCATCTACCGCCATGTGCATATGTATGCCAAGGATAAACTGCATATCGCGCATAACGGCATTTTTGCAAAGCCCGTTCTTAAAAAAGGAACAAAAAATTCGTGGACGGTAGAGCTTGAAACGGAAGTCGAAAATTCGGATTTCGTGCCTCAGGGCGCGTCTGTCCGCGCAGAGATATTCGACGGTGAACAGCTCATCGCGCAAAGCGTATCAAGCACCGTCGATGTTGATTTTACATCAAAGGCAACGGTAAAGCAGAAGCTGAACGTTTCCAAGCCGAAACGCTGGGACATTGATTCGCCGTATCTCTATACGGTAAAGGTGACCGTGCTTAAGGACGGCAGGGAAGTCGATTCCGATTCGTGCAGGATAGGCTTCAGAACTATCGCCATTGATAAGGACACGGGTTTTTGGCTCAACGGCAAAAACATCAAGGTCAAGGGCACATGCAATCATCAGGATCATGCGGGCGTAGGCGTTGCGATCCCCGATTCCGTGCAGTATTACCGTATAAAGCGCTTGAAGGAAATGGGCACGAATGCCTACCGCGCGTCGCACAATCTTCCAACAAAAGAGGTTTTGGATATCTGTGATGAGCTCGGACTTATCGTCATGGACGAAAACCGCAGATTCGAAACACGCGAAGATGTGCTCGGCTATGTTGAAGCGATGGTCAAACGCGACAGAAATCACCCGTCGGTAGTGTTCTGGTCGCTGTTCAACGAAGAGCCGCTCCAGAATACCGATGAGGGCGCAAGGATATTCAAAAAAATGCGAAGCGTCGTGGATCACCTTGACGATTCAAGATTCGTTATGGGTGCGATAAACGGAACACCTGCGGGTGCAGGGCTTGAAATGGACGTAACGGGCATCAATTACAGCGTCAACCTGCTTGAAAAGTACCGCAGTGAATACCCGGAACTTGCGTTTATCGGCTCGGAAAGCAACAGTGCGGTCACTACCCGCGGCTGTTATGTTTCCGACAGAGAGGATAAGCATCTGCTTAACAATTACGATGAGGAGGTCGTGCCGTGGGGTCAGACCGTGCGCGAAACGTGGGATTTTGTGCGCAAGCATCCGTGGTTCGCGGGAATATTCATCTGGACGGGCTTTGACTATCGTGGCGAGCCGACACCGTTCGTATGGCCGAGCGTTTCGTCGCAGTTCGGCATAATGGACACCTGCGGCTTTGCAAAGGATTCGTTCTATTACAACAAGGCGTGCTTCACCGATAAGCCGATGGTGCATCTGCTTCCGCACTGGAATTGGAATAAGGGCGAAACGGTGCGCGTTGTGGCGGTCAACAACTGCGATGAGGCGGAGCTGTTCGTCAACGGCAAGTCGATGGGCAGAAAGCCATCCGATATCTGCGCTCCCGCGGAGTGGAACGTTGAGTTCGTTCCCGGCAGGATAAGCGTCAAGGCGTATAAGAACGGCAAATGCGTCGCAAAGGATGAACGCCGCACGGCACATAAGGCAAAGAAGATCGTGCTTGAAGCGTTCGGAAACACTGTCGATGACAGCGGCAAGGACGCGATGATAATAAATGTATCGGTTACGGATGAACGCGGTATTGAAGTACCGTATGCCGATAATTTGATAAAATTCGATATTTCCGGCGATGCGGTGTTCCTCGGATGCGGCAACGGTGATCCGAACAGCCACGAAGCCGACAATATCCCCGAGCGTAAGGCGTATTGCGGCAAATGCCAGCTGATAGTCCGCGCAAAGCAGAACGCAAAAGAGATTTCTGTCAGGGCATACGGTGAAAAGCTTGAAGAAGCGGTGTTCGTGCCGGAAATAGTGCATGTAGAAAAAAACGATTACCTTGAAAGCAGTAATATCGACAGAAATATCCGCAAGCTCGGCTATACGCCTACGGTGCATAAAAAGCCCGATCCGCTCATGTATATAGCGGCAGACGATAACAATACTCTCATCCCGACCGAGATAACGACGGAATTTCCCAAGGACTATATGAACGGATGGCGGATATACAGAGCATTTTTCACCGTTCCGCCAATGTCGAAAAATGCAGACGAAAAGCTTCCGTATGTGCTTGAGATGGGAAGGATGTGCTTAAGCGGCATAGAGGTATATGTTGACGGCGTTAAAATTTTTGAAGAGTATGTGCCGTTCGGGAGCATAGTCCATACGAGCCGCTATCCCTTCTGCGCCGAGCCGGGCAAGCAAGCCGAAATAAGGATACTTACATATCTTGATGAGGACAACAAGGCGGGCGTCGGCGGCATGAGGGACTATGTAAGAGTGGTCGATAATCTGAAAAAATAAAGACTTGGCGACATAGGCTTAAAAAAAGGAGAATTTTTATGGCTTTTATTCAAATGAGCATGTTTTCGGAGGCAATGGGCAAGTGCGTTCAGGTGAATGTCATCATGCCGCAGAACAGCACGAACGGTCAGATAGGAATGGAAAACAATTCATCCGGTGGTAATTACAAAACGCTGTATCTGCTTCACGGCTTATCTGATGATAATACTATATGGATGCGCAGAACGTCAATAGAGCGTTATGCGGCAAAATACGGCATCGCGGTCGTTATGCCCAACGGCGACAAGAGCTTTTATACAAATATGGTACACGGCGACAGATATTATGATTATATCGCACATGAGCTTCCGAACATCATAGAGAATATGTTTCCCGTGTCGCGCAAGCGAGAGGACCGCTTTGTGGCGGGACTTTCCATGGGCGGCTACGGCGCGCTCAAGATAGCGTTGAGAGAAGAAACGTTCGCCTGCGCCGCGGCACTTTCGCCCGTGGGTGATATAAAAAAGCGTTCGGAGTTTTGGGTGGAGCTTTTCAAAAGTATATTCGGTGAGGAGCGAAACATACCCGACAATGACGACCTGTATTGGCTCGTTAAAAACTGCAAAACGCGTCCGCGCCTGTTTATGGCGATAGGCACAGAGGATTTTCTCTATCATGATAACCAACCGCTTAAGGATGCGATAGTACGCGAAAATTACGATTTCAAGTATCTTGAAGGGCCCGGAACGCACTGCTGGGAGTTCTGGGACGAGTATATTCAGTACGCACTTGAATGGATGTTTGAAAAAGCGTAAAAAGTGCTTGCCAATAAAAAGGTAATGTGATATAATCGTTGAGTAAAAATTCACACTCGTGCAGTGGGCAATGTGCTTGTTCCGAAAAAGGTAAGCTTGCAGCGTGCATGAGGAGGAAAAAACAAGGAGGACATTAAAATGTCAGAAAAATCAGTTATCTCAATGAAGAGCTTGCTTGAAGCAGGCGTACACTTCGGTCATCCCACACGCAGATGGAATCCGAAAATGGCTCCGTACATCTTTACAGAGCGCAACGGCATCTACATCCTTGATCTTCAGAAGACCGTCAAGAAGGTAGAAGAAGCTTATTCGTTCGTATTCGATGTAGCTTCAAACGGCGGCACGATCCTTTTCGTGGGCACGAAAAAGCAGGCTCAGGAGTCGATCGAATCCGAAGCTAAGCGTTGCGGCATGTACTATGTAAATCAGAGATGGGCAGGAGGTATGCTCACTAACTTCAAGACCATTCGTTCGAGAATCGAAAAGATGAAAAAGATCGAAAAGATGATCGAGGACGGCACAATGGAGCTTCTTCCCAAAAAAGAGCAGGCTAAGCTCATGAAGGAAAAGAGCGAGCTTGACGCTAATTTCGGCGGTATCCGCGAGATGAACAACATTCCCGATGCAATGTTCGTAGTTGATCCCCGCAAGGAAGCTAACGCAATTCATGAGGCTAAGATCCTCGGCATCCCGGTAGTTGCCATCGTTGATACGAACTGCGATCCCGATGACGCCGACTATGTTATCCCCGGCAATGACGATGCTATCCGTGCCGTAAAGCTGCTTGCAGGTACAATGGCTAACGCCGTTATCGAAGCCAACCAGGGCGAATCCTTTGAGGTAGAGGAATCGGAGGAAGCGGCTGAGGCTGAGGTAAACGAGATCGTTGAAGAGATCAATTCCGAAGAAGCTTGATTTGGGA
>JAZRXI010000008.1:0-67219 GCA_045600145.1 Clostridia bacterium | reverse complement strand
CAAATCATTGTCTTGTTTTGACCTCTCGTTCTTCTCATCACTATGTAGTTTTCAAGGAGCTTCTTGCTGCTTGCGGCTCCCTGCCGCGACGTCAGCTTGTTTATAATACCAAATCTCTGAATTTTTGTCAACCGTTTTTTTCATTTTTTTCAAAACTTTTTTCGGTCGCATTTTCGAAGATTTTTCGGCATTCTTTTTATGTTCGGTTCCGCTTTCGCTTCCCCTCCCTCAAGAGTGCTTTGCAATTATATTACCTTTTTCATTTTTTGGCAAGCGGTTTTTTGTGAACTTTTTGTTACTTTGCTGTTTTTTTGTTTATTCAAGGTAGAACGGTGTCGTAATTATCTCCAGCGGCACTTCCGCTGTGCTTGAAAAGCCCATATGTTCTATCGTTACCATTTCGGGTCCGCGTTCGTTTCCGACATGTGTCATCCAGTGATATCCTCCGGCGTAGCCCTGATATATCGCAACATGACGCGCGTCGTTCGAATCGGGTGCGCCATACACCTTAAAAATCACTATCGAGCCTACCGGGATCGGTTCGTTTTCGGTGAAGCTTACAGTGCCGTCGGAATGACGCACTGCCTTGAAGCTTATCTTTTTTGAATATCCTTTTTTTACCCAATCCTCGGCGGCAAGACGCCAGCTCTGTGCAGAGCAGGAGAGCGCAGGTTTAGTAAGATACGATGTATCTATTCCCGCAACATGCGGCAGATAGTTGAAATAAACATATGTTACATACGACGCGCAGACAAGTCCGCCGTTTTTCTTCATCCGCGCGATATCCGGCATGCCCGCAGAATTGGTCTCATACCCCGACGAAACACCGTAATCGTAGCCAAGTCCGGACAGATATCCCATATTCTGCTTGTATTTACCGAGAATGAACACCCACATATTGCCGTCATCGCGGTGTTTCTTCAGATTATATCCCGTATATTCAAGTGCATCAAGAAATACGTTGTCATTGATATTCGTATTACCGTTATATTTATGGGTCACGGTTTCGTTCGGTGTCGGTGTAGGTTCCGGAGTTGTGACAGGCTCATTTCCGAGATACCTTGCATCCATATATCCGTACTGTGAAGCCGCATAACTTATATAATACCAGCCATCCTTTTGTTCATAAGCCGTAACAGCGGTATTGCGTACAAGCAATGCTTTTTTTGCCGATGATGTTGTGGGCTGTTCTCTGACATTGACCTCAGAGCCTGTCACATACATCGTTTTTGAAGCCGACATATCGGGAGTTGCCGACGGCGTTGCAGTAGCCGACAGTGTCACTTCCGGCGTTACTTCGGGCGTTGCCTCTTCCGACGGTTCAGGCGTGAACACATCTGTCGCTGTCGGTGTGACGCTTTGCGTATTTACAGGTCCGTCCGTCGCCGTCGGTCGTTCGCTTTCTTCACTGTTGTTCCCGCACCCGCAGAAAAGCAAGGCGAGAATAATTATTGTGATAAGTATTTTTCTCATAAAATCTCCAAAGTTTTTTTGTTTTTATATGAGAAAGTATATCTCAATACGCGAAATCTGTCAACCGGGCCGATCTTTGTTTGTTTTTTTACTAAAAAGCTTTGTTTTTCATATTTACAGCCGTCATTTAACGATGATATAATTGTCGTGAGGTGATAAAAATGGACATAACAAGCACGAGAGGAATTGATTTCAACGGAAAGATCATATCCGTTCCGCTGACAAAAACTTCAGAAGGCAACATCATTCATTTTACGGTAAAGCAGGCTGATGCCGCAAAGTGCGCACAGCTTGACATTCTGCCGCAGGTTTTTACCGCCGAAGTGAATACCGACGGTTATTTTCTCATGCCGAACTGGCACAACGGAGTTATATCGACCTTTAAGGAAATATCCAAAAAGGAATACAACATACATCCTTCGCTTTACTTTTCGGGAATAAAAAAAGACGGAAAATGCTACGTCATCATAATGGAAAACATGAAATACGACAGTATATTTTTCCGTACTTACAAAAAAGGTATACATGAAGCATTTTTCAGTTTTACTTTCTCCGCTGAGCATTTTGAGCCGTACAGCGATATAACCTTTTCGCTTTACGAGCTTGACGGAAAAAGCGAATACAGCGATATGGCGGCGGTATACCGCGAATACAAACTTGCGCACGGGATGAAATCCATAAAGGACAAGCACCGTGAAGCTGTTGATTATGCCGCCGAAGCCCCCGAGATACGTGTTCGTATGGGTTGGAAGCCCGTGCCTACGCCAGTGCTTGAACAAACAAACGAAAACGAGCCCGAAATGCATGTTGCAGTCACATTCGCAAAGCTCAGAGAGATAATGCAGAAGTCCCACGACGCAGGACTTGAAAAAGCCGAATTCTGCCTTGTCGGATGGAATGTCTCCGGTCACGACGGATGTTATCCGCAAATGTTCCCCGTTGAAGAAAAGCTCGGCGGTGAAGAAGAGCTTAAAAAGACTATCGCTTTCGGGCAGAGCCTCGGATATAAAGTAGTATGCCACACGAACAGCACTGATGCGTACTCGATCGCCGACTGTTTTGATATAAACGATTTGGTATTTAACTCCGATTTGAAGCCCGAAACCATGGAACGCGGCTGGAGCGGCGGCAGGATGTATCATCTTTCGCCGAAAAAAGCACTTGAAAACGCAAAGGAAATGCTTCCGCGCGTGCGTGCGCTCGGGTTTGAAGGTCTTCATTATATAGATGTGCTTTCCATCATCCGTGCGTACCGCGATTTCAATCCCGCGCACAAAATGACAAAAACGGATTCGATAGAAGCATGGAAGCAGATAATTTCTCTTGCCCGTGATTTATTCGGCGGCATCGCCTCCGAGGGCTGTTTTGACACACTTGCCGAAGATCTTGATTTTTGCCTGTATACGGGCTTTAAGATGTTTCAAAATACATCGGAATACATCGACAGCGTAGTACCGATGTGGCAGCTTGTATTCCACGGAAGCGTGCTTTCATGTCCCACGTCGGAGCTTGTCAACATCTCGCTTTGCCCGCGTGAGCTTCAGCTTAGATTCATCGAATTCGGCGGACGCCCTGCAATGTATATCTATTCACGCTTCGTAACCGAGTGTGAAGGCTCGTCGAATTGGATGGGCGACGATGATCTTACTTGTGCCACCGATGAGGAAACCGAAAGAACGGTGCGTATATTAAAGGAAACATACGATTTCTACAAGCCACTTTCTCATCTGCAATACTATTTTATGACAAAGCATGAAATTCTCGAAAACGGACTTGTTGCAGTCAGCTATTCTAACGGCGAAACCGTTTACATCAACTACAGCGACACCGCGGCGGTGTATAACGGCATTACCATAGGAGCGCAGGACTACATAATAGTATGAGCGCACAACTTCATTGCGCTGCTTATTGCAAGGCACGGCGAAAATGCCGTGTCTTTTTTTTAGACAAAACTCCCGTATGTATTGACATGCCATGCTTATTTTGATATAATTTTGTTGATTTGAAAGGAGCTGAACAAATGAAACGTTTCTATGAATACCCGCAAAAAACATCGGAGAACAGATTGCCCCAGCGTGCTTATTACATCCCCGGCGGTGAAGCCGAATACACGTTGCTAAACGGCACGTGGGACTTTGCATTTTTCGAAAACGGCGATGTTGTCGAAGGTGTCAGAAAATGGGACAAGACCGACGTTCCGTCATGCTGGCAGATGCGCGGTTACGAAAATCCGAATTACACCAACATCAACTATCCTTACCCGTGCGACCCGCCGTATGTGCCCGACATAAACCCTATGGGCATCTACAGGCGTGAATTTGATATAAAAGATACGGCAAAACTGCACTACATCGTATTCGAAGGTATTTCAAGCTGCGGTGAGCTTTTTATTAACGGTGAATATGTCGGTTTCACGACCGGCTCGCACCTGCAATCCGAGTTTGATATAACACCGTTCGTCAAAAAAGGCAAAAACACCGTTATCGTAAAGGTACACAAGTGGTGCGCATGCAGTTATATAGAGGATCAGGATTTCTTCCGCTTCAACGGAATTTTCCGCGACGTATATCTGCTCTCGCGCCCCGAGGGACATATTACGGATATAGCTGTCTCTGCCAACGACAACAACATTAACATCGTTACCGATCGCAAGGCAGTGGTCAAGCTTTATTATAAAAACGATTTGCTTGAAACAAAGCTCATCGACAAAAAAGGTTCTTTCACCGTTAAAAACAAAGTAATGTGGAATGCCGAAGCGCCTGAGCTTTACACTCTTAAATTCTATTGCGCCGGTGAAGAAATAGTCCGCAAATTCGGCTTCCGCACTGTCGGCGTTTCCAAAAAACGTGAGCTTCTCATAAACGGCTCACCGATAAAAATGCGCGGTGTCAACCACCACGATACAAGCGGCACAAACGGCTGGTGCATGACCGATGCCGAAATCAGGCGCGACCTTACGCTTATGAAGTCACTCGGTATCAACACTATCCGCACATCACATTATCCGCCGTCGCCCGTGTTCCTTGATTATTGCGATGAAATGGGCTTCTATGTCATCCTTGAAACCGATCTTGAAACCCACGGAATGATCCGTGCTTTCCCAAATATATCATATGATGTTGCATGGACGCCGCAGAGCTTTTGGCCGAGTGAAAATCCCGATTGGGAGGGCGAATTCGTTTCGCGTATGGAACGCGCATACGAACGTGACAAAAACCATACATCCATAATAATGTGGTCAACGGGAAATGAAAGCGGTCACGGTCCTAACCACGAAAAGATGGTCGAATATCTGCGCAAGACCGACAACTCTCGGCTTATCCACTGCGAGGACGCAAGCCGCCGCGGTATATATGATCATTCCGATGTGTATTCGCGCATGTACCTGTCGCTTGAAATGCTCGATAACGACCTCAAGAATCCCGAAATAACCACTCCGATAATGCTTTGCGAGTATTCACACGCAATGGGTAACGGTCCCGGAGATGTGTATATGTATTGGGAAAAAATACTGGAAAATCCCGCATTCGTCGGCGGCTGTATATGGGAATGGGCAGATCACACCGTGAAAGAAAACGGAGTGTGCAAGTACGGCGGAGACTTCAAGGGCGAGATGACCGATGACGGCAACTTCTGCTGTGACGGACTTGTATTCCATGACCGTTCGTTCAAGGCAGGTACGATGGAAGCAAAGGCCGCGTACGCGCCGTTCAGATTTGAGCTTAAGCAGAACACGATAAAATATACGAATTGGTATGATTTCCTCAATACAGACAGGTTTGACATAAGATATGTTGTCAAATGCGACGGAGCAGTCGTTGAGGACAACACGGTGAAGCTCTCGATCAAGCCACACACAAGCGGAACGATAACACCCGAAAAGCCGTTCCCGACAGAATGCAGGCTCGGTGCTTCGGTAACGGTATATCTTATGGACGGCAGTAAGATCATAGCTCATCTCGAACAGCCGATAAAGTGCAGGCTTATAAAGGAGAGTGCCAACACAGTTCTGTGCATTCCGAAAAGAGTAAAAGGCGGATATGTTTTTGCAGGCGACGGCTTTGAATACACCTTCTCCGAGCAGTACGGCAACTTCACAAGCATCGTTATCGGCGGTGAGGAACAGCTTGCCGCGCCCGTAAAGCTGACCACATTCCGCGCGCCGACCGACAACGACCGCAATATAAAAATTCAGTGGATATATACGGCGGCAGGCTGGCAGGGCGAAAACCTTGACCGCGAATTTCACAAGACATACGATGTCAGCCTGAAAAAAGCGAGCCTGCACGTTTCGGGATGTCTTGCCGGTGTTTCACGCAGACCCGTTATTAAATACGAATCGGTCATAAGCGTTTCTTCTGACGGTAAAATATCTTACACGCTGTCCGGCACAGTTCCCGAGCAGGCCGTTTTCCTGCCGAGGCTCGGCTACGAATTCAAGCTCAAAAAGAAAAATGCCGCATTCCGTTATTTCGGCTACGGTCCGCTTGAAACATACCGTGATATGATGCATCATGCGACACTCGGCTATTTTGACAGCACTGCCGCAAAAGAATATGTCCCCTACGTCATGCCTCAGGAGCACGGCAACCATACGGGTGTCAAAACGCTCGACATATGCGCTATGAGCTTTGCATGCGCCGAAGGCATGGATATAAACGTTTCGCGCTATTCCGCACAACAACTCTATGCGGCAAAGCATACCGACGAAATAGGCGAAAGCGACGGAACATATCTGCACATAGATTACAAGAATTCGGGCATCGGCTCAAATTCGTGCGGACCGCGGCTTCTCCCGGAATACGCCATGAGCGATAAAAAATTTACATTCAGATTTACACTTTCGGCTAAGGAATAACAGTATATGCGGTGTGGGCATTTCCCGTACCGCATTTTTTAAGTCAAATCGGAAATTCGAATGTCACAAGCTTGAAGAATAAATTTTTTTCGTTTTAATCGTTGACTTAATGCGTATTTATATGATAGAATAAATTAACATATTTAATTTTGCCGCTTTGCGACAGAACGGAGTTCAATGATGAAAAAAATAATTTCTGTCTTACTTGCCATGATTGTGATCGTATGTTCACTTCAAATTTTCATTACAGCGTCACCTGAAGATACCAATGCTGCCATCGTACCTGAGAATTGCACAAAATCGCTCAATGACCAATACTATGCGGCGTCACTTGGAATGGATATGACAACATATTATACATTCAAAAGTGCAGTGGAAACAAACGTTAAAAAACTTGATTTGAGTGTTGATATAGAGAAATACGGTTTCTCGGGTCAAGACATGAATACCGTCGGACAGATAGTATACAGTATCGCATCCGGCTGTCCCCTCGGTTTCTATATAATTCCGCATGTATCTTTTTCCGGCTGGCAGTATGCCGACGGAACTATAGTGCTTACAGCCGTAAATCTTGAAAGTGCATATGACGAAGACACCGTGCGTTCCGCGATCGCACAATGCGACAGCGTTGCCGAAAGCATGATCGCCGACCTTTATCCCCTCTCGGATGTCGCCAAGGCGTTACTCGTACATGACCGTATCATTACAATGTGCGAATATGATACTGCTGCGACTCCTTCATTTGAAAGCTCCACTATTTACGGCGCATTCATTACAAAGCGTTGCACTTGTATAGGTTATTCGCAAGCATATCAGTATCTTCTCACAAAATTAGGTATTGATTGTTATGTATGCGATTCCAAATTACTCAACCACGAGTGGAACATCGTTACGATCAACGGTAATGAATATCATGTTGATGTAACATGGGACGATCCACTTTACGATATTACCGGGCGCGTGCTGCACGATCATTTTCTGCTTTCAACATCCGCTCTTATAGCCTCCGGACATGTTAAAGACAATCAGATCGACTATTATTCTTCGCCTGCTAGCACGACCTATGATAATTATTTCTGGAAAAAATCCGATACGTCATTCCAGACGATCGGCGGAAGTATTTATTATATAGATAACACCGCCGAGGAGCTTCGGCGTTGGAACGGCGGTACATCGACAACGTTGACAAAAAGCATAAACAGTGTATGGTGGTCCGGTGAAAACGCTCGTTGGACAGCTAATTTCTCGCGTTTGGGTGCAGATGAGGATTTCCTGTATTACTCTCTTGCCGATTCCGTTTACAGATACGACACCGTCCGCAATACCGCCACTCAATTATACACAGTTACGAAAGCGAATTTTTCTATATACGGTTTCAAAGCAGAGGACGGCAATTTTATTATCGACTTAAGTCCATACGCAACGGGTCCGAATTTCGGTCCGGTGACAAAAGCAACTTACGGCGTAACATACAAATATCCGAGCGGGAAAATAATACTCGGTGATGCCGACGGCGACGGTCAGATAACAAGCCATGACCGCATGATGATCGCCCGCTATATCGCAGGCTGGAGTGGTGTGGAAATAGATCTTACCTGTGCCGATATCACATGCAACAGCAAGGTAACATCAAAAGACCGCATGATCCTTTCCCGCTATCTCGATTCATGGGAAGGCTATGCAGCATACTTCGCTTAAAGCTTAAGTAAACAGTAGAAGCAGGGATTTTTGAGTCCCTGCTTTTTTTGTTCAGCACACTTTAATTATTACAGACGTCTGCAATAGCAAATGTATATTTTTCAGTCAAAATGCACACAATATTTTCAGAACACATATAGGAGGTTTGATTATGATAGAAAGCGATACAATAAAGCTTCTGCGTGAATGTGACGCGGGCATCAAAATGGGGGTTTCGTCGATAGAGGAAGTCATCGACCATGTTGAAAACAAAGATTTTAGGGATAAACTCTCTTACTGCAAGCAGGAGCACGAAAAGCTGAAAAGCGAATCACAAAAAATGCTTGACGAATTTCACGATGACGGAAAAAATCCCGATCCGATGGCAAAAAGTATGTCATGGATAAAAACGAACATGAAGCTTGCCATGAACGAAACCGACGAAACGATAGCCGACCTTATGACCGATGGCTGTAACATGGGTGTCAAATCGTTGAACAAATACCTGAATCAGTACGAAGCCGCCGACGAACGCTCCAAGGATATAACAAAGCGGCTGATAAACCTTGAAGAACAGCTTACCGTAGATATTCGGCAGTATTTGTAAAATATATAAATTTAATTCTTGATAAAAACAGACAAATGTGCTACAATGATTGTGCCAAGCCAATTTGATATCAAACGGGTATTTTCCCCCTATTCGGACAATACGCTTATTGTTTGCACCTCGAATTTGATAAAAATGCAAATTCCTTCGGTGTAAGTGAGCGTAATGCCCTTATATTGAATTGGTTTGGCGACTATCGGAGTTTGCGTTTTTTGTGCGACTGCTTCGGTGGTTGCACTTTTTTATTCTACGGAGGAAACATCAATGGACTGTCAGAACCACTTTTGCATTTATCATAAAGACCGAAAATGCACACTTGAAGAAATCGAGCTTGATATCAACGGCACATGTAAAGCATGTATATATCCCAATATTCCGCCGCAGGTATTGGAGAACGCAAAAAAGACTTGCTCCAAAAGTACGGCGAGAATAAATAAATCCGTTATGCAACAGAAACAGAAGTATGTATTGCATGAAAAAGAAAAATGTGATATAATTTAATAAACTTGTGTCACGGAGTGCAATATGGAGAAAATCAAAAAGCTTATCAGAGAACCGAGATTCAAAGAGATATTCAAGTTTGCCGTCAACGGAGCGATCTGCTTTGTGATCGATTGGAGCTGTATGATGCTGCTTGATGCTTTCGTCTTTCCCCAAAAACTGCATTGGCTCAGCATAGCGATAGGCTTTACTGTTTCGGTCATAGTGAATTACATTATCTGCGTACTGTGGGTCTTCGAGAACGCGGGAAAGCAGAACTTGAAATCGAAAGCGGTATTCGTCTTATCAAGTGTACTTGGTCTCGGATGGACGGAGCTGCTAATGTGGCTGTTTGAAATGGTCATCCCGCCGTTCCTCGCAAAGCCGATAGTTACACTTCTCGTGATGGTGTGGAATTATTTTCTGAAGCGCTTTGCGATATACGGCATGAAGAAAAAATAAGCTCCCGTGGTGAAATTGGCATACACGTTGGATTTAGGTTCCAATGCGCAAGCGTGCAGGTTCAAATCCTGTCGGGAGCACCAGCATTGTGCTGCGAAAAAGCACAAACGCTAAAAGCCCTTGAGACATCAAGGGTTTTTACCGTTTTACGGGGAATTTTCAAAATGGATCTCGGGGCGAAATTTCGCGATGAACCGTGAAAGGCATTATGTCGATGTATTTGAAAAGCATCAAAAAGGATTATGACTATATCATCATTGATTATATGACGAGCTTGGGGATGATTACCTTAGACACTTATTCTGACGGCGCATCTGCACCGTCATAATTATGCGGTATTGCCTTAAGTTTTTATAGGATGATAAATACTTGGTTATTCTCATAACAGTGGATGATGAATCCATAAAAATAACAGCACCGTCAAAAACTTCTTTTGAAGCCCTTTGGGCGATTTTTTCTTTTATGGCTGAATTTGAAGAATCACGCAGAAAAACGGGAACAAGGTCGTTTTCGTATTCAGCAAGAACGGCACCGCCGTAGACTTTTTTTGATAAACCCGCATTTTCCAGATATTCAAGGTCTCTGCGGACGGAAGATTCGCTTGAACAAATTCTTCTGCTTAACTCTTTTATACTTCGGGGGCAGTATTAAAAAAAGCATTGGAATCAAGACCGTATATGATAAAGCCGAACAGACAAGAGTTAAAAGAGCTTTTCGGGTATTCAACGGACAGCTTTGATAATATCAAAAAAGCATTGAGAGATTTGTAAGATTCGGGAGTTAAAGTTCCTTTATGCACATTGGGTTCGCAGGGGGCAATATTGTTATTTGAGGACAAATACTATCATTTTGTAACGCCGGAGATAACGGCAGTGAATTCTGTCGGTTCAGGTGACAGTACGGTTGCGGCAATTGCCGTGGCGCTATCAGAAAATATGAATGTAATTGATTCGATAAAGTATGGTATGGCTGCCGGATTAACAAATGCTTTGTATGCGCAAACAGGATCAGTGGATAAAAACACGGTAGATAAATACTATTTTGAAATAAAAACAGAAATGATTTAAGCGAGGTGGAAAAAATGTCATTAGTAAATCCATTGTGTTTTATTAAAGAGGCACAGAAGAAAGGCTGTGCAATCGCAACATTTAATATTCATAATTTAGAAACCATACAAGCGGTTGCTCAAGGGGCAAAAGAGGAAAACTGTCCGGTAATAATCCAAACCACTCCGGGCACTCTTAAGCACGCAGGTATTCCTTGCATAGCTTCAATAGTAAAAGAAGCCTCGAAAGAATACAAGATACCTATGGCGCTTCATGTTGACCACTGTAAGAGCTTTGAAACAATTATGCAATGTATGAAATCCGGCTATACATCTGTAATGATTGATTCTGCCGATTTGCCTTATGAAGAAAATGTAAAAATGGTAAAAAAAGTTGTTGAAGCGGCACATAGCATAAATGTTTGTGTTGAGGGAGAACTCGGAAGAATAGGCGGAACGGAAGATGATATGTCGGTGGATGAGAGAACGGTAACATTTACTGTTCCGAAAGAAGCCGAAGATTTTGTAAGCAAAACAGGTATTGATACTTTAGCTATAGCAATAGGAACTGCTCACGGTGAGTATAAGGGAATTCCGGACCTTGATTTTCTTTCCCCCGGTAGAACCGGGGGGGCTTTTTCTCCACACCTAAAGGCACCAATAGAAAAACAGGCTGGTTTTATGTCAGCCTGTTTTTCTATTATGTGTATTACGCATCGTCGCACGGCAATGGAAAATATCTTTACAAATCCGAGTTCGTGTTCTCAGAAAACTTTTATACTCAAATTACTTTATATTAAAATACAAATTCGCTATTTAAGCTTTACGTCGATCGGCAGATGCCCGAGAGGCTCGATCTTGCCGGAAAGCACATCCAGTCCGTTATTAACACACAGTTCGCTCGGAAAACCGAAAATCAAACGCGGTATATGAACAACGGGCTGCATGGCGTAGGGATTTCCGAAATGTACAATGGCTGCGATTTTGGTCTGCATGGATGCGATCAGCATACGCATGCGCTCAGTCAAACCGTCAGTGCCCTGATAACAGCGACCCTCGCAGAAGGTCACGAAAACCACATCATCTGCGTGTGCGGCGAGATTGGCGACACGCTCGTTTTCGATATATGTCGGGAACTCGCAGAGCAGGCGCACCTCGGAGGCGGGAAAGTCGTGTTTCAGATGAGCGGCGACTTCATCGGGATTCCACCAGCCGGAAAAAGATATTTCGTTGATCTCTCCGTTGTCAGCATCAAGCACCGGGTTTTCACGCAGTATGACGAACAGATGCTTTCTATCCTTGTTAAGTACGGGAGAAAGACCCTCATCGCATTTTGCACAGATGCAGTTGCGGTTGATTTTTTCTATATAGGCGCGGTCTTCATCTGTTACAGTGCCATCCGGCATGCGCAGTGTGCGCGCCTGCGCGTTCAGTACATGACGGACGGCATCATTCAGCCGTTCCTCGGAGAAAGCGCCGTCACGGTATGCTTTGAGAAGATATTCATAACCGGCTCTCAGTGGCATGCGGTAATTTGGTAACAGCAGGTCGTTACCGGCAGCTATGGCAAGTGCAAGCGGCAGATAGTCACCGTATTTCTGAACAACGCCCATCATGGCAAGTGAATCGGTGATTATAATGCCGTCGAAGCCTGCCTCACGGATGATGTCGATGCAGGGTTTTGAAAGGCTTGCAGGATGTTCGGGATCGATATTTACGCACTTGACATGACCCGTCATGATGCCGGGCATATCGTCACCGAGCGCTTTCATCATTTCTATGTACGGTACGAGATTGTACGAAAGAAGCTGTTCTTTAGTTCTATAGGAAAACCCTTCCGCCATGTGAGTGTCAAAAATGGAATCGTTTGCGGACGGATAGTGCTTGGCCGAGCCGATGACACCGCATTCCGCGAAGGCGCGCATATATGGAATGGCAAGCTCCGCGATTTTTCGTGGATTTGACCCGAACGAGCGGGCAATCGAACATGGATGGTCATGGTCAGCGTTGTCAACAACGGGGCTCCAGATCATGTTGTAGCCTGCTTCCTTGGCTTCTATCGCGGTCACACGTGCAAAGCGATATGCACACTCGGGGTCATCCATGGCACCAAGCGCAAGATTGCCTGCGATTTTAAGCGAGCCCATCGGACAGCCTTTTTCCATATCGGCACCGACAAGTATCGGGTAATCGGCGGCATCCTTGACGCGATCGCCCAACGTGGTCATGGCTTCGCGGGTAGTGGGGACCTGAATCGCGCCGAGCGCGTGGTTTTTCGCAAGCTCTATCGCAAAGGACAATTCGTCCGGCTCGGGCAGTTGACGCGCGGTCAACAACTGACCGATTTTCTGCTCGACCGACAGGTCTTCCAAACACAGCGGTGTTTTCATTTTTTCCCTCACTGCAAAAACAATAACTAATACGTATATTATATCATCAACTATGGGGTTTTGCAACAATTATTTATTTATCTTCATCGTACTTCTGTTTCTGTTGCATTTTTCGCCGTCATATTATATAATAAAGCAAATATAATTTATAAAAAGGATAGTCGGAGATATTATGAATTTTGTTTTTACGGGCGGCGGAACGGCAGGACACGTCACGCCGAACATGGCATTGATCCCGCTTGTGCAGAACAGCGGATATACAGTTCACTACATAGGACGTGAGGAAGGCATCGAGCGTGAGCTTATCGAAAAGCTTCCCGGTGTTATTTACCACGGGATAAGTGCGGGCAAACTTCGCAGATACAACAATATCAAGAATTTTACCGACCCATTCAGAGTATGCAAAGGATATTTTCAATCAATGAAGCTGATGAGCGAGCTGAAGCCCGCAGGCGTATTCTCCAAGGGCGGCTTCGTTTCCGTTCCCGTAGTATTTGCCGCGGGGATGCATGGTGTGCCGGTCGTGATACATGAATCCGACATGACACCCGGGCTTGCCACGAAGCTGTGTCTGCCCACTGCAAAAAAAGCGTGCACTACATTTCAAAAAACCGCTCAAAGCTTAGGCAAAAAGGGCGTATGTACCGGAACTCCCCTGCGTGACGGTCTGCTCCACGGAAGCAGTATGATAGCCGCAAAAAAACTCGGGCTTGATTCAAAACCCGTAATACTCGTTATGGGAGGAAGTCTCGGTGCGAAAGCGATAAATGACAACATACGTGCCGTGCTTGATAAGCTTCTGCCTCGATTCAACATCATTCATATTTGCGGGAATGGCAAACTCGACGAAACGATAAACAAAAAAGGCTATATCCAAAAGGAATACATAAGCGAAGACCTGCCCGATGTGATGGCGCTTGCCGATATAGTCGTTTCCCGTGCAGGCTCAAACAGCATACATGAGTTTCTTGCGCTTTTGAAACCGATGCTTCTCATTCCACTCCCCTCTCTCCACTCACGCGGAGATCAGCTCATAAACTCAAGCGAATTTGAACAGCTCGGTTACTCAAAGCAGTTGCTTGAAGAAAATATCACCGAAGATATTTTCGTAAAGGAAATACTCGATCTGTACGATCAGCGTGAAAAATATATTTCCGCAATGCGCTCTGCCGGTGCGCACCGCGGAAAAGAAAATGTGTTCAAGGTGATTTGCGAAACGCTTGACAAGCATTAAAAAAGACAGATATCTGTATTTTTATTGTTTGAAGCACTGTTTTCACATCAGCACTCCTTCATTGCGGTAATCTCCCGGTGTTTTGCCGGTATAACGCTTGAACATCCTGCGGAAATACACCACCGAATCAAAGCCGTTCTCAAGTGCTATCTTCTCGGCACTTTTGTTAGGCTCCGATATCAGCGCATGCATCGTATGGCGAATGCACAGTCTGTTTTTATACTCTATCGGCGTCATTCCCGTTTCATCCCTGAAGCACACATAAAACCGTGATTCGCTGATACAGCACAGCGTCGCAAGATATTCTACCGTTATCTTTTCAGTATAATGGCTTTCCATATAATCAAGGGCAGGCTGTATCGGTCTGACGCGCGTTATCTGTGCATAATCAAGTTTAGCCACGCTTTTTGAACATATGGCATAAAACACGGAATTAAATTCAAAAGTCCCTGCATTTTGGTTGTTATGCACATATGTGAACTGTCTTTTCAACTCCTCGATATTATCAGTTGCAATTTTCTGCACGGGTATCTTCTTGTTCTTAAGCGGATCGCTATGCCATTCGAAATCAAAATGAAGTGTGTGGAATACCATATCGGGGTCGGGAAACCACTGTGCGCTGTAACGCGATCCTTTCGGGATGAACGCCATTTCGTTTTCATGCACATGGACATTCATGCCGTCTTCACTGAAAATGACATTTCCTTTAAGAATTATCACAAGGTTGTGACACGGACGCGGCATACGAGAAAAATCATCCGTCACACTGTATTTTTGTGTATATACGCACGACATAAAATGAGCCAAGCCCTGCTTTTCACAATACATATTTACTCCGCATAAAAGTATAGTTTTCTCAAGTATAGCCGATAATCCGTGCAATGTCAATATTTCGCATCAAATTCAGTAGTATTGTTTTCATATACAATAGAATAATTTATTGAAATCGTGTTTTATCTGTGTTATAATACGAATTACAGTTATGAAGGGAGCTTAAATTCATGAAATTTTCAGAAAAAGTAGCTATAGTAACAGGAGCGTCAGTCGGCGTCGGGCGCGCCACCTCGGTCGAACTTGCCGAAAACGGTGCATCGGTCGTGATAACAGATATCGACATGCAAAAGCTTGGTGAAGTCGAAGCGGAAATAAAGAAAATAACGCAGAACGTGCTTACCGTAAAATGCGATGTTGCGGATGAAGAAAACGTCAAAGCAGTAGTTGCCGCTACGCTTGAACGCTTCGGCAGGATAGATATTCTCGTCAACAATGCCGGTCTGTGGCGCAGATATATGCCCTTTGAGGAAACCGACAGCTCTATGTGGAAGCAATACATAAACGTAAACATCCTCGGCACGATGTATTTTTCGCATGAGGTGCTTGCAACCATGAAAGCGCAAAAATACGGCAGAATAATCAATCTTACGTCGGTCGCAGGTGTATACGGCAACGCGAACATGGTAGATTACTCAATGACCAAGGGCGGACTTATAGCATTCACAAAGGCACTTGCAAAAGAGGTCGCCGAATATAACATAACAGTCAACGGCGTTGCTCCCGGCACTGTGAGCAACGAATACAACACATACGAGCCAAACGAGCTGAATTATTCGGGACGTTCGGGGCTTCACAGTGAAAATGCAAAGCTCATATGCTTCCTTGCAAGTGACGATGCAGCATATATAAGCGGTCAGAACTATCAGATAGACGGTTGCCGCAAAAAAATATAAAGGAGATCAAAAAAATGGATTTTGAAAACAAAACACTTCTTGTAACAGGCGCGGCGTCCGGCATGGGATTGCTTTCCGCACAGTGTTTTTCAAAGGAAGGCGCAAATGTCGTGCTTGTTGACATCAACAAGGAAGAAGTCGAAAAACAGGCCCAGCTTATAAATGAAGCAGGCGGACATGCTATCGGCGTTCAGTGTGACGTGCGTGATTACAAGCAGGTATGCGCGGCGTGTGCCAAGGCAGTTGAGACATTCGGCAGCATAGACATTCTGGAGAACTGTGCAGGAGGTGCGGCTACCCGTATTCTCAAATCTACTGCCCCCACCTTCCACGAAACACCGATAGAGATATACGATTGGGGTATAGATGTAAACCTTAAGGGCGCATTCTACTTCTGCCATGCCGCAATGAAATACATGGCAGAGCAAAAAAGCGGTGTCATCGTCAACTTCGGCTCGATAACGGGCGAAGAAGGAAGCGGCCTCAACGCCGATTATTCCGCGAGCAAGAGCGCTATCATGAACGGTCTTGTAAAATCGCTTGCACAGGCAGGAGCGCCATACAACGTTCGTGCCGTATGCGTTGCCCCCGGTCCCGTACTTACCCGCGCGGCAATGGCTAACATGAAAACTCTTATGGGACGTGCCGCCGAGCCGCAGGAAATAGTCGATGCCGTAATGTTCCTTGCATCCGATAAATCTGCCTTTACTACCGGTGTTACACTGCTTATCGACGGTGGCAGAAACGTAATGTTCAATAAGTCATGAGGAGAAAAAAAGCATATGAAGCCTACATTCTTAAATCACGAAAAGCCTCTGCTTACGTCAATGATACAGGTGCGCACGCCGAATGAATTCATTTCGCTTGCGCGCACGAGCATGTTCGACGGTGCCGACGCGCTCGGATTTCAGATAGAGCAGTTTTCAAAGGAATTCCGTACCGAAGAAAACTACAAAAACATGTTCTATTTCGCCGACGATAAGCCTGTATATGTAACCTGCTACCGCGGCGGACTCAACGAAGGTATGACAGATGATGAGCTTGCCGATGCACTTCTTTTATGCGGTAAATCCGGAGGAACACTTGTTGATATAATGGGTGATTACTTTGACAAGTCACCCGATGAGATCACAAAAAATGAAACGGCCATAGGCAAGCAGAAAAAGCTCATCGACAAAATGCACGATAACGGACTTGAAGTACTTATGTCGAGCCACACAATGCGTTTCATGAATCATGACGAGGTGCTTTCGCTCGTTTCCGAGCATCAGAAACGCGGTGCCGATATTGCAAAGATCGTTACCGCTTCAAATACAGAAGAAGAAATGCTTGAAAACTTAAAAACAGCATCACTTCTCAAAAAAGAGCTTGACATACCGTATCTGTTCCTCTCCGTCGGTCCATACTGCAAAATGCACAGAAATATAGGTCCTCTGCTCGGCTGTTGCATGTGGCTGACCGTTCCCGAATATAACGAACTCGCCACAAAAGACCAGCCGTTGCTCAGAGCTACAAGACAGTATGTAGATAACTTTGATTACAAGCCGCACAGAACATAAGAAGTACGAACACAAAAAAGTATCCGTCAAAATCATTTGGCGGATACTTCATTTTCTACCGTATCATCTTGTTTGATTTCGCTTATGTGCTTTACTTATGCACCTTGACCATTATTCCTCCGGAGAGACGTGATTCCTCGGCGCTGATGCCGATAAGGTGACTTTCAGTTGATTCCTCAAGCGAAGTGACGTTTTCTTTCTCCCCAGTCAGTATGCCATAAAGCTCGTCCACCAGCTTATGGTCACCGCCGCCGTGGTTATGTCCTTTTTCGACAATGGTATTTATTTCAAGAATCTCCGGTTTTTGACCGTAGCGGCGTATCTCAAGTTTATTATCACGTTCGTCAAGCAGTACCTCGCCGAGCGTGCCGAAAAGGTTTATCCTGCGTCCACCGCATTCAGCGAACACCATTTTGAGTGTTGCTTTTACACCGTTTGCAAACTGCATCTGCACCATTTGATTGTCAACAACATGCTCATTGCTCTCGTTTGCACATTTGAAAACGCACTTGCCGAAATTTGACGTTCTTATGCCATTGTAGAGATCTTCTTCCGTTGTGGGCATTTTAAGCGACACCTTGTTGAACGGCCATACGAATTCGGGCTCGCCAAGCTCATGCCAGCGGTCGATATAGATTCGTTTTGCGCTGTACGGACACGACTCCACATTGGGACAGTCGAGGCAGTATTCTGTCGAATTCTCAGGTGCCTGCTCTTTTCTGAAGAATCTGAGATCACCCACGGAGCTTACATATTCGCATTTAGCTCCGGCATAGCTTTGAACAAGATCAAGGTCATGGCTGCACTTTGCCAGAATTATCGGATGTCCGTCATGGTTGTGCTTGGATTGAATGCGTACATACGCCTGTGCGAAATGCCAATAATATACACGTTCCATCGCGTCTATAGCAATAAGCTGACCTATCGTACCGGCGTCAAGCAATTCCTTCAGCTTAACAAAAGCCGCACCGTAACGCAATTCATGACATACGGCTACTTTTCGTCCCGTTGCCTTTTGCACGGCAAGCATTTCTTCTATCTCTTCCCTTGAATCACTTATCGGCTTTTCAAGCAGGATATCGTAACCGAGCTTCATGGCGGCTATACACTCACGTGCATGATCCTTGTCATATGTTGCGATGACCATGACATCACCGCGCTTTTTCTCAAAGAATTCTTTCGGGTCTGTGAACAGCTTATCGTCAGTGAGATCGAGTAGCTTCTTGCAATTTTCGAGCTGTTTGGGATTGACGTCGCATACTGCGCTTATCTCAAACTCATCCTTGCGTGCCTGCATAAGCTCGGCGAACACCAATCCTCGGTTGCCCGCTCCGAGAATGGTTACAGCAAATTTTTTCATTTTCTTTCCTCCCGTAATCTTATGCCTTGATTATAGCACATCGGCGGTGATTACGCCATGTACTTTGCGATTATCTTTTTGTACTTTCAGAGACATTTTTCATACGGATGGGAGAACAGAATTCACGCAGAAGTGAAGCCATTATTTGATCTCAACTTCTGTTGTACCGAGCGGACGAACTGAAAGCTCGACGCAGGCGTCTTTGCCGAAAACACGTTCCATTTCGAAAATATAATTATCTTTTTCACTTTTGGGAACGAAAGCGAGTATCGTTCCGCCGAAGCCGCCGCCGTGAACGCGCGACGCGCCTTTTTCGCCTAAAATGCGGTTTGATAACTCAAGTGCAAGTGTCATTGCCTGCGACGAGGAGCCTGTGGCATGTGTGTTCTGCAAAAGCTTCCAGCTGCTTTCTCCTGATTCGTTTACTGCATTTAAGAAATCCTTTATATTGCCGTTCTTTACAGCTTCCGCGGCACAAAGTACACGTTTATTTTCATTAAAATAATGTATTGCACGAAGCACCGCACGGTCAGAAACATTTTCGCGCAGACTGGCAAGACTGTCGTAAAAAAGATTTTCGTTCACATCGCGCAGAGTTTCTTTGCCGAAATACGCGGAGACGCTCTTCATTTCGTCGGTAATGGCGGCGTACTCACTTGTGAGGTCCGCATGGTCAGCGTGGACATCTGTGATTATTATGGAATAGCCCTCTTTGGCAAGGTCGAAATCAATGCCGTTGATAACGGGAGCGGAGGGATCATTGAAATCAATAAATACGAGCTTGCCGAGCGCACACGCGGTCTGATCCATAAGTCCGCAGGGCTTGCCGAAATAATTATTTTCCGCCCATTGACTCGTCTTTGCGCCTTCAACATTGTCAAGCTTGCCGTCGTTATATAAGTAATTGAAAATCGTGTAGATAAGCACCTCTATCGCCGCCGAAGACGACAGCCCGCTTCCGCGGAAAACATCGGATTGAACATACGCGTCGAAGCCGCCGATTTTCATTCCGAGGTCATTCTGCATGCGATACGCTATTCCGCGAATCAGTGATTTTGTCGTGCCGCGCTCGGCGATATTCATGTCAAGCGAGTTGAGGTCGATTTCATTCTTATCTGCGTAGCCTTCGGATACAAAGGTTATCTTCATCGTGTCGTTTTTACGCACACATGCGACGGCATCAAGATTTATTCCCGCCGCCATGACACAACCGTGATTGTGATCGGTGTGATTACCGATTATCTCACTGCGCCCCGATGTCGAAAAGAATCTTACATCTCCCGCGCCGAAAAGCTCTTCAAATCTGCTTTTGATTCTCTCATATCTTTCAAGCTGCTGCTTGGCGCCGTCACCGTAAATCTTTTTAAGCTCCTGTGTGTTTTTGATATCATCAATAAACTTCATAAATGTACCTCTCAAGTATTTTTTTATATTATAACATGTTTTGCACCGATAAACAACAGTTTTATTGACAAATCGCGTTATTTATTTTATTATATACTGAGAATCATATTACGGAGGAACACCTATGAAAGACATAAAACAACTAATCGAGATATGTACACGCTTTGCTGTAAAAAAAGGGCTGTGTATGAAAGCGGATGAGCCGCTCGTGCGCAACAGACTTATGATCCTTTTTGATCAGCCGTCGCCGTTTGAGGGAGAAATCGATATCCCCGATTCGCTCGTACCGATCCTTGAAGAAATGGTCGACTATGCCGCGGAAAACGGCATGCTTGAAATGAACACTCCCGCATACCGCGCGATGTTCGACACGAAAATTTGCGGCTGTCTTTTGATGATGCAATCGCAAGCACAGGATATATTCGCGCATCTTTACGCCGAAAGTCCGCAAAAAGCTACAGATTGGTTTTACGATCTCTGCCGCGATGTCAACTATATAAGAACATTCGATATTGCGAAAAATATCAAGTATGATTATGAATCGCAATACGGCACAATGGAAATAACGATAAACCTTACAAAACCCGAAAAAGACCCGAAAGAGATAGAAAAACAAAAATCCATGCCGCAGACGAATTATCCCAAGTGCATGCTCTGCCTCGAAAACATCGGTTACGGTGGTAGGCTCGGCTATCCGTCACACGAGACGCTCCGTACCGTCCCGGTCGAGCTTGACGGCGAAACATGGTATTTTCAATACAGTCCGTATGTTTACTATGACGAGCATTGCATCGTATTTTGCGAAAAGCATACGCCGATGACAATGAATGAGAGAAAATTTGTCCGTCTGTTTGATTTTATCAATAAATTCCCGCATTACTTTATCGGCTCGAACACACAGCTTCCCGTTGTAGGAGGTTCAATACTCACACACGAACATTTCCAGGGCGGACGCCACATAATGCCGATGGAAAAAGCAAAGCCACTGTATTTCTTCGATTGCGGCAACAAAAATGTAAAAGCGCAGGTGGTCGATTGGCCAATGACATGTCTGCGTCTGACATCAAGCGATTACCAAGAGCTGATCCCTCTTGCGAACCATATCCTCAAGACATGGCAAGGATATTCCGATGAAGCTCTTAATATTTACGCATTCACCGACGGGAATGAGCATAACACGATAACGCCTATCGCAAGAATAAATTCCGACGGCTTATACGAATGTGATATCGTTCTGCGCAATAATCTGACGACGGATGAGCTTCCGCTCGGAGTATATCACCCGCATCCCGACAAGCACAACATCAAGAAAGAAAATATAGGCCTTATCGAGGTAATGGGCTTGTTCATCCTGCCCGGCAGACTTAAAACAGAGCTTGAAGATATCGCGACCGCGTGGGTCGAAGGCAGAAGCGTCGAGAATATTCATAAAACATGGTATGAGAGCTTCAAAAATACATATTCACCAAAAAATATTGATGACGCAAAAGCGCATTTGTATCAGCTCGTTGGCGGCGTTTGCGAAAATGTACTGCGTGACGCGGGAGTATATAAAGAAGATGAAACGGGACGTGCCGGACTTAAACGTTTCCTTGAAGCCTGCGGTTTCGGGGTGTAAAGCATGGATATAATGTTCCTTATAACCTCGTTTGTATGTGCGTTGCTGATACCGCTGACAAACCGCCCGGTGTTCGGTGCAAAAGGGACGCTTTTTTTTATAATAATGATACTGTTCGGTATGCTTGTGCTTGCGTACGCGATACTGTCAATAGCAAAGTTCCAAATGGCAAAATACGATTTTCTTTTTGCTAAAAAGATAGTTTCGTGGGAAACGGGCGAAGCAAAAGAACAAAAACATTCAAAGCTGCCGTATATGATCAGCTGTGCCTGCGGTGCCGTGACCGGATGCTTCCTTGTGTTTAAGGAAACGGGATATTTATGTGCATTGCTCGGCGCGCTTGCGGTAGCATTCGCCGTGCTCGGCTGGTGGCTCATGGCGATAAAGCGCGTCAGTGCAAAAAAAGCGCAGATGCCCGGTTTTGTACTTTCGCATCAGGGAATTATAATAAACGGCAAAGCGGAGGTGTTCAACGGATACTCAAAGGGAATCACACACGCTTCTGATGAAAACGGAACACTTAAGCTCACCGTTTTGCATAAAAAAGAAGAAGCAGTACTTTCGTTTGAAATACCCGATGATAAAAAACAGGACGTTGATGACTTTTTGAAGGATTTGAAGGCATTCTATGAAGCGAAATAAAAAAAAGGTAAATACCGCGTATCAAAGACATATCGACATATTGAAATATGCCGGTGTGCTTTTGCTCGTCGCGTCTGTGGTCACTGCTGCGATCATTGCGAAAATGCTTGCCGATGATATGTATACCGAAACGCTGTATTACATTTTTGTAATGGCATTCTTCGCTTTCGTCGGCGGAATAATAATCAGTGTTACAGCTTCGATGAAGCAGAATAAAGCGGATGTGATCTACGAAAAGCTGTACGCCGTGTGGAAGTATAAGCCCGAGACGATATACCGCTTTTACCGCAAGATGGCACGTCATGAGAAAAAGACGAAATCGTTCAATTTTCTGCTCGGCGCCGTAATAGTGCTTGTTATCGGCTTGATAATGCTGTTTAATTCCGTGGCGCATTATCTCGGCATAGTTTTTCTTGTTATTTCAGCATTTCTGCTCATATGTGCAATTGTTGAATTACCGTATTCGCAATATCTTCTGCTGCGTCTGCGCACGCTTATCATGGGTGATGCAAAGGAAATAATCTTCTCACGCGGCGGAATATGGTACTGCGGTAAGGTATGCTATTTCGGCGACCGCGGAATAACATATCACCGCGTTGAGCGCAAGGAAATACACGGGCAGGACGCGATAATATTCTACTACACAAAGACACTCGGCTTTCAGCAAACCGCAATGGAGCTTGCGATACCCGTTGCACCAAAAATGGCATATGCCGCCGATGACCTTGTCGCCGAATTCAACAGAAGCGACCTTTTGGGAAACACAAAAAACGATAGAGCTATATTTGAATAATTCGTGCAAAATCGAAAATAATATATGGGTAATTCTATTATTGCTTTAGTGGAAAAGTGATATTCAAGTAATTAGATTATTGAAATAACGGCAACAATCCCTTATAATTAAGCTATGATTTCATTTGCAAAGGGGAGAACGCATATGCTCAATATTTCAGCATTGGGGGAAAACATCAAATTCTACCGCAAATCACTCGGACTTACGCAGAGCGAGCTTGCCCAGAAGCTTCTCATAAGCTTTCAGGCGGTTTCAAATTGGGAACGCGGCGCGGCACCGCCTGACCTTGACAACATCGTAAAGCTTTCTGAGCTGTTCAACATTTCAATTGATAAGCTTTTGAAGCAGCATACCGAATATGAGCCGATATTTCTGGGCATAGACGGCGGCGCAACAAAGACGGAATTTGTTTTATTCACTCCGTCCGGCAGAGTACTTAAGCGCATAAAGCTTTCCGGCTCAAACCCCAACGACATCACCATGGAGGGGTGTGTCGGCATCCTCGTCCAAGGAATAGATTCATGTCTTATTGAGCACCCCGATATCGCGGGCGTGTTTGCGGGGCTTTCCGGGATCGGTGCGGGCGACAACAAGGCACAGCTTAAATCATTGCTGTCGGAGCGCTACAGACATCTTCCTTTTGAAATAGAAAACGATGCGATAAACGTGCTTTCGTCAGGTGACAACACCACGGAGCTTGCGATAATCTGCGGTACGGGCTCGGTCGTATATTCCAAGAAAAAAAACGTTCCCGTTCGCTTCGGAGGTTGGGGATATCTTTTTGATACTGCCGGAAGCGGCTACGACCTCGGCAGGGATGCGATATCAGCATGTATCGCTTACGAGGACGGTCTCGGCGAGTATTCGGCGATATATCCGCTCCTTTGCAAAAAACTCGGCGGCAAGGTATGGGATTCCGTAGATATAATTTACAAAAAAGGCAAGGCATATATAGCCTCGATGGCGCCGCTTGTATTTGAGGCATATAAATCGGGCGACAAGCTCGCGGAAGCGATAATCGACCGCAACATCGCACATCTCGGAAAGCTCATTACCGTGGCTTCGGAGAACAAAGCATCGAAAATCGTCGGCTGTGGCGGCATACTTGAGAATTTTTCGGATATAATCATTCCGAAGCTGTTGACGCTCTGCCCCGCCGAAACGGAAATGGTCATTCCGGATCTTCCTCCGGTATACGGCGCATGCCGCGAATGCCTCAAGCGCTTCAATATCACGGAAAACGAAGAATTTCATTCACGCTTTCTTGAAGAGTATAAGTGGAACTGATATGTTTATGTGTCGGTAAGTAAAGCTTACCGGCGCTTTTCTTTTTGGGAATAAGGTACATTTTTATACAATATTCACTTTTTCTTTTCATATTTATCATCCAAAAAAATTTATTAGGTATATAATAATACTTATACATTTTGACGAAAGGATTTTGTACAATGTTCAAACGGTTTATCAAATGTGTAAGAGAATATAAAACTCCTACAATACTTACGCTCATTTTTATCGTTTGCGAAGCCGTTATCGAAGCGTTTATCCCGTTCATAACGGGCAACCTCGTTGACAGAATCAAAGCGGGCGTTGAGATGAGCGCTATCATCAAGACGGGACTTACGCTTACGGTCATGGCGTTGCTTTCACTCTGCTGCGGCGGCATAGCCGGCTTCACATGCTCAAAGGCGTCCGCGGGCTTTGCAAAAAACTTGCGGCATGATATCTTTGCAAAAATACAGACGTACACCTTTGAAAACATAGATAAGTTTTCATCGTCATCGCTCGTGACACGTCTTACCACTGATATCAACAACGTGCAAATGTCGTATATGATGATAATACGAATAGCGGTACGCGCCCCCTTGATGCTCATTTTCTCTGTCATAATGGCGATGATAATGGGCGGCAAGCTCGCGCTTACATTCGTCGTAATAATCCCGATACTGACATTCGGGCTTCTCATAGTTGCCAAGTACGCGATGCCCGCATTCAGACGTGTTTTCAAAAAGTACGATAAGCTGAACGAATCAATTGAGGAAAACGTGCGCGCGATGCGTGTCGTAAAGGGCTTCTCGCGAGAGGAGTTCGAAAAAGAAAAATTCAGTGCGGCATCAGACAACATCCGCAAGGATTTCACGAGAGCCGAGCGTATCGTTGCACTGAACAATCCCATAATGCAGTTCTGCGTTTACTTCAACATGGCATTCGTTATGCTGATAGGCTCAAAAATGGTCATTTCAAGCGGTGGCACGATTATTGATATCGGTGAAATGTCGGCGATGCTTACATACGGCTTCCAGGTACTCATGCAGCTCATGATGCTTTCGATGATATATGTCATGCTTACAATGTCATCTGAATCGATCAAGCGTATTTCCGAAGTGCTTGACGAGACCCCGTCACTTAAGAATCCGGAAAATCCCGTGCACGAAGTTGCAGACGGCTCTATAGATTTCAACAACGTAAGCTTCAAGTACACACGCGGAGCACGCAAGTATTCGCTTGAAGGTATTGATTTGCACATAGCATCCGGTATGACTGTCGGCATCATCGGCGGTATCGGCTCGAGCAAATCATCGCTCGTACAACTCATACCGCGACTTTATGACGTTACGGATGGCGAGATCCTTGTAGGTGGCAAGAATGTCAAGGATTACGACCTGAACACATTGCGTTCATCGGTCGCCATGGTGCTTCAGAAGAATCTGTTGTTTTCGGGAACGATACGTGAAAATCTGCTTTGGGGTAATCCCGATGCCACAGATGAAGAAATCATTGCCGCATGCAAGCTCGCGCAGGCGGATGATTTCGTTCAGAGCTTCCCCGATAAATACGATACAAGGATTGAGCAGGGCGGCACGAACGTTTCCGGCGGACAGAAGCAGCGTCTGTGTATAGCACGTGCATTGCTCAAAAATCCGAAAATACTTATTCTCGATGATTCAACGAGCGCAGTAGATACAAAGACCGATGCGCTCATCCGTGCGGCATTCAGAGAGTACATTCCCGAGACCACAAAGCTGATAATCGCTCAGCGTATCGCTTCGATCAAGGATGCAGACATGATAATAGTGCTTGAACACGGCAAAGTCACTGCTGTCGGAAATCATGACGAGCTCATGCAGATAAGCAACATCTACCGTGAGGTATATGAACAGCAGACGAACGGGGGTGACGCAAATGAAAAATAAGAAAAAAGGCAGTATCAAAAACATAGGCAGAATACTGAAATTTCTTTACAAGAGCTATCCCGTTCTCGTGCCGCTTACAGCGCTGTGTATAATATTCGCGGCAGTAGTTTCGTCGATACCTGCGCTGTTCCAGCAAAGGATAATCGCTGTCATTCAGGAATGGTATCAGTCGCGCGATTGGGCTTCGGCAAGCAAATACATATATCCGCTCGTCGGAGGACTTGCAGGGCTGTATCTGCTTTCGATAATCGCCATAACCACGCATACACAGCTCATGGCGTATATGACACAGGGCTTTCTTGACAAGCTCCGTCGTTCGATGTTCAGCGGCATGCAGGATCTGCCGATAAGATTTTTCGACACCAACAAACATGGCGACATCATGAGCTATTACACCAACGATATCGACACGCTCCGTCAGCTCATATCACAATCACTGCCGGCACTGCTTCAATCGTGTATCATCGTGACGGTCGTTTTGTGCATAATGCTGTGGTACAGCGTATGGATGACACTTGTAGTACTTGTCGGCGTTGCCGCAATGATATTTGTTTCAAAGAAAATAGGCGGCGGCAGTGCGAAATTTTTCGTGCGTCAACAAAAAGTAACGGGTGTTACCGAGGGCTTTATCCAGGAAATGATGAACGGGCAGAAGGTCATAAAGGTTTTCTGTCATGAAAAAGAGTGCCAGGAAAACTTCGATAAGATAAACAACGACCTTTATGATGTCAGCTATAAGGCGCACGCATACGCGAATACACTCGGGCCCATAATCATGAACATCGGCAACGTTTTGTATGTGCTTATCGCCATGGCCGGCGGTCTGTTCCTTGTCACTAACGCAAAGAATGTCGGCATTTCCGGATTGCCGTTCAGCATAAGCCTCGTAGTACCGTTCCTTAACATGACAAAACAATTCACGGGCAATGTAAATCAGGTCTCACAGCAGATAAACTCAATAGTCATGGCTATGGCGGGCGCGGAACGCATATTCGACCTTATAGATCAAAAGCCCGAAGCCGACGATGGCTATGTAACACTTGTAAACGCCGAAATCGCGCCGGACGGAAGTATTTCGGAAGCGACGAAGCGTACGGGACAATGGGCATGGAAGCATCCGCACAGCGACGGCACTCTTACATATACGCAGTTAAAGGGCGACGTTCAGCTTCTCAATGTTGATTTCTCATATGTTGAGGGCAAACAGGTGCTTCACGACGTTTCAGTATTTGCACAGCCGGGACAGAAGGTCGCATTTGTAGGCGCAACGGGCGCAGGCAAGACAACGATAACGAATCTGCTGAATCGCTTCTACGATATTGAGGACGGCAAAATACGCTACGACGGAATAAACATCAACAAGATAAAAAAAGCTGACCTGCGACGTTCGCTCGGCATAGTGCTTCAGGATACGAATTTATTCACTGATACCGTTATGGAGAATATCCGCTACGGCAATCTTGATGCCACCGATGAGGAGTGCGTGGCGGCGGCGAAGCTCGCGGGCGCGGATGATTTCATATCGCGTCTGCCGGACGGTTACAACACATTGCTTTCAAACAACGGCGCGAACATTTCGCAAGGACAGCGCCAGCTACTTGCGATCGCGCGCGCAGCGGTTGCAAATCCGCCCGTAATGATACTTGACGAAGCAACCTCGTCAATAGATACGCGCACCGAAGCCATTGTTCAGCGCGGCATGGATAAGTTGATGGAAGGCAGAACGGTATTTGTTATCGCGCACCCCCTTTCTACGGTTATGAACTCGAATGTTATTATGGTGCTTGACCACGGCAAGATAATTGAGCGCGGCACACACGATGAACTGATTCAGGCAAAAGGAACGTATTACCGCCTTTATACCGGAGCGTTTGAATTGGAGTAGTAACTGTACGCCCCCTAAGAAGCCCCATCATTTGGGTTTCTTAGGGATCCGTCCCTGCAACAATTCTCGCGAAAAGTTTGATAAAAGATTTTTATTACACTTCGCGGTAAACGAACTCTCCTTCCCCATTTGCCCACTCCTTGAAAAACGGGAAATAAAATGATTGCGCTATAAAAAACTTCATTATTTCATTGCAAGCCTGCGAAATATGCGTGGCTATCCGTGTTCAGCATAAACTAACTTTTGTTCGTATGGATCGCCACATCACTTCGTGCAATGACACAAAGCCAAAAAAATACAGTGCCTACACTATACTTTAGCATAAGGCACTGTATTATTTTTTTCTGTGAAAAGCGCAATAAAAGTTTTGGCGCGCTTTTACAAAAGCGAGTGGCAGGGTCAATTCACAACGAAACGAAGCTCCGACATCTCCCCTATCATTCTTTAATCATTCGTTTTTTCGTCTTCCGAAGACGGAAGCGGAGTTTCTTCTTCCATGCCGCTCTCTTCATGTGTCGGCTCGGGAGTATATGTAGGCGTTTCCGTAGGTGTGGGCGTAGGTGTGGGCGTCGGCGACGGTGTGATCTCCGGTGTCGGTGTTGCGGGCGGTGCGGTCACTATCGTTTCCGGATTGGTGACATAATCCGCTATCGTGAGCCCTGTGCTGTTATTCCCGGGCGTCCACGAGGGTGTCATATCGTAGCCGAGCGGCGGAAGATACTTTTTCAGCGTTGAACGCAGATCGCTGTCCGTTTTGCGCCCTTTGGTTACGGAGCAATACGTTCCCGCGTCAATATTCTCATATATCCACTTTGCATGGCCCATAAGCATTCTGAGGCATCCTGCCGAACCCGGGTTCCCCATATTGTAATAATCATTTTTGGCAATAAGCTGACCCGCGGCGTTTTTCTTAAATGTAAAAGAATGGAACATATATTCATCGGAATAACGTGTTATATAATACGCATATGATTCCCATTTTTGAAAATAATAACGCTGATACTTCGTGAGCTGACCCCTGCGTGCCTTCTGTGCGCTGTCGCTGAGAATAAAGAAATTGCCTGTTTTTGTCGGATAAGTACTTGTTCCGCCCGAGCATACGAAACGGTTGAGTAAAATATCATACCTTCCCGTTGCGGCATCCTTTATGAAAATATTCACGCATTGGTTGGTCACATCCACCTCGATGAAATACGGCATACCGTAGCCTGCCGGAGGTTGTGAAAGCGGAGTTGTATATCCTACCGTAATCAGTGCCGCGGGTACTATACTTGCGGTCTGAGCAGGGCGTATCGTCGGTGTGGGAGTTGGCACCGGGGTGATTCTCGGCGTTGATGATACCGTGGGAGTGTCTGACGGCGTTACCTCTGTGTCGGGCTCAGCGGTGACATCTATATCGGTAACATCCGGACTTACAGACCCCGTCACTTTCGGTTGATTCGAAGCAATAGGGGTTTCGGCAATCTGCCCGTTTTTATCTGAACATCCGGCAACAAAAACAGTAGCCGCACATAAAAGAAGCGCAAGAACTTTTTTCATCATAATCTCCCTAAAAAGAACAATACCTGAACATCAATGTTACTCTATATATTAAACCACTATATGCGAATTGTGTCAATGAAAATGATACATCAAAATATAAAATTTTTATTAAGCGCGTTCAAGTAATATAAAAATACATATCGTAACGCCGTAAAATGCCGTATCGCTGCGCTTTTTTACGGCACAATGCGCATATATATGTTATTTTTTGCGCAATTAAAGCGATATATCAAAAAATTGAATTGTCTTTTCATTCTTTTTGTGCTAAAATTATGTTGAATAAAAACAAGCTTTACACTAAGGAGATATTATTATGGACTATATATTCACACCTGCGGCCGATAAGCTAAAGCCTTCGGCAATAAGAGAAATCCTTAAGCTTTCCACCGATCCGAACGTCATTCCGTTCTCGGCAGGCAATCCTTCTCCAGAGGCGTTTCCATCGGATGCCGTGGCGGAAGTTACAGCCGCAATATTCCGGGAACATCCGGTCAGCGCGCTGCAATATTCGATCACCGAGGGCTTCATAAAGCTCCGTACTTATCTCAGAGAATACATGAGCAGAAAATATTCCGTCGGAAGTGATGCCGACGACATCATAATCACCTGCGGCGCACAGCAGGTAATGAGCCTTGCCGCGACCGCGCTCGCAGGTCCCGGTGACACGATAATATGTGAAAGTCCGAGCTTTGTCGGTTCGATCAACGCGCTTAAGCTTTCGGGAGCCACGCTCAAGGGCGTTCCGATGGAAAATGACGGAATGGATATCAACGCACTTGAGGAAACGATAAAATCAAGCAAAAACGTAAAGCTGATATACGTTATACCCAATTTCCAGAATCCTACCGGAATAACAACAAGTCTTGAAAAACGCAAGGCGATATACTCAATAGCGAAAAAATACGGTATCGTCATCATTGAGGACAACCCCTACGGCGACCTTTACTTCAAGGAAGCGCCGCCGCAGTCGATAAAGAGCATGGATACTGACGGACTTGTGGTTTACGCAGGCTCTGCGTCAAAGGTCATCTCTCCCGGACTGCGTGTGGGTTGGTGCATAGCTCCCAAGGAGTTGATTTCAAAATTCACCGCTCTTAAACAAACGCAAGATGTACATTCAAACATACTTGCGCAAATGATCGTATATGATTTTATGACAAAATACGATTTTGAAAAGCATCTTGATATGCTCAGAGCACTGTATACGAAGAAAGCTTCCTTCTGCTTTGATTTGATGCAAAAAAATCTTGCGCCCGAAATCGAATTTCAGCTTCCCGGCGGCGGACTTTTTGCATGGTGCAAGCTTCCCGAAAAAATCGACATGCGTGAATTCTGCAGTCGTGCGATAAAAGAGTATTCCGTTGCGGTAGTTCCGGGGATCGCCTTCAACATTTCCGAAAACGACACAAGCAGTTTTTTCAGAATAAATTATTCTACACCTACGGACGAACAAATAAAAACAGGTATGGAGAAGCTCAGTCTGCTTAAGGCTGACATGTTGAAATAATGGTTTTTGTTGTAGAAGATGACAACAGCATCCGTGAGCTTGTTGTATATACGCTTAATTTTACGGGGATCCCCGCGCAGGGCTTTGAAAAGCCATCCGATTTTTATGCGGCGCTCAAAGTAAATATGCCTGAGCTTGTGATGCTCGACCTAATGCTTCCCGAGGAAGACGGGCTTTCCGTACTTCAAAAAATCAAATCGAATCCTCAGACAGCCGAAATGCCCGTGATTATCGTTACTGCAAAGGGATCGGAATACGACAAGGTCGTAGGCTTCGAAAAGGGTGCTGACGATTATATTCCAAAACCATTCGGAATGATGGAATTGGTCGCGCGTGTCAAAGCTCTGCTTCGACGCAGCGGAAAGGACAAGGCGGAATATAATTTCTACGACCTCATAATTTCCAAGCAGGAGCATACCGTAAAGGTCAACGGAGAAGAAATCTCGCTTACATACAAGGAGTTTGAATTACTCATACTGCTTATTGAAAACTCCGATAAAGTGCTTACCCGTGACCGCATCCTGAACGACGTGTGGGGCTATGAATTTGACGGTGAGAACCGTACTGTAGACGTACATATCCGCACTCTGCGCCAAAAGCTCGGTTCAGCCCAATGGCACATTGAAACCGTTCGCGGAGTGGGCTATAAATTCATCAAGGCCGTAGACAAAAATACGTTCGACGAAAATATTCCGGTATAATATCCAACTTGTTCACTTACAGGGAGCTGACATTCATTGCTTTTTAATACGGACGACTTTCCGACATATATTTTTCACATCATCTGTGTTGCGCTCGCGCTTGTAATAATCGTGGTAGGCGGCGGCTATGCCATATGGCTCAACATGACGAAAAATGTCGCAGATGGTGACTACCACTCCGATGCGGGCGCAGATATAGATTCCTCAACAATAGCCGAAACCACGCCATCCACTCAAAACGACGATGTTTTCGGCAACTCCGTAACCGTTACCGATGACAATGCCCCGTTGAATATGCGTATCCGTGAATGGATGGATAACGGAGTAGCGGTTAGTGATGAAAATGTCACAAACATTCTGCTTATAGGTATGGATGTCAATACTCCCGACATGGACAAAAACTCACGTGCCGACGCAATGGTGCTTTTTTCCGTAAATCACAAAACACAGGCAATAACGCTCGCTTCCCTGATGCGCGATCAATACTGTTATCTACCCGTAAACGGCGGCAGTTTTGAAAAGCTGCACCATGCCAACAGCTACGGCGGACCTTCGATGCAGATTCAAATTATCGAAAAGTATTACAAGGTCAAAATCGACAACTACGCCGTAGTGAATTTCTACTCGCTTCCGAAAATAATCAACGCGCTTGGTGGAGTGACTGTCGACGTGACCGAAAATGAAGCCTCATTCTTAAACAGCGAATGCGGCTTCAATATATCTTCAGGTGAAAACGAATTTGACGGCAATCAAGCTCTCGTATACATGCGCATCCGCAAGGGAAACACGGGCGGCGACGAGGGCAGAACAATCAGACAGCAAAAGGTCATCAAGCAGATCCTTGCAGGTATACGTTCCTACAGCAAGACGTCAATGCTTTCTCTCGTTAATAAACTTTTGCCGTATGTGCGCACAGGATATAATTCGACCGAGCTACTCGGGTTTGCGGCGGATGCAGTCGTAAACGGATGGCTGAAATACGATATAAAGCAAGCAACACTCCCGGGCGGCAACGTGCGAGGTGAATGTACGATAAATAAAATATGGTATTGGAAGGTGGACTATCCGCTCGCCGCGAGGGAATTGCAGCTTTTGCTTTACGGCAGAAGCAACATCGTGCTTGATGCTGACCGTAAGGGCTGGACAGAATAGGAGAAAAAATGAAAAACTACAACATGACAAAAGCTGCCTGCTTTGTAACGACGGCATCAACATCCATTGCTTCGATATTCTCACCGATTTTCTTCACGACATTTCACAGTATATACGGTATTTCGTATACACTGCTCGGTTTTTTGGTAGTACTGAATTTTGCCCCGCAGCTTATGATGGATTTGATTTACTCTTTCTTTTCAAGCAAGCTTGATCTTAAAATTTCCGTAAAGCTGACGCCGGCGATCATTATGGCAGGAATAATCTTTTACGCATTTGCACCGACACTCTTCCCCGCAAATCCTTACATCGGTCTTGCGATAGGAACGGTCATCTTCTCTGCCGGAGGCGGGCTTGCCGAGGTGCTTACAAGTCCCGTTGTAACTTATATTCCGTCCAAAAACAGTGAAAAGACCTTAAGCCGCATGCACTCAAGTTATGCTTGGGGCTTGCTTGGCGTAATACTGCTTTCCTCGGCATACATAACATTTTTCGGAACGGAAAATTGGCAGGTGCTTGCGCTTATTCTTGCGCTTCTTCCGCTCACAGCGTTCATACTGATGCTTTTGTCTCCGATTCCCGATATGGATTCGCAGAAAAGTGTTACCGGCAACGGCGGCGTGATGCGCAACAAAACAGCGATACTTTACATCGCATGCATTTTTTTCTCGGGCGCATCTGAAATAACGATGTGTCAGTGGGGCTCAAGTTATCTTGAAACAGCTTTCGGCATCGACAAGATAGTTTGCGATGTTCTCGGACTTGCGACATTTGCGCTTATGCTCGGCGTAGGGCGCACACTGTATGCACATTTCGGCAAAAAAATCGACAATGTACTGCTCTACGGTGCGCTCGGAACGGCTGTTTGCTATTTTATTACGGTATTTTCATCATTGCCTGTATTGAGCATCGCCGCATGTGCGATGACAGGCTTTTTCGTTGCCATGCTTTGGCCGGGAAGCCTTATTGCCGTCACTGACCGTGTGCCGGACGCAGGCGTAACGCTGTTCGCATTCATGGCTGTCGGCGGCGACTTGGGCGCAACGGTATATCCCCAAATAGTCGGCTATGTTACCGACAGCGTTATCGCAAGTCCGCTGTTTGAGCCGCTCGCAAACACATTTGCCATTACCCCCGAACAACTCGGCATGAAGCTCGGGATGCTTTTTGCTTTTCTTGCACCTGCGGCGGCAACTGTGCTTTTCGCAATAGCAAAAAAGAACCGCGATACAAATGCGCTGTGAGATTGGTCCACGATGAACGGTTTTCTTTCAAACTCCGATCTGTAAATTCATTTTCATCCAAAGAAAGGCTGGATCAACGATCCCAACGGACTTTCCTACTTCGGCGGACAGTATCATATTTTATATCAGCATTTGCCGGATTCCGAATATCCGAATAACACGCCTATGCACTGGGGACACGCCGTAACAAAAGATTTTTGTTCTTTCGAAGAATTACAAATTGCAATAGATCCGGACGCCGAAAGAGAATACAGCAACTGTCTTTACTGCGAATGTCCTTCATTCGTCAAGTGCGAAAACGGATATATTCTGTCAGTGTCTGTCTGTCCGAAAAACGCAGATCACTATTTTGAAGTCATATATTGAGATTTCGATGGCAAAACATTTTCAGCAAAAACAATCTCACATTTTCAAAAAGGTCCCGACGAATACGCCGGTCAGATATTCCATGCTCCCGACGGCAGAAACATTCTGATTTCATGGATTCCCGGTTGGGAATACAGACCGAAGGAAAAATGTATAAGCTGCCTTTCGCTCCCGCTTGAGCTTACAGTCAACGACGCCAAAATCACCGCCTATCCAATAAAAGAAGTGCGTTCATTCGTCGCGGACGACGACACCGTGCTTGACGCATACATAAAAGAAGAATACATCAACCACGGCGAAGAAGTTAGGATCACGCTTGTCGAAAAGCCATGAGTACGCATTTCTTTCTCGTGGAACTATTCCTCCACGCAAACAATTCTCGCGAAAAATTCGGCAAATGGTTTTTATTGCGCTTTACGCCGCCCGATACACGGACGGCATAATTTTTATGACGTACTCATCAGGCTCGTTCGACCACGGTCCCGGTATAGTAGTGAGTAAGGATTTCCTTATAGGTAGAGCCGTTTTCTGCCATGGCTTGCGCGCCGTGCTGGCTCATTCCGACGCCGTGGCCGTAGCCAAGCGTGGTAAACGTTATGCTGTCGCCGTTGTTTTCAATGGTAAAATCCGTTGAGCGCAGATTCAGTGCAAGGCGAAGCTTTGTCGCTTTCAGCGTTTGACCGTCTATTATTACCGTAGATACACGTCCTGCGGCGGTGCGCGTTCCGAGCTTTATATCTATTTTATCTATTTTCATGCCGAAATAGTCATTTATCTTTTTTGTAAACTCCGATTCCGTAAACGTTACCGATTTTGAATATTCCATGTCTGTTTTTTCCAGCGGAGAATCAACACTGATAAGGTATGGTCTGTTTCCGCCGAATACCGAAACACAGTTTTCGGTCTTGCCCACACTTGAAGAATGATACAATGCACATATGGGCATATTATCATATTTAATTATTTCTCCGCTCGTTTCGTTCACAGCCTGCTCGATCGCGGCAAAGTAAGTATCATACTTACTTCCCCATTGCGATATCATTTGTTCGCGTGACTTGAATGCCTGGCAATGCGCGTAATCGGTACATATATCGCCGCCGTTGGCACATCCGCCGTTAGTCATTTTGTAATAAAGATATGTCCTCGCCGCGACAGTCTGAGCTTTAAGCGCTTCCGGCGCGTATGTCGGAGATACCTCGCCGGCAACGACGCACATTATATATTCCTGTTCATTCATCAGCGTGATATTTCCGTTGATATTGACATTTATCTGCTTTTCGGGAACCTCCGGTGTCTCTTGCGGAGATGGTTGAGGCGATTCTGAAATTTCCTTATTTTCGACAGCATCTGTGATTGTGTTTTGGATGACTACCATATTTTGTCCGTCAGAAACAGCGGAAACATTAAAGCTGTCATTTCCGAAATAGAAGCACGCAATCACAAGCAGTATAACGGCAAGCAATAATGCAAAACAAATTTTGACCTTTTCCACAAATCTATCTCCCTTACCCGATAACGTACGGTATTCCGCAAACCGTTTGTCCGCCTGTTGATATCATCTGTAAAAACGGGTTACGCATGTTAATACTATGTGCGTCATCAAAAAAATATTCTTCTACCTTTTTACTTCCGGGTATCGCATCGGCATACTTTTTTCCGTTTTCATCAAGCTTAAAAACGAGATATCCATTATTTTCCCACAACTCGCAAGATGTAAGAATATTCAGTGCCATGGAATCCTTATCACATACGAGATAGGTGTCGTTCGCAGTTTTTCCTAAGATCGGAAATGTGCAGAACGCAAAGAGCGCAATGGCAATTGCCGCAAGCACGGCAACATATTTTTCCATAAAAAAATCTCCTTTACATTCAAAGCATTGCCCGAAGTAAAGGAGCTGAAACATTTATTTTCTTACGATTTTTCTCACAAGCTCGCCATTGTCTTTTGTTTCCCGTATTTGCCTTATAAGCAATTCCATGGAGTGCTCATTAGTCCTTTCGGAAAGCGTTCGTCTGATAGCGTAGGCACATTCAAGCTCGTCACGGTCTAGCAGAAGTTCTTCGCGGCGCGTGCCCGATTTTTTGATATCTATTGCCGGATATATCCTTTTTTCAGCAAGCTTTCTGTCAAGATGAAGCTCGCTGTTGCCCGTTCCCTTAAATTCCTCAAAAATGATGTCGTCCATACGCGAGCCCGTTTCTACAAGCGCAGTCGCAAGTATTGTAAGACTCCCGCCATTTTCGATATTTCGCGCCGCGCCGAAAAACTTTTTCGGCTTATACAGTGCGCCGGGGTCGATTCCGCCCGAAAGCACCTTGCCCGTCGGCGCAATGGTTAGGTTGTATGCGCGTGCAAGACGCGTTATGCTGTCAAGCAGTATGACTACATCTCTGCCGTGTTCAACAAGTCGCTGTGCACGTTCAAGCACTATTTCTGAAACTTTTACATGGTTTTCCGGCATCTCGTCAAATGTTGAATACAGCACATCGCTTTTTATCGAGCGTTGCATATCCGTGACCTCTTCCGGACGTTCGTCTATGAGCAGTACCATCAGCTCGATACTCGGATAATTCTTCTCTATTGCCTGGGCTATCTGTTTGAGCAACACTGTCTTTCCGCTTTTGGGCTGAGCGACTATCATGCTTCGCTGTCCTTTACCTATAGGCGCAATGAGGTCTATAAGCCTCAGCGAAATATCACCTGCGCTATTTTCCAACTTCAATCGCTCATCCGGGTGTACGGGGACAAGCATTTCGAATTTTCGCCTTGCGGATGCCTTGTTCGGTTCTGTGTCATTTACCGAAATCACGTATAAAAGTGCGGCATATTTTTCTCCGTCACGAAGCGGACGTGTTTTGCCCGTTATTTTGTCGCCTGTGCGCAAATTGAAACGGCGTATCTGTGCAATAGAAACATAAACATCGCGTTCTATACCTTTCTTTGCAAATTCAAACGGACCGCATCGCAAAAAGCCGTAGCCATCGGGAAGCACATCAAGCACTCCGCAACAGTCACCGCAGTTTCCTCCGTTTAGTATGTCGGGTACAGCCGGATTCACACGTTCTTCATGCTGTGCTATTTTTTCGGCAATGTCCTGCGTTTCCTCTTCGGGAATTTCCGCAAGCTCATTTTTCGCTTGTTCAACGCCGGTATTCGCTTCTTCATCGGCTTTCTTTTTCATGTTATCCAAAAACGCTATTATTTCGGCTTTGCGCGCGCCTGCGGGTAGTTCTATTCCCGCTATCGCCGCGAATTCTTTAAGCTCACTGAGCTTCATGTCTGAAAATTCCTTCATATGCTTACCTCTGAAAAGAAAATAAAATGTGATCTCAAAATGCCGGAACAGGTATTTCAAAGCTATGGAATAAAGTATAAATTAAAAAAAAATTATTGTCAAGTCAAAAATATAGTGCAAAATATCGAATGATATGTTATACTAAATAAAATATATGTTTAAGGAGACTGATCATGAAATTTTTATGCTTGCTCGGTGACGGCATGGCTGACCTTCCGCAAACCGAGCTTAACGGTAAAACGCCTATGGAATGTGCCAAAAAACCTCTTATCGACTACATGGCCGCTCACGGCGAGGTCGGTATGTGTAATATCACGCCCGAAGGCTGCAAGGGCGGAAGTGATGTCGGAAATCTTGCTGTTATGGGTTACGACCCGCGCATTTATCTGACAGGCCGTGCTCCGCTTGAAGCGGCTGCTATGGGACTTAAAATGCGTGATGATGATATCACATTGAGATGCAATCTTGCGTGCGTTTCGGATGAGCCCGATTACGCGGATAAAACAATGGTAGACTATTCGAGTGATGAAATCAGCACCGAGGAAGCCGCAGAGCTTATTGAAGCACTAAACAAAGAGCTTTCGGATGAATCAATGGAGTTCCACGCCGGCATATCGTACAGACATATCCTGCTCATCCACGGCGGCAACAGCGATGTAAAGCTTACTCCGCCGCACGACATAACGGGCAAAAAAGTAACGGAATACCTTCCTTCGGGAAGCGGAGCGCAAATTCTGCTCGATGTAATGAAAAAAAGCTATAATATACTTTCAAAGCATCCCGTAAATCTTAAACGCATCGCATGCGGAAAGCATCCTGCCAACACATGCTGGTTCTGGGGTGTCGGCAGTAAGCCGGGACTTTCTCCGTTTGATAAAAAATACGGTCTTACAGGTGCGGCAGTCACAGCGGTAGACCTTGTTCGCGGGATCGCGCGGCTTGCCGATATGGATACCTATGATGTAGAAGGTGCAACGGGCACTCTTGAAACCAACTTCATGGGCAAAGCGAAAGCGACGCTTCAGGCGTTCGATGAAGGGCACGATTTCTGCTATCTGCATTTTGAAGCTCCCGATGAATGTGGTCACCGTCATGAAACCGAACGTAAAATCAAATCAATAGAAATGCTTGATACCGTGCTTACGTTCGTCGTAAACGGATTGCGTGCGCGTAACGAGGAATACGGCGTGCTTATCATGCCCGACCATCCCACACCCGTTTCGACAGGTTCACATTCTAGTGCACCCGTTCCGTATGCCGTTTATTACAGCAACAAAGAACGCAACAGCGGCGTTACAAATCTTTGCGAGCGCACTGCAGAAGAAACAGGAATTATTCAGGAAACGGGTTTTGAGCTTCTTTCCCGCTTCTTTATCCGGGAATAAGCAATGTACACAACTTCACCCGAAATCCGCGCTATGCTTGATGACAAACGCTTTCCGAAAAAATGGCATGCGGCCGTCGGTGTAGCGCTGATACAATTTGTCGGATTCGCCGCCGTGATCGCTTTGAGGCTAATACTCGGAAACGACTTTCCGTTACGCTTCAAAACGGATTTCGGTTACAAAATGTTTCTTGTGCTGATTTCGCAGTTTATTTCGGTGCTTGCGATACCGCTTGTGATATTGACCGCAACAAAGTGTGATATGACGTCAACACTTCGGCTTAATAAGAGGATCGACATCATACAGATATTTTCACTCGTAATCGTCTGCGTGGGAGTATATTTCGCGGTGCAGTTTATAAATCAGTTTGCGATAGACGGAATGACTCAGATCCTCGGTCAGCCATCCGAGCTTGAATCGATCCCGTCGGCATCAAATATACCGCAACTGCTTTTTGAAATCGCTATAACATCATGTCTGCCGGCTGTTTGCGAAGAAATATTTTTCCGCGGGTTTGTCATGAGAGCATTTGAGCGCACATCTCCCGTTATCGCCGTGATCGCGTCATCCGCGATGTTTGCGATAATGCACGCGAATCTTGAACAGCTCGTATATGCTTTTCTGCTCGGCATAGTGCTCGGTACTGTCACTATAGTATCGGATTCGCTTTTTGCGAGCATTACCGTTCACTTTACACTCAATCTGGCATCGACCTTATTGCTTTATCAGCCTGTCAGCGACGCATTCGATGCGTTTATGCTATCTGAAAGCGGTGTAGCTCTTGTGGTTTTATCATTATCGTTAATTCCGCTTATAGCATGTGTGGGAATGATAATATTTGTTCTTTATACAGGAAAAAAGAACACCGAAAAGTACGGCAAAGCATTTGTAACGGACATGGAATATCCTTCACTGCTTCAAAAGCAGAACGCAAGCGAACGGCTTTTGTACTTTTTCGGTTGGTTTGTTTTTATAGTCGTAAACGCCGTCACGATGTATTTTTCGTGGAGAGGTATATAGAATGAATGTAAGAATAATCGCGGTAGGTAAACTTCAACGCATTTATGCCGATATTCAGGACGAGTTCGAAAAACGGCTTTCGCGCTACTGCAAATTTTCAATAATCGAAGTTCCCGACGAGCAAGCGCCGGAAAAGCTGTCCGAGGCGCAAAAGTCGGACATTAAGCTGACCGAATGGGAAAAAATCAAAAAACGGCTTAATGACAATGATTTTCTCGTGATTCTTGACGGCACGGGCAAACAGCTTACGAGTGTTGCGCTTGCACAAAAAATGGATTCATGGCAAGGTAAAAATCTTGTTTTCGCGCTCGGCGGCTCGCTCGGATTTCACGAGAACGCATTGAAGCGTGCCGATTTCGTGCTTTCGCTCTCCGATATGACGTTTACACATTCAATGGCGCGAGTTATACTTGCCGAGCAAATATACCGGAGCTTCAAAATATTAAGCGGCGAGCCATATCATAAATAATTCAGAACAAGACAATTCTAAAAAATCCGCTTTTTTACAAATAGCAAACAAAGGCAGGACAAAAAAATGAAAAGAACATTCGTTTCTCTTACAACTTTGATTGCATGCACGGTACTACTCGTTTCATGTGCTCCGAAAAATGTTGTTACCGATACGCCGTCGCCCTCGCCAACATCACTATCTCCGTCTCCTGCAAAAGAAGAACTCGCTCCCGCAGGCGATATAGTCGATATTGAAGGAAAAACTTCCGTACCCACAGCTTCGGCATCGGAGACGTACAATACTCCCGGCAATACACCCGCCTCAACAGACTCAAGCGGCAAACCAAATACGGGCAACACTCCCGTGCCGACAGCAACTACATCATATGAAAACGTGGTGAAATATACATATGACAGCCTTTCTGCGGATATCAAGGCGCTTTCGGCAAAATACAACATTGAAGCCGAGGTTATCGGAAAGACCAAGTTTTCAAGAGATATTTTCTGCGTCAAGCTCGGAAGTCGAACTGCCGAAAACAAAATTTTGCTCATTGCGGGTGTGCGAGGCAGTGAATACGGTAATTCTCTGCTGATGATGAAGCAAATAGAAACGTATCTTACCGACACATCAAAAGTATATTCTGGCATGACATATGACGAAATATTAAAAAAGTGCAGAATATATTTTGTGCCGATGCTTAATCCGGACGGAGTCGAATTGAATATAAACGGTGCGGATGGCTTTGATCCTTCGGTACACACGTTGGTCGAATCATCAATATCATCCGGCTATATGACGGATCGATCGGGTTGGGATGCAAACGCCGATGGCATCGACGTAAGTATAAATTTCGGTCGCGGTACCGTGACATCCGATGTTATCAGGAATACTCCGTGCTGTTCAGGCTATTGCGGTACCCCGTTTACTTCGTCTGAGGCTTCGGCTATACGCACGCTTTGTCAAAATGAAAAATTCAAAATCTCACTGATATACAGCGGCAATGGCGGACTTATTGATTGGTCATTCGGACAAAGCAAAAGCATGTATGTAAGCCGTCAGCTTGCCGATAAGCTTGCTTTGTTGACGGGATATACCGCGCTTTCGAACGGTCTCGATAAAGATATGTGTATATCGGTAAATGCGGCACAGTGGTTCATAAGCGAATATGACCTTCCTGCATTTTCACTGATGACCGGTATTTCCGTGAGTGGCGGATGCTCACCCAAGAGCGAGTGGAGCAAGCTTGCTTTAGCGCCGATAGCGCTCGCTTCGGAAAGTGGATTTAACTTAAACGGTGACACGGAGATAGTTGATATAGATGATTAAAGACGATTATTATTTTATGGAACGCGCGCTCATGCAGGCAAGATGCGCCGCAAAAGCAGGTGAAGTCCCCGTAGGCGCCGTTATCGTATACGAAGGGGAAATCATTGCGCGCGGCTGTAACCGCCGTGAGCATGACAATGACCCGACATCGCATGCAGAGCTTCTTGCCATGCGCAGAGCGGCACATCAGCTTCATTCGTGGAGACTATCGGGTTGCACTCTGTATGTGACGCTTGAACCGTGTCCCATGTGCGCGGGTGTGATAGTGAACTCGCGTGTTGACAGGGTCGTGTTCGGTGCATACGACGAAAAGGCAGGATGTTGTACCACACTCTACCGCCTTTGCAGCGATAAGCGTTTCAATCACCGTGCCGAAGTACTCGGTGGCGTTATGCAAAATGAGTGCGCCTCAATACTTTCGGATTTTTTTAAGTCAAAAAGAGGCTTGGCTCTAAACCACTGATTTGCGGGGACTCCCCGTATCCCTTTTCGCGGGAACTCCGTTCCCCTGCACCACTCGCCCGCTTTTGTAAAAGCGGGATAAAACTTTTTATTGCGCTTCGCGGCGTTTCCCTAAATTAAGCGACAGAAAACAAAGCAATTGCACTACAACAAGTTTGCAAAAAATGCGTGCAACTCATTTTTTCAGCTCCGTATGTTTCTTTCACATACTTTTGCAAAAAAATTCTCCCGCCCTACTTACGGTGGAAGAATTTTTCATAAAGTCACGAAAGTTTTTTGTCCCGTTTTTTCAAGAAAGCGGGTGGAGTCAAAGGACTGTATCCCCTGCATATGAGTGTGGATGGAGTCCAACAAACTCATATTCTGTATATTTCGTTTCCCGAATAAATAAACAACGCTACAGCGGCGATGACCGCACCGGCAACAAAGCTCCATGCAAGCGCCATAACATACGGTGACGGTGATTCATGTTCACGCTTTTTACGGTACATATGAACGTATGTAAGTATGCCGGCAACTATCGCCGTAAGCGTGCTGTAGCCGGCAAGCACGGTAGATTTCAAACCGTCCTGGAACAGTACAAAACCCACGATCAGAAGTATCGGCATAAAGCCGGAGATCATACCGAAGTTCAAGCCGAGAAAAATCGCACCGGCTATAAGCAAAACTTTTTTGACCATCAATACTCCTCCGTGTTATAACGTTTCAATAGGACTGTCGGAAGTACCGTCCTCGCCAACCGAAGCTGTATCTTCATCGGTTTTCGTTTCATTTGCATTTTCCGAGACATTTGTGTCATCTGCCTGCTCATAATCCTTTTCTTCCTCGTGAGGTGCTGTCGCAACCGCGACTACCTTGATGCCGTCGGCAAGACGCATCACGCGAACACCTTGCGTAGAGCGTCCCATGCTGCGAAGCTGTGATACCTCGGTGCGGATGATAGTTCCGTCACCCGTGATAAGCATGATATCTTCTTCGCCCGTAACGACCGTCATATCAATGATTTTTCCGGTGTTTTCATTGAGCGCGTGAGTTATAATACCCTTGCAATTTCTGCCCGTTACACGGTACTCAGAAACGTCTGTACGCTTGCCATAGCCGTTTTCAGTGATAGTCAGCACTTCTCCATTCTGATGAATGATATCCATATTGACAACAAAATCATCATCGGCAAGATTTATCGCCGTAACGCCCATAGTGCCGCGTCCCATATTGCGCACGAGCTTTTCTTCAAAGCGTATCGCTTTTCCGTTAGCGGTAGCGATAAGGATATCGTCCTCACCGCCTGCAAGTTGAACATTAACAAGCTCGTCCTCTTCGCGCAGGATTATCGCTATAAGTCCGCTCTTGCGGATGTTATTATATTCGGACAGCTCAGTTTTCTTGATGAAGCCCATGCGTGTAGCCATAACAAGGCTGAGGTGTTCACGAAGCTCGGGATCCTCGGGCAGATCAATTATATTCGTTACCTTTTCGCCGTTATCAAGCTCAAGCAGATTTACTATCGCACTGCCTTTGGCGGTACGGCTTGCTTCCGGAAGCTGATAACATCTCAACTTGAATACCCTGCCCTTTGTCGTGAAGAACAGCAGGTCGGTATGAGTGTTTGCGACAAGTACACGCTCCACATAGTCTTCTTCGCGCGTAGTAATGCCGCTTATGCCCTTTCCGCCGCGTCTTTGAGCGCGGTATGTGGCAGACGGCACGCGCTTGATATAGCCTGCATGAGTCATTGTTATGACCATGTCCTCTTCCTGAATAAGCGATTCAAGGTCGATCTCATCCTCAACGGGCGATATCTCGGTGCGGCGATCATCGCCATACTTGTCCTTTATTACAAGTATTTCTTCTTTAATGATATCAAGTACGAGCTGAGGATCGGCAAGTATCGCGCGGTAACGCTCGATAGCCGCCTGAAGCTCGGCATATTCCTGTTCAAGCTTTTCGCGTTCAAGCCCCGTCAAGCGCTGGAGACGCATATCAAGTATGCTCTTTGCCTGCTCAAGTGAAAAATCAAGCTCTTCCATAAGGCGTGTCCTTGCGATCTCGGTCGTTTGGCTCGAACGGATGAGTGCTATGACTTCATCAATAATATCAAGTGCGCGCAGGAAGCCTTCAACAAGATGTGCGCGTGCAAGCGCCTTATCAAGATCGAACTGTGTGCGCCGTGTAACGACCTCTTTCTGATGCTCAAGGTAATAATAAAGCATTTCCTTGAGGTTAAGTATACGCGGCTCGCCGTCCACGAGAGCAAGCATTATCGCGCCGAACGAATCCTGAAGCTGAGTATGGCTGTAAAGGAAATTGAGTACCACCTGCGGGTTGATATCCTTTTTAAGCTCAAGCACAACGCGCATGCCATCCTTGTTCGATTCATCACGGAGCGCACTCAAGCCCTCGAACTGTTTATCCTTGTAAAGCTCCGCTATGCGTTCAACAAGCTTTGCTTTGTTTACCTGATACGGTATCTCGGTTATGACGATGCGCTGTCTGCCGCCGCCCATTTCCTCGATCTCGCTTTTTGCGCGGATGACGATCTTACCGCGTCCCGTAAGGTAGGTTTCCCTTATGCCCGAAATACCGCGTATCTGCGCGGCGGTCGGGAAATCGGGACCCTTTATGTATTCCATAAGTCCTTCGACGGTTATATCGGGGTCGTCTATCAGTGCAACAACGCCGTCGATGACCTCACGCAGGTTATGGGGCGGGATGTTTGTCGCCATACCTACCGCGATACCGTCCGATCCATTTACCATAAGGTTCGGGAAGCGTGACGGGAGCACACGTGGCTGAAGCTCGGTCTCATCGAAGTTAGGGTAGAAATCAACGGTCTCCTTGTCGATATCGGCAAGCAGCTCGCCCGCTATTTTTGAAAGCTTTGCTTCCGTGTAACGTGAAGCCGCCGCAGGGTCGCCGTCGACCGTACCGAAATTACCCTGCCCGTAGGCAAGCGTATAACGTATTGAAAACGGCTGTGCAAGACGCACAAGGGCGTCATATATCGACGAATCGCCGTGGGGGTGATATTTACCCATAACGTCGCCGACGATACGCGCACTCTTTCTTGTGGGCTTATCGTATGTATATCCGTTTTCGTACATCGAATAAAGTATTCTTCTGTGTACAGGCTTGAGACCGTCGCGCACATCGGGAAGTGCACGGCTGATGTTTACCGCCATGGCGTAAGAAATAAAGGATTTCTTTACCTCGGATTCAATGTCGATATCAATTATGCGGCTTGCCTGATCCGCAGGCATCGGCTGTTCGTCCTCGGTAACAATTACACTGTTTTCGTTGTTTTCATTGTTGCCGATATTTCCGTTTTCGTTATCCAAATTTCCTCGCCCCCTTAAATATCAAGCTCATCGTTGCTGACAAGTCTTGCGTTTTCCTCAATAAACTGTCTTCTCGGCTCGACCTCGTCGCCCATGAGTATCGTAAAAATCTGATCCGCGAGTATGGCATCCTTCATCGTAATACGCTTAAGTATGCGCGTTTCGGGATTCATAGTCGTTTCAAACAACTGTTCACTGCTCATTTCTCCGAGACCTTTGTAGCGCGATACCTCATAGTTCTGGCGGTTGATCGAATCAAGGAACTGATTCAGCTCGTCGTCGGAATAGCAGTAATGCACCTGCTTAGTGCGCGTCATCGTCACCTTAAACAAAGGAGGCTGTGCCGCGTAAACATAGCCGCCCGCAATAAGCTGAGGCATATGGCGGAAGAAGAACGTAAGCAGCAACGTTCTGATGTGGGAGCCGTCAACATCGGCATCGGTCATACAGATTATCTTGTGATATCTGAGCTTACTCTCATCAAACTCAACATCTATGCCCGCGCCGAATGCGGTTATCATGGAGCGTATCTCATTATTTTGGAGCATACGGTCCATTCTCGTCTTTTCGACATTGAGTATCTTTCCTCTTAACGGAAGTATAGCCTGAGTTTTTCTGTCTCTGCCCTCTTTTGCGCTACCTCCGGCGGAATCACCCTCAACGATGAATATTTCGCATCTTGTCGGGTCGTTATCGGAGCAATCGGCAAGCTTTCCGGGAAGCGAGAATGTATCAAGCACATTCTTGCGGCGCGTCAGCTCACGCGCTTTTCTTGCCGCCTCACGCGCACGGTTCGCGGTAAGGCACTTATCAATGACTGTTTTTGCTACCTGCGGATTTTCCTCCAAAAAGTCGGCAAGCTTTTCACCTACTATCTTTTCGGTCACGGGACGTATCTCGCTGTTGCCGAGCTTGGTCTTTGTCTGCCCCTCGAACTGCGGCTCTTCAAGCTTTACGCTTATTACAGCCGCAAGTCCCTCGCGCACATCCTCGCCCGAAAGATTCTGCTCATTGTCTTTCAGCATCTTATACTTGCGAGCATAGTCGTTTATCGTCTTCGTAAGGGCATTTCTGAAGCCCGTAAGATGTGTTCCGCCTTCATGTGTCTGGATATTGTTAGCGAAGGTAAAAATCGTCTCATTATAGCCGTCATTGTACTGCATTGCGACCTCTACAGTCGACGTGCCTACCTTACCCTCAAAATACAGCGGTGTTTCAAGCAAAAGTGTCTTATTGAGGTTCAAAAACTGTACGAATTCGATTATTCCGCCGTCGTAATGGAAGCTTTCAAAGCGTTCCGCGCCCTCGCGCTTATCCTGTATCGTGATACGCACGCCTTTGTTAAGGAATGCCAGCTCGCGCAAGCGTGTTTTGAGGTTATCGTAATCGAATACTGTCGTCTCAAACACCTCGGGATCGGGCCAGAATCGCACAAGCGTGCCTGTATGGTCACTTGTGCCTATAACGCTGAGCTTCGTTACGGAATCGCCGCGCTTATAGTCCTGAGAATATACATTGCCGTTACGGGAAACCTCTACGTGCAGGTCGGTGGCAAGCGCGTTGACTACTGAAAGTCCCACACCGTGTAGGCCGCCCGATACCTTGTATCCGCCGCCGCCGAATTTACCTCCCGCGTGAAGTACGGTAAGAGCCACCTCTACCGCAGGCTTACCGTATTTCTCGTGGATATCTACGGGAATACCGCGGCCGTTATCGCTTACCGAGCATGAGCCGTCCTCATGGATGGTAACGACGATGTTGTCGCAATAGCCTGCAAGAGCCTCATCTATCGAATTATCCACAAGCTCCTGCACAAGATGGTGAAGTCCGCGTTCGTCGGTAGAGCCGATATACATACCCGGTCTCCTGCGCACAGCCTCAAGTCCTTCAAGGACTTGTATCTGCGACGCGTTATAGTTGTTTTCCGCCATGACAAACTGTTCCTTTCACTTTTTGGATGCAGAACCGTGTAAGCCCTATACACCCTTTATTACATATAATAACTTTATATATAATAACATACATCATTTTATTTGTAAAGTACTTTTTTCAATAAAAAAGTACAGTGCCTGAGCTGTATTTTAGCATAAGGCACTGTACTTTTTTATTCTGCATAAAGTGCAATAAAAGTCTTTAGTCAAGCTTTTGTTCAAAAAAGCTTACAAGAAGGGGCACTGAACAGCATTTCCACTAAGCGCAACTCCAAAGTCCCACCAAAAACATATATCTTTACGCTGCCGCCGTTTCCGCCGGGAGCAGACTGACGTATACCTTTGTCGGTATCATTCCGTATTTGGAAACGGTTATAAGTGATTTCACGCTGTCTTTGCCGGGCTCCGACCATATCTGATACACATTTACGGTATAGCCGTTGCGTCCGTTTTCGACCTTTTGTTGTCCTGCGGCAAGTCCGTATTTATTTTCGCTGTCGATTATTGTTTCCGTCGTTGCAGGTACTTCCTCGATTATCTCGGTTTCGATCTTCACGCTTGCGCCGTTCGGCAGCAGTGTACCGTAAAATTCAACGTTTACATATATCCTGCCGCCGGAACGGGTGATATAAGTATGTATAAAATATGGCGTTTTACTGTTATTGAACATTTTGAGGTCAGTGCTCGGCCAGCTTACAGTGGCATCAAGTCCTTTGTCTATATATTCCGACGGCCATGTGTGCGGACGGCGTTCAATTATCTCTATCGGAGCGTTGCGCCCCTGCATATTCGCACCGCACACGAGTGCGCAGTTGTATATCGTGGTCGAAACCTGACATATCCCGCCGCCGACGGTTTGGTCATACTGTTGCTGTTCATTTATGAACACTCCGAGCCCGTAACCCTTTTCCTCAGAACGCGCTCCGACCCACTGATTGAATGAAAACGTTTCACCCGGCAGCCATACACGTTCATCAAGGCTGAGCAACGCCGTAGTAATATTCTGTATTCTTCCCGCAGCAGATGACGCCGAAAGCCATGTCGTATACTTTCCCACAAGCGAATAATTATGTTCGATATCGCTTCGCTTGATTTCAGGCTCAACCACATCGGGACGAAGTGTATATTCAAGCATCGGAGTATCGTTTACAAGCAAAGCGCATATGTCGCTGTAGGCTTTATTGACGTCAAGGCTTGAGCCTATCACCTCATCGGTATAAGTATACATGGGTGCGCCGTCGTACTTAAATGTCACGCCTGCATTTTTCTTTTCGATATCCGTTTTTTCCTTGATTTCGCAAAGCACCTTGACTAGCTCCGTCGGGTCACTTATCTTCGTCGCCGAAATATCTATTTTTTCTCCTCGGTCGAGTTTCTCAAATACCTGCTTGCGTTCCTCGTCAGTCCCCTTCCGCCCTATCCCGAGTGCCTTTGAAACAGCATGTTCGACATCCGTCGTCAACGGAAAACGGTCTCTGCCGAGTACCCACGTTTCTTCACCGTACTTAAGCACAAGCTGTTGGATCGCTATATTATAGTCCACACAGCCGGCAAGATAGTTTTTGGCTTCTTCTTCGCTCATGCCGCCGACATCATATCCCGAAATCATAACGCCGTTAAGTATTTTTCCCGAAAAATAGATTTCATTATATTGCTCCGCTTCGCTTATGCTTTCCGCAATTCCGTCCTGCTCACGTGCTCTTACCAAATAGTCAACAAACAGAGCTATGCTCACAGCTGCAAGTATGCTTAGACAAATTATCAGCGTAACTATATGAAAAAATACTTTATCGTCTTCACTGTCAATAACAAGCTTCTTTTTCATTCATTATAACCTATCAGTCAAATAAAATATAATATCCGCTCACATATCCCGTGATTCCGTCCTCGGTTTCAACGAGATACCACCCGTCACTTTCTTCCTTTACAGTGACCTTATCTCCTGCTTTCAGCACAGCTACAACGTCGTAAGCCGTCATCGGCCCCTCACGCACGTTCACTTTTTCACCGAAAATCGCCGTACTGATTTTTGCACTCTGTTCACCCTCCTGCACCGCGGGTGCTTCCGTCGGCTCAGGCGTGGGCGTTCTCAGCGCATCTATTTCCTCTTTTGTAAGCGAAGGTGTCGCCGGCGGAGTATAATCGTAATCTCCCTTTCGGATTATTGAATCTATCTGCCACGAGCCGTCAACAAGCACAAGCTTGACTTTATACACGCTGTTGCTCCACTCCGGCACATTGTAGACACCATGCGCCATTGCATCCGCTTTTGACATCTGTGCCGTATCAAGCTCACCGTTTATGGCGAAAACAGCCTCACGCACAGTCACAGTCTTCTTTGTCTGCCACGGAAATACGAACATATGTCCGTATGAAAGCTTATGCCCGTAGTTCGTTATTATATATATGCCGTAATTTTCTTTTGCGTCCTGATATTCGGCGTTTTGAAGATAGTTATATGAAAAAAACCGCTGATTGTCTTCAATATCACTGCCGAGCAAAATTATATCAAGTCTCGCTTTTAGCGCATCGTTAAGCAGAAAATATATATTCGACATTTTCATGCTCGAAAAAAACGCACCTACAATGATGCCTACTACGGCAACAACAAGAGCCAGACGTGAAACAATATAAATCAAACCGCGTTTTGCTTTTTCGTTCAAGGCATTCCACCCCAATTTCTTATTCTATATTATTGTACCACATTCCAGCGATATTGTACAGAAAAGTATGTCAATATTCAAAATTTGTTTATATTTTTCTCAAAATGCGGGAATAATGATTCCGACATTCATTTTGCGAGGTGTTCCGAAGTTGGCAAACATAATATTGCGTACACTGATACTGTTTTCCGGCTTGCTGATAATGATGCGGTTACTTGGTAAACGTCAAATCGGCCAGCTGCAGCCGTACGAATTTGCGCTGACGCTTATCGCCGCCGACCTTGCGACCACGCCCATGTCGGATATAAACACGCCTCTGCTTTGGGGAATAATCCCGATATACGTCCTGCTCGCCTCGGGTCTGATACTCTCACTCGTTTCACTCAAATCCGTAAAAGCAAGACACATCATATGCGGGAAACCGAAAATCCTCATTGAGCGCGGCGTTATACTTGAAGAAGCCCTACGCACGGTGCGCTACACTATAAACGACCTTGCCGAACAACTCAGAAGTAAGGATATTTTCGATATTTCGGAAGTTTATTACGCGATCCTCGAAACCAACGGCGAAATAAGCGTAATACTGAAAAGTCAATACAGGACATGTATGCCGAATGATATATCCGTTCTTCCGCCGCAGGACGAATTGTCGGTCGCGCTCATAATGGACGGAACCATTCAAACAGCCAATCTTGACTATGTTCAAAAAAGTGAAAAATGGTTGCGCGGAAAAATGCGCAAACTCGGAATGGAAAATGAAAAAGATATTTTGCTCATGACGTATGACGGAAGCAAGCTTTATGTTCACGCCTCCGGCAAAGACCCGTTGATAAAGGAGGAACAATGCGGAACCTGATAATAATTATCGTAATAATATCCGTTTTTATCGGAGGTGCCATTTTTTTTGATGCTTATATAACACGCTTGACAAACGATATGCTTGAAATGCTCGACAGTGCTGAAACCGCAGAAGATATAAAATCCCTTACTGATGAATGGGATAGGCGCAGCAGTATCGCCGAGCTTATGGTCGACCATAGTGAAATAGATATACTTAACCAATATCTTTGGGCGATGCAGGTGGAAATACAGTATGACTACGATGAGTATATGGAATCGAAAAAGCTTGCACGTGAGATGTTCAATCATATCCGCGAACGCAACGTATTCGGGTTTGACAACATCATGTAGGCAGCAAAATCAATTGTATGCTGTTATGTGCATATAAGAATATATAAGAATATATTAAAAGCCGGTTGTACAACACATACCGGCTTTTGCCTGTTGTTATTCAGCCGACAGCAGATAATAGTATACCGGCTGGTCGCCCTCTATCACTTCGACATCCGTATCGGGATATTTTTCTTTCAGTGCGTCCGCGATTTTATTCGCGTGTTCCTCATCGGTATCCGCACCGAAATAAACGGTCAACAGCTCATTTTTGGTTTCAAGAAGCTTTTCGGCAAGTTCTTCGGTGATTTGTTCAAGGTCTTCGCCACAGCAGGCAATAGTCCCCTCGGCGATCCCAAGGAAATTACCCTCATGTATTTCTCTGCCGTCCAGCTCGGTATCACGCACGGCGTAAGTAACGCTGCCGCTGAGCACGTTGCCAAAGCCCTCGTTCATATTTTCCGCGTTTTCCGCGGCGCTGCTCTCCGGGTCAAATGTAAGCATGGCGGCTATGCCCTGCGGAAGTGTTTTTGTCGGAACTACATACAGTTGTTTATCAGTAAAGTCCTTCGCCTGCTCAGCCGCAAGAATTATATTTGAATTATTGGGCAGAACTATTACCGATTTCGCACAAACCTTTTTAACAGCCGCAGCTATATCCTCCGTGCTGGGATTCATCGTCTGCCCGCCTGTAACGATAGCATCGACTCCAAGCTCCGCAAAGACCTCCTCAAATCCCTTGCCGGAGGCTATCGCAACTACTCCTACTTCCTTTTGGTTTTTTGTCTTCTCCTCTTCAAGTTCACGGTGTTGCTGTACCATATTTTCTATCTTGACCTTATACAGCTCGCCGAGCTCAAGTGCATATTGAAGTGCCTTTCCGGGATTGTTCGTGTGAACATGCACCTTTACAAGCTCCGCGTCGCCGACAACTATCAGTGAATCTCCTATGCGTGCCAGCTTTTTGCGAAGCTCATCGACGGTATTATCATTGACCTCCGGCTTAAGCTGCTGAATGAAGAACTCCGTACAATACGCAAACAGGATTTCGTCCATTTCTGCAACTTCCTCCGCCGTCGAGCGTGCGACGAATGAATCACTTGCCTCGGTCAGTGCGACCTGCTCAAGGTCGATTTCATCTCCGTGAAGCACACTGCAAAAAGCGTGCATAATCATCATAAGTCCCTGCCCGCCTGCGTCCACGACACCCGCTTTTTTCAGTTGCGGAAGCATTTCAGGCGTCTTTTTAAGTGTATCATCGCCTATCCCGACCACGTAGTCAACAAAATCGGCAAGTTCGCGTTTCGTTTCGTACTTTGTTTTTTCCGCCATAAGTCTAATGACGGTGAGTATAGTTCCCTCTTTAGGCTTCATAACAGCTTTATATGCCGTTTCCTGACCAAGACGAAGTGCTTCGGCAAATTCCTCAGTACCTGCTTCTTCGAGCGTTTCGAATTCGCGTGTAAAGCCGCGCAGTATCTGTGACAGAATAACTCCGCTGTTACCGCGTGCACCCTTCAGTGCTCCGCGTGCCATTGCTTTGGCTACGGTCGAAAGTTCGTTTGATACTGTCGCAGATACCTCTTTGAGTACCGATTGCATCGTAAGTGACATATTTGTGCCGGTATCACCGTCGGGCACCGGGAATACATTCAAATCATTAAGCTTCTGTTTATTTGCTTCAAGAGTTTTCGCGGCGGCTACGACCATTTCCTTAAGGAGTGTGCCGTCAATGGATTTGTAATTCATGATTATCCTTTCCTGCTTACACTCTTATACCTTGGATAAGAACGTCTACATTCTCCACCTTGAGTCCCGTCTGAGATTCAACGGCATATTTAACTGCTTCAATGACATTATGTGCGGCGGCTATCATCGACACGCCGTATTCGATTATAACGTGAAGCTCAAATTTAACACTTTCTTCTTCGGAAACGACTTTTATACCTTTCGTAAGGCTTTCACGCTTCAAAAGTTCAGCTATTCCTTCCGCTGTATTCGACGCCGACATTCCCACTATACCCGCACAGTCACATGCGGCAATTCCCGCTATAGTCGAAAGAACGGTATCCGAGATAGTGATACTTCCGAGCTGATTGGTTGTTTTTATCGCCATATGAATAACCTCCGGTTTTACGCATTGCGCATAATTATTTATTATATACTACTACAAAATTTAAACAATGTAAAGCAATTTTTATTTTATCGCTTTTTCACATCTCCGTCACACACCCGCGCATAAACAATTCTATGTGTTAAACGCAAAAATTATGCAACTTAATATCACCTAATGACGGAATCGGAAGAAAAAGCATCTGCCGGCATCTCAAGTACAAATATTCTTTTGTTCATTCTTCCAGCCTCACGCATTATAAGCGGTGCTCCCCTATAGCCTTTTCCCACCGTCAGTACGGCATCGGAGTTTTCAATCATCCACCTATCGCACAGCGATGCAGCAAGATTTTTGGATGTGCAGTCCGCGGCAACCGGATATATGACCTCCTTTTGTATCCTTTGCGGCTTTGCCGACGTACTGACCTTGTAATACTGTATGTGGTATTTCGCTTTCAGCTCTTCAAGCACTTTTTTTGCCGTCACATCGAATCTGCGGTTATCCCCTATCAAAAATGTATCATACTTTTCAAAAAGGATCAACTGCTCGACTTTCTCCGTCAAAATCCCATGCAAAGCACCATAAGTATTATTCCCGAAAAGCGCACATATCATAAAATTCATTCCCTTGAGTGTATTATATATCCTATTGGGATATCTACGTTATTTTACCATATCCTTTTCGGATATACAATAATTTTAGTATAAACACTGTGAGGTTTATTATGAATTTGAATTATGACGCATTAGGACAAAGGATCAGAGAAATCAGAAAAGTCAAAGGCTGGACGCAGGCACAGCTTGCCGAATCATCCGGAATAGAGCCCTCGAACATCTCGCATATTGAGCGCGCAGCAACGAAGCTGAGCCTTCAAACGCTTGTGAGCATAGCCAACGCGCTTGAAGTATCTATCGACGAGCTTATGTACGACAGCATAAACAAAAACGCTTACATATCAAGAAGCAAAATAAGCGACTTGCTCAGTGACTGCACGGACAAAGAGCTCTGCATAATAACGGATATCATCTGTGCCGCAAAAGTAATAATGCGAAAATAACGGTTATTTGTTCAGCCTCGAAAATTTCAAAAAGCAACAGCCCGCAAGCACACTTTTCGCATGTTTTCGGGCTGTTTGTTTTACGTTTTCTTAAAACTCAACTATAGGGAGCGTTATCGCATTTCTGTCAGGGGTCGGCGTTGGCGTTGGGCCACCCTCGTTGCCGTCCGGTGTCGTTGCAGACCGATTGTCGTTATCCCCCGGTGCAGACGTTGGTGCAGACGTGCTTTGACCGGAACCTTTCTCATTGTTTTCGTCATCTTTTCCGCTGTCTTTGCCGTTATTGCCGTTGTCTTTATCATTTTCCGCATTTTTGTCTTTGCCTGGCTCATTATTATTTTTGTTTTCGGTCTCACCGTTATCGCTTTCATCATTATCATCCGTATCAAAAACATCCTCTTCGCCGTTGAATCCCGCATCGGTCGCTGTCGCCGTTGCAGTCGGTTGTGAATCATTTTTGCCATCTGTTTCGGGCTTTTTGCCGCATGCCGAAACCGAAAATGCAACAGTCAAAGCGAGTAAAGCTATAAGTAATTTTTTCATGCAAATTCTCCTTACTATATATTTCGATATAATTCTATCATATTTACCGATTATTATCAAGTATTTTTGCAGCGTCGGAATTTTTTTCCGTTTTACACCGCAAAAACACCTCGCCTATCGGAAGATTTATTTCAACATCGTTTTCCCGGTCAAGCGGATAATCGAGATGCTCCTTATTAATTATCACAAGATGCTTTCCCCGGAAATAACGCACATACGATGCAGCCGGATAAACGGTTAGCGACGTGCCGCCGATAATCAACATATCCGCCTTTGATATCGCCTTTATCGCGCCCTCAACGGCATCCTCCGGCAGACTTTCCTCATAAAGCGTAACATCACAGCGAACGATGCCTCCGCAATCACAATGAGGAACTTTCTCTTTTGATTCATAAATGTGATCGGCAGGATATTTCTTGCCGCATCGCGAACAGTAGTTTCGCCGCGTAGAGCCGTGTATCTCAAATACGTTTTTACTTCCCGCATCGGTGTGGAGCCCGTCTATATTCTGCGTGATTACGGCATCGAGTTTTTTTTCGGTCTCAAGCTCCGCAAGAAATATATGTGCCTGATTCGGTTTCGCGCTCCTTGCATCCATTTTCTGCCGATAGAACTCAAAGAACACCTCCGGCTCTTTTTCGAGACAAGTGTGACTCAAAAGATATTCGGGACGATACTTGTCAAACCGCACATCATGAGTGTTGTATAAGCCATCCTTACTTCTGAAATCTGGCACACCGCTTTCCGTCGAAACGCCCGCTCCGCCGAAAAAGACGATTTTCTCCGATTCTCCGATAAACTGCACGAGTTTTTTTATTCTGCCGGAATCGTCCATTTTGTATGTTCCTTTCATAAAAACTTTCATAAGACATACGGTATACTGCATAACTGCACAAGTAAACGATGTTTCTACTTACATCAAAATGAGGTCGCTCGTTGATGAAGACGACGCTTTGCACCTGATGTAGTAACGTCGTCAATAAATCTCATTTTTTCATTTCATGTCTTCACTCATGAAACATCTTCATTTTTCATATCCCGTATTTGAAGCCACGAACAGCATCTGATATCGTATGGTAAGAGGCTTTCTGCCATGCACACAAATTGTTATATCCAAGCTCCCGGTTTGGATAAAAAAAAGAACGCCCTGGCGTTCTTTTTTGGTGGAGATAATGGGATTCGAACCCATGACCTTCTGACTGCCAGTCAGACACTCTAGCCAACTGAGCTATACCCCCAAGCACAATACATATTATACACAAAAAAATTTTTAAGTCAATTGTTTTTTTGAAAAAATCGTTTTGATATTTTGGAAACATGTGATAAAATATTAAAAAAGCATTATGCGGAGGTGTATTTATGTCAAAAATTCAAATGAAGACCCCGATCGTTGAGCTTGACGGCGACGAAATGACGCGGGTGCTGTGGCAATGGATAAAAGAATTACTCATTCTGCCCTATATCGACTTAAAGAGCGAATACTATGATCTCGGACTTGAGTACAGAGACAAGACCGAGGACAAGGTAACTCTCGATGCCGCCGAGGCGATAAAGAAATACGGTGTGGGCATAAAGTGCGCGACCATCACGCCGAACGCTCAGCGTGTGGAGGAATACCATCTTAAAAAGATGTGGAAGAGCCCCAACGGTACGGTTCGTGCCGCGCTTGACGGTACGGTATTCAGAGAGCCTATCATCGTCAACGGTATCAAGCCCGTTGTAAGTAATTGGGAAAAACCGATAATAATTGCCCGTCACGCCTACGGAGATGTTTATAAGAATGTCGAATTCCGCGTTGAGCAGGGCGAAAAGGCTGAGCTTGTGATAACCGGCAAGGACGGCGAAAGACGCGAAACGATACTTTCGTTCGATAAGAGCGCCGGCGTTGTACAGGGACTGCATAATCTCGATTCCTCGATATCAAGCTTCGCCCGTGCGTGCTTCGAGTACGCACTTGACAAAAAGCAGGATATCTGGTTCGCTTCAAAGGACACTATATCCAAGACATACGACCATCGCTTCAAGGATATTTTTGCCGAAATATTTGAGAATGAATATAAGGCAAAATTTGAAGAAGCAGGTATTGAATATTTCTACACGCTTATCGACGATGCCGTTGCGCGTGTGATACGTTCCAAGGGCGGCTACATCTGGGCGTGCAAAAATTATGACGGCGATGTCATGAGCGACATGCTTGCAACGGCGTTCGGAAGCCTTGCAATGATGACGAGCGTTCTCGTTTCCCCCGACGGCAAGTATGAATACGAAGCCGCACACGGTACGGTAACACGCCATTATTACAAGTACCGCGCAGGCGAGGAAACAAGCACCAACCCCGTCGCAACTATCTTTGCGTGGACGGGCGGCTTGCGCAAGCGCGGTCAGCTTGATGATATCGACGCGCTCGTCGAATACGCCGACAGAATGGAAAAAGCTACGATAGCGACTATCGAAAGCGGCATAATGACAAAGGATCTGTTCGCTCTTTCGACGCTTGAAAACAAAAAATGCGTAAACAGCCGTGATTTCCTTACGGCTATCAAAAACAAGTACGATGAAATGAATTGAAGGAGATATAAAAATGAAGATTTACGAAGCATGGGAGCAAATGCAGGAGCTTTGCAAGACAGACGCACAGCAGGGACAGCTTTGGCAGAAATATTATGCCGAGGAGACCGAAGCATACAAGAGGATACTTGCGCAAAAATGGTTTGAAATAAAGGGTACGGTAAAGGAAGTTGCCGATAAGCTCGGTCTTGAGCCCGTGATTTTCGCTCCGTTCGCTGACGGCATCTGCACTTCACTTGAGAAAGAAATAGATTTCAAAAATCTTGAGGAAGAAACCGAAATAGAAATGACCGTTTTGCCCGAAAAGCTTTTCTACAACATGCTCAATGCAAAGGCGAAATGGCTCTATACGCTCAAGGAATGGGATGATGTACTCAGTGAGGAGAAGCGCACCGAGCTTACACGCGCATGGCGCACCGAACAGCAGGCGGTCAGCAAAAAGACCGTCGGCAGAAACGATCCCTGCCCCTGCGGAAGCGGCAAAAAATATAAAAACTGCTGCGGCAGATAAGGTGAAAAAATGTCATTTGATAAAAGCAGGATACGCAATTTTTGCATAATCGCTCACATCGACCACGGTAAATCGACACTTGCCGACAGACTAATAGATGAAACCGGAACTGTTGATTCGCGTGAGATGCATGCACAGCTACTTGATACTATGGAGCTTGAGCAGGAACGCGGTATAACCATAAAATCGCAGGCGGTGCGGATGTTCTATAAAGCCGATGACGGCAACGAATACATGCTCAACCTCATCGACACGCCCGGTCATGTAGATTTTACCTATGAGGTCGAACGCGCGCTGAATGCCTGTGAGGGCGCGATACTTATAGTAGATGCCACGCAGGGCGTAGAGGCACAGACGCTTGCCAACGTTTACCTTGCTGTCGGGCAGGATCTGGAGATACTTCCCGTAATAAACAAGATAGACCTGCCGAGTGCCGAGCCTGATGCCGTCGCACAGGAGGTCGAGGACATCATCGGCATCCCCTGCATGGACGCACCGCGCATCTCCGCCAAAGAGGGCATCAACATCCATGAGGTGCTTGAAATGATAGTCCGCGATGTTCCGGCACCCAAATGCGACGAGGAAGCTCCGTTTCAGGCGCTTATATTCGATTCGATCTACGATAACTACAAGGGCGCACTGAGCTTTGTGCGTGTCGTGAACGGAAAAGTGCGCGTCGGCACAAAGATACGCATGATGCATTCGGGACACACCTTTGAGGTGACCGAGGTCGGCGTGTTCTCCCCCGGCTATTTGCCCGTCGAAGAGCTTTCCGCCGGTGAGGTCGGATATATTTCGGCAAGCATCAAAACGGTTTCCGAAACGCGCGTCGGCGATACGATAACCGATGATGAAAATCCCGCCGCCGAGCCGTTGCCGGGCTATAAAAAGATAATGCCCAACGTATTCTGCGGAATTTATCCCGCTGACGGCAGTGAGTACGACGATTTGCATGAGGCACTCGAAAAGCTCGGCTTGAACGATGCTTCACTTACGTTTGAGCCGGAAACGAGTGCGGCTCTCGGCTACGGCTTCCGTTGCGGATTTTTAGGACTTCTGCACATGGAGATCATTCAGGAGCGCCTTGAACGCGAATTTGATTTCGACCTTGTCACCACTGCGCCGAGCGTTATTTATGAAATAACAAAAACCGACGGGACAGAGCTGAAAATCGACAACCCCGCGAATCTTCCCAAGGTCGATGAAATAAAAGAAATGCGCGAGCCGATAGTCAAGGCGGAGATAATGACACCGAAGGACTATATCGGCGCGATAATGGATCTTTGCATCGAAAAGCGCGGCGAGTACATCAACATGCACTATGCCGATGAAAACCGTGCCGTGCTTGAATACAGGATGCCGCTGAACGAAATAATCTATGATTTTTTCAATACGCTCAAGTCACGGACTCACGGCTACGCTTCGTTCGATTATGAGCTTGCGGGATATCAGCCGAGCCAACTCGTCAAGCTTGATTTCCTGCTCAACGGCGATATGTGCGATGCGCTGTCGGTCATAGTTCACAAGGATAAGGCTTACGCGCACGGGCGCATGGTAGCTGAAAAGCTCCGTGATGCCATTCCGCGTCAGCTTTTCGAAATACCGATTCAAGCGGCTATCGGCGGAAAAGTCATCGCGCGTGAGACCGTCAAGGCGATGCGTAAGGACGTGCTTGCCAAGTGCTACGGCGGCGATATAACAAGAAAGAAAAAGCTTCTCGAGAAGCAGAAAGAGGGCAAAAAGCGCATGCGTCAGGTCGGCAGTGTAGAAGTACCGTCCGAAGCCTTCCTCGCGGTGCTTAAGCTTGACGAATGATGAGAGGCTTATATATCCACATTCCGTTTTGCACAAAAAAATGTGCTTATTGCGATTTTGTTTCATTCGGCGGCAGAGAAAAGCTTCTGCCGTCTTATTTATCACGTCTTAAAAAAGAAGCGGAACACTATAAGGGCGAAAAAATAAGCACCGTGTTTATAGGCGGCGGCACTCCGAGCCTTATGAGCGATAAGCAGATATCGGAGCTTCTTGCCTTTCTGCACGAAAATTTCGATATTTCGCAAAACGCGGAAATAACGATAGAGTGTAATCCCGCTTCACTGACGGAAGAAAAGCTAAAGGCATGCAGAGACAGCGGTATCAACAGGATATCCGTCGGCGCGCAAAGCCTCAGCGACAGTGTGCTTGAAAGTATCGGCAGATGTCATACACTTGCACAGCTTGAAAATGCCGTGAACAGCATAAAACGTGTCGGCTTTGATAATTTCAATCTTGACCTCATATTTGCTTTGCCGGGGCAGACCGTTGAAATGTGGCGCGAAACACTTCTTAAGGCTGTTTCTTATGCACCGACGCACATTTCGTGCTATTCGCTGACGCTTGACAACGGTACGCCGATGAGCAAAGCCGCAGAGCGCGGCGAGCTGATACTGCCGGGCGAGACCGAAGAACGTGAAATGTATTATCTTACGGACAGAATACTCGGCAATGCCGGAATAAAGCAGTACGAAATATCGAACTACGCCAAAGACGGCTTTGAGTGCAAACACAATATGAATTATTGGCAGTGCGGTGAATACATAGGCTTAGGCTGTGCGGCGCACTCCTATTTTGAGGGTGCGCGCTTCCGCAACACCGATGTGCTTGAGGAATATCTTTCCGGCGAAGATACCGTGCGTGACAGGCAGGTATTGAGCCAAAACGATAAAAACACGGAAATAATAATGCTCGGATTGAGGATGAATAAGGGCATAAGTATAAATAATTTGCCCCCCGGAATACTTGCGGGCAAAGCAGTAAAAAAGCATATTGATTTCGGTTTGCTCGAAATCAAAGGCGGATATATGCGCCTTACAGAACGCGGCCGAGATTTCTGCGATGCAGTCGTATTTGACATTATTGAGGAAATCTGAATGCTTTTTTGCGGATGTTTTCAGAATTGCACTGCAATTTGTAAATCTGCCTTAAAACCCGTACCAAAATGTTTTCCAAACATCGCCGACTGTACATGATGAACAACAAAAAATCAAAAACATAAAGAGACCTATCAGTGCAAGTATTGTAAATGCTATTGGTTTGGCATTGTTAGATTCATCTTCTGATTCTCGGAATGTACTGATTGCTTTTACAACGCTTACTATAACGAAAATCAAAAAAATAATTGCCAAAATAGGTGCGAGATTGATTTCCATTGCCTTATAGCCGACGGCAACAATAATTGCGACTAAAATTAAAATTACTGCAAACGGGACAAAAAATACCATTTCGATTCCTCCTTTTTTACTAATTATAACCTGTTTTAGGTTAAATGTCAATACCCTAAAACAGATTAACGTATAATATTTTTACCGAAATTATTTGGAGGTAAAAATGTATAAAAGGATAAGGGATTTAAGGGAAGACAGTGATTTGAGCCAAACCCAGCTTGCAAAAATAATAGGAATGTCACAAACAGGATATTCGAAATATGAGACCGGAGAAAATGATATCCCGACTTTGATTCTTATAAAACTATCTCGGTTTTATGATGTCAGTATAGATTATATTCTCGGTGAAACAGACAATCCGACAAGGAGTTGTAATTAAATGAATTTTGAAAAAATAGCGTATTACGGAGAAGAATGTATATTCCTTGCGTGCAAGGATTTGAAAAAAGATATACTTGCTTCGTGCGGATGTGAAACGGAAATAGCAGAGAATTCTTTTGATGCCGATATAGTAGTGGGAAATATCGAAAACGAAAAATTTCTTTGTGAATACAAAAAGACGAATCTTGAAATCCCGGAAAATTGGGAGCAGTATGTTGTTACCGTAAAAAACGGGAAAATAATAATCGCGGGAAGCGACAGACGCGGCACGATGTGGGGAATATACCGCGTAAGCGAATTGTTCGGTGTACCCGCAGGAATAGCATTTACGCAGAATACAATAAAACATTGTGAATCAATCAATGACGGTACATATAAATCAAAACCGATGACATATAAATTCCGCGGTTGGTTCATAAACGACGAGGATCTGCTCACCCGCTGGCATGACGGCTATACCCGTGAAATAAAAGATTACCCGTTCTATCAGGATATAACGAATTTAGAGGATATCGCACTTGTTGTCGAAACGGCGCTCAGAATGAATTTTAATATGATAATCCCCGCGACACTGCTTGATATCGCCGACCCGCGTCAGGAAGAGATAGTCGCGTTCTGCGTCAAGCGCGGAATGTTCGTCACTCAGCACCATATCGAGCCTATGGGCGTAAGCCATTGGTATTACGATACATACATGGCACAGCGCGGACGGACAAGCGAGTTTTCATATTCAAAGAACAAGGATGACGCCATAGAGGTGTGGACGTACTATGCCGAAAAATGGGCAAAGTACAAGGACAGTGTGATATGGCAGCTCGGTCTGCGGGGCAAGGCAGACCGACCCGTATGGGAAAAGGATGCCACGCACGGAATGGAGTATTGGGGCAATGTCATTTCCGAAGCCATAGCCGTGCAGTACGGCATAGTCGAAAAGCTGTGCGGCAAGGATTTCTATTCCACAAGCACACTGTGGATGGAGGGCGCAACGCTTTATCACGCGGGCTATCTCAAATTCCCGCAAAAGACGACGCTTGTTTTTTCGGATGTCGGACCGACACAGATGCTTTCGGCAGATTTTTACGATATCCCGCGCGAAAAAAATCGCACATACGGCATATACTATCACATCTGTTATTGGGGCGACGGCGGTCATCTTGCGCAAGCCACCGATTGGCGCAAGATGGCGTACAACTATAAGCTTTCGGTCGAAGCCGGGGATACCGAATACAGCATACTCAATACTTCCAATGTGCGCGATTTCATTCTTTCTGACGAGGCAAACGCCGCACTTACAAAGGATTTTTACGGCTTTGACCTTGACAGCTTTTATGAAACGATATGCTCGCGTTACTTCGGCAACGTGCAGACCGCCGAAATAATGAAGGAATACTTTGCTTCGTTCGTCAATGTGCCGATAGAGCGGCTTGACAGCTATAAGCAGTATTTCACGTTCCGCCACGGCGAATATGAGTTCAATTATTTTTCGGCTTCCGACGGCAGTATCAAATACATCGGTCTGGACGCGCTTGACAGACGTTTGCCGGATCATTGGGTCGGACTGCTGACTGACAGCATCGAAAAATTCGAGCGTCTGCTTAAAAAGGCGCAGGCGCTTGAGTGCGACGGATATTTTGATATAATGATACGGCAGATACGCCATATGATACTGTTCTCTTCATGGTGCCGTGAATGCTGCCGGTATTGCAATACCGGCGACAGGCAATATCTAAAAAAAGCGGTAACGTTCCTGCGCACCGATCTTGAGGAACGCAAGGTGCTTGAAAAAGGAATATTTGAAAACTGGTATCGCGGTGATAAAAAAATAGGCATCCGACAGCTTATCGACGAAACCGAATCGTTGATTTACGGCGATAAGCGGTTGAATGCGCTGATGTGATCGCACATCAGGGAACTTTGTGCCCCTTGTCCCCTTTCGCGCTTTTGATAAAAATGCGCCAAAACTTTTATTGCGCTTCTCACAAAGTATAATAGCAATGCAGGCACTGTGTTTTTTATTATTGTTTACCTTATTATGTCATTATACTGAGCACAGTGACGTGACGATCCAGAATTATCCTTGGATCAAGCTCAGATCAAAACCGCCGCTTTTGATTAGCTTTAAGATCGTGTCAGCTATGCTTGATTTAGTTGTTTCGCGTTCGTTTTCGTTGCCGGCACATTCAACGTATACACTGTTATTACCGATTTCAAAGCTTGCATAGTAGATTACGGTTTTAATGCTCTTGCTGTTCGGCTTTGACACAAAATATCCGGCAAAAACGTCAATGCCCTCGATGTTTGAAGTAAATTCACTGCCTTCGATTACGACATCCGACAGGTTTATGCCTTTTTGAGTTACTATTAGCTTGCAATCATTGAACATTCCCTCAAATCCAATTGCTTTACGATTTTCTGCATCAATGCACATATATGCAGTTATTGGTAAATCACGGAACAAAAGCTTGCTTTCTTCAATACCCATTTCTCTTGGCGAGAACTTTGAATCAGTTGATGAAGTAATGTTATCGCTTTTGATAAATTTAATTGATTCACCGTTCTGTAAAGTTGCCGTCTCAGCTTTATTTCTCGAAAATCCTAGATGCAAGCCCGTAATACCAAGTAACGCTACAAGAGCAAAGCATGCCGCCATTATTCCCCATTTTTCAATATGAAAACGGCGTAACTGTTGTGTACCGGGCGCCGCTTCCTCAATGTATTTTTCGTTGATTTCGCCTATAATATTTAACAGATGTTTGTTCTTCATAGAATTATGCCTTCTTTCTCCAATTCGATTTTGAGTTTTTTTCTTGTTCTGAAAAGAGTAACCGCCACCTTGTTTTCTGAAAGCCCATATTCCTTTGCGATTTCCTTTATAGAACTCATATACCAATAGCGTCGAACGAAAATTTTTCGTGTTTCTGCGGAAAAATTATCAAGAAATCGCTCTATAAGGCATCGGATAAAATCATTTTCGACAATTATCGCGGTGTCACCATCCGCAGGAATACACTCTGCAAGCTCATCAAGAGCAAGTGAAATTTGCCCGTTTCCGCGTTTTTGAGCGGATAATTTTTCCCATTTATTCAAGGACAAATTGCGGGTAATTTTTCCGAGAAACGTTTGCAGTCTGTTGGGATGCTTAGGAGGAATGGCGTTCCATACTCTTAAATATGTATCGTTTACACATTCCTCCGCGTCCGCATCATCGTGCAGAATATTATAGGCAATTTAATGACAGTATTTTCCATATTTTTTTGAGGTTTCAGATATGGCTTGCTCGGAACGTTTTACATATAGTTCGATAATCTCGTGATCATCCATCCCGCTTCACCCCTTTCGTTCATATCAAGGCCTTTCACATTGATACACCGGATTTTCAGTCTATTCATTACATTTTTATATTATAGCACATAAATAATTGTTTTCTGCTCACACTTTGGTATGAAAAATTCTCCCGTCTTACTTACAGCGGGAGAATTTTTCAAAAAGTCATAAAATTTTTTTGCCCTGCTTTTTTCAAAAAGCGGGCAGTTTTTTGGACGAAGCCCCCCCACGGAAACGGAGTCCCAGCGAAACGAATCAAAATTCTATACTGTTATTGTATCTCAGCGGAAGTCCTTCACGGAACAAATGCGAATCATTCGAAAGCGTCAGCACTGTCGGAACAGTATTGCCGTCCGCATCGGGCTGAAATTTCACAACTGTCATTCCTGTATGCGTATAATCAAAAGTCGTCCAAAAAACGGGAAGCGGTATATCAAGCAAAGTGCCGAGCCATGTTATGCCGAAGCCCTGATGACAAAATACCGCAACGCGCTTATCACTGTGTTCGCGTGCTTTATAGCAACAGTTTTCGCGGTCATGGTCATACCCCATGCGTGAAAGAAATTCGTCCGATGCATCAAGAATGCGTTTTGCGCCGCGTTCGGCAAAGGTATCATCAAAAACAGATGCCTTGTACCACTCTGCCCCGAGTGAGCTGACCTCTTGAGAACGCATGCGCGCTTTTCGCTTGTAAAATACCCATCCGTTCGATTCTTCATTTCTTGTGCAAAAATCCTGCCATGCAAGACTTTCGCTTGTCCACTCTTCAACCGAAAACTCTTTTTTGAGTATATCGCAGGTAGGCTGTGCCGTCTGCTGTGCGCGTTTGAGCGGCGAAGCATAGATCTCATCAAGCCCGTATACGGCAAGACGCTTTGCAAGTGCCGCCGCCTGAAGCTCGCCGAGCTTTGTCAGCGAATCGGGATCGTATATCGGATCGCCGTGCCGAATTATGTACAGTAACATCTTTATTCCTCCTCCACACTTGCAAGAAACATAAGCTCACCGCCGCATATGCCCTCTATCAGCGTTACATTTTCTTTTTGGGTGAACGCCGCCGACACATCGGAATCCGCCATTATTTCCTTGCGAAAATCTATTTGCAGGCTTTTTACTTTTTTATCACCTATTGCATTAAGAACAAAATCAGCATATCGCGTATTGTTTACATGCCCGTTGGTATCAAGATCGCTGTAACCGGTGTGATAAACAAATGCCGTATCCGCCGTATCAAATTCGTGCAACGGCTTCATTGCGATATGTGCCTTGCTAAGAGGCGCACTGAATTTTTCCGCCACGGACTTCATGCCGGTCAGCGCCCGAGTATTGCTGTCGATAAGTGCCCAATGCGATGAGGCGACAGCAAGGATATTGCCCTGCTCATCGGTTATTTCAAACTCACGCTTGGCAAGCACGGTCGGCTTCTGTGAATACCACGTTTTGACCGTAACGACCTGATGTGGGAACATATCCGCACGCAATTCCAATTTTTCACGCAAAATCACCCAAAGAAGATTTTGGGTGATTATCGTGTCGGCATCAACGCCGAGCTGTTTTGCC
>JAZRXI010000007.1:0-14874 GCA_045600145.1 Clostridia bacterium | reverse complement strand
GGCAGATATTTCAGCTAAGCAGGTAATGGAATTCATGAAAAAGACCGGCGTCCCCATGATGCAGTGCAAAAAGGCACTCATCGAAGCCAACGGTGATGAGGACGAGGCATTAAAGATACTGCGCGAAAAGGGTATGGCTACGGCGGCTAAAAAGGCTGACCGTATCGCCGCGCTCGGTCTTGTTACGAGCAACATCTTCGATGACGGCAAAACAGGCGTTATCCTTGAAGTGAACTGCGAGACCGATTTCGTTGCAAAGACAGACGCTTTCAAGGGTCTTGTACAGACACTTGCAGAACAGATAGCAGTTGCGAAGCCCGCAAACGTTGATGAGCTTCTTCAGGGCGAAAGCATCAAGGAAGCCGGCAGAACGGTCAACGAGCTTGTTGCCGAGACCGTAAGCAAGTGCGGTGAGAAGATATCCGTTCGCAGATTCGAGCGCATTGCCGCTGACGGCAGCATGTTCGATACTTATATCCACATGGGCGGTCAGATTGGCGTTCTGCTTGAGATCGCAGGTGCTGATGCAAGCGATGAAGCCAAAGCTATATTCCATACGATTTCAATGCATATCGCGGCGGCAAATCCCCCTTACCTTTGCCGTGAGGATGTTCCCGCCGACGTTATCGAAAAGGAAAAAGAGATCGCCAAGGCTCAGGCACTCAACGAAGGCAAAAAGGAACAGTTCGTTGATAAGATCGTTATGGGCAGAATCAACAAGTATTATAAGGAAAACTGCCTGCTTGAGCAGGTAAGCATGCTTGACCAGGAAAACACTATCACCGCACTTCTTGCAAAAGCCGGCGATTTTTCAATAAAGCGTTTCGTTCGTTATCAGATGGGCGAGGGCATCGAGAAGCGTCAGGACAATTTCGCCGAAGAAGTTATGGGACAGATGGTAAAATAATAATTCAAAATAAAGGAACACTTGATGTGTTCCTTTTAATATGTTTGCACAAAATCAAGGAGTGGGTATTATGGCATATAAAAGGATATTACTTAAGCTCAGCGGCGAGGCACTCGGTGCTGACGGCAAGGGCTTTGATTTCGGCAGGATCGCCGATGTTGCGGAGCAGATAGCGGCACTTTCAAAAACCGGCGTGCAGACGGGCATAGTCATCGGCGCAGGCAATATCTGGCGCGGCAGACAGGGTACCGATATGGATCGGGTGAGCGCTGACCATATGGGCATGCTCGCAACGATAATCAATTCGCTTGCGATGAAGGATGCTATTGAAAAATTCGGCGTAAAATGCCATGTTATGACGAGTGTTGCAATGGACGCGATAGCCGAACCGTATGCTTCAAGAAGAGCAAAAGCACATCTTGACGACGGCGATGTCGTTATCATCGCGGGCGGCACGGGCAGTCCGTTCTTCTCTACCGATACAGCCGCGGCTTTAAGAGCGGCAGAGGTGGAAGCGGATGTGATCCTGCTTGCCAAAAATATCGACGGTGTCTATGATGCCGATCCGCGCAAGGATGCAAATGCAAAGAGATATGCTTCGATACCGTTCCAAAAGGTGCTTGCCGACCGTCTTCAGGTAATGGACAGCACCGCAACGGCTATATGCATGGATAACGATATCCCCGTATGTGTGTTCGCGCTTCATGAGGAAAACAGCATCAGCCGCGCATCGGCAGGTGAAGCACTCGGCACAACGGTCAAAAATGATATCGAAACGGTGTTTTACGGCTGATTTGTTATCAAAAATGTAAATTTTACAAAAAAGATGCCAAACGGCATCTTTTTTTCTTGAAAAAATCGCATAAATTTGGTATTATATAAATATAAACGATAGGAGGATCATTTTATGGCTAACGAGTTTATTGAAGAAATCGAAATCGACGCTGAGGACAGAATGTCTAAAACCGTAAGCGTGCTTAAGGAAAACATGGCTTCCATCCGCGCGGGACGCGCTAATCCGAAGGTGCTTGACCATATCACGGTAGAATATTACGGCACGATGTCGCCCATAGTGCAGGTGGCAAACGTTTCCGTGCCCGAACCGAGAATGTTGATGATCGCGCCGTGGGATGCCTCAATGGTGAATCCCATCTGCAAGGCTATCCAGACATCCGATCTCGGCATCAATCCCAATACCGACGGCAAAATAATACGTCTTATTTTCCCCGAGCTTAACGAGGAACGCCGTATCGAGCTTGCAAAGCAGGTCAAAAAATATGCCGAGGATGCGAAGGTCGCTATCCGTGCCATTCGCCGCGATGCGATAGAGCAGTACAAAAAGCTGAAAAAGGATTCAACGATAACAGAGGACGATGAGAAGCGTGCAGGCGAATCAATGCAGAAAATGACGGATAAATTCAGTGCGCAAATAGACAGCGTTTCGGCTGATAAGGAAAAGGAGCTTATGTCTCTTTAAGGCATATGAATATGGAAAACAGTATTATTCCGCGTCACGTTGCCGTCATCATGGACGGCAACGGGCGTTGGGCTAAAAAAAGAGGTCTGCCGCGGACATTCGGTCACAGGGCGGGAACGGAAAATGTAAGAAAAGCAGTAAAGTATTGCGTCAGACGCAACATAGAGTATCTGACGGTCTATGCTTTTTCTACGGAAAACTTCAAACGCCCGAAGGACGAGGTCAGTGCGCTGATGAAGCTTCTTATCGAGTATTTCTATAATGAGATAGACGAGCTTAAGGCAAACGGCGTAAGGATAAATGTTATCGGTGATGTTTCAAGCTTCGCACCTGAGGTACAGCAGGCGATAAACAACGGTATGGAGCAGACCAAGGATTGCAATAAGCTTGTGTTCACCATTGCGCTTGCTTACGGTGCGCGTGATGAGATCGTGCGTGCCGTCAAAAAAATAATCGAATCGGGCGAGACAGAGATAACCGAGGCGACCGTATCGAAAAATCTTTATACGTTCGATATGCCCGATCCGGACCTGATAATCCGTACGAGCGGGGAAGAGCGACTATCAAACTTCCTTTTATATCAGGCGGCGTATTCGGAATTCTACTTTACCGATACGCTGTGGCCGGATTTTGATGACAAAGAATTTGATAAGGCACTTGAAGAGTTTTCGAAGCGCAACAGAAGATACGGAGGAGTTTGACGGATGGATCTCCTTAAAAGAGTTTTGAGCGCGGCTGTCATGATAGCCGTGGTGGTCGGAGCTGTCATTTGGGGTGCGATACCTACACTTGTTGTTGCCGCCGCCGTTGCCGTTCTGATGATGTTTGATGTCACAAATGCACTGAATGCCGGGGGGTATAAGGTAAACCGCATCATACTGTTGCTCACTGCGGCACTGATCTTCCCGACGGTGTATTTCTTCGGCGCGGGCAGTCTTTTACTGCTTGCGGGATTATCGCTTGCGGTCATGTCGTCATGCGTGATACTTTCCCCAAACCCCGATTTCAAGGGGCTTTTCGGCGGGATGGCATCGCTTGTGTATCCGTTTGTACCCGCGTCATTGCTTGTCTGCCTTGCCGCACACGATATTTCCGATCCCGAACGGCTCGGTTGCCGTCTGCTTGTCTATGCCGTGCTGTGCGCGTGCCTTTCGGATGCGCTTGCGTATTTCGGCGGCAAGCTTTTCGGGAAAAAGAAGCTCTGTCCGCTGATAAGTCCCAAAAAGACGGTCGCGGGCTCGGTAGCAAGCTTTGTCGGCGGTGCGCTTGCGGGATGTATCATCATGCTTGTTGACCCGACGGATACGTTCCCGGCGGTGTGGATAGCTATGGGATTGTTCTGCGGCGGCTTTGCACAGATAGGCGACCTTGTCGCAAGCATGCTCAAACGCTTTTGCTCGGTCAAGGATTACGGCAAATACATACCCGGTCACGGCGGGATAATGGACAGAATGGATTCTATAAGCATTTGCCTTATAGTTATAGTTACATTTGCACAGTTATTTCTCAATATGGAGATATTATGAAAAATATAGCGATTTTAGGTTCTACCGGCTCTATCGGTACACAGGCACTCGACATCGTGCGCATGTACAGGGAAAAATTCAATATAGTAGGACTTTCGGCAAAAAGCAACGCCGAGTTGCTTTTGAAGCAGATAATTGAATTTAAGCCGGATATCGCCTCTATCGAAAACGAGGATGCATATAACAGCATAAAAGATAAAGTGCCGCCGCAAACGGCACTTATTTGCGGTAAGGATGCCATGCTCCGCGTCGCCGAAGCCGATAATGCCGAAATACTGCTTGTGTCGGTAGTCGGCATCGCGGGCTTGCCTGCGGTCATGGCGGGGCTTAAGGCGAAAAAACGTATCGCCCTTGCCAATAAGGAGGCACTTGTTACCGGCGGACGGCTTGTTTCGGATGCCGCAAAGGCGAACAACGATATGATTTATCCCGTTGACAGCGAGCATTCGGCAATATTCCAATGCTTGCAGGGACGCGCCGACAACGAAATCAAAAGAATAATCCTTACCTGCTCGGGCGGACCGTTCCGCGAATGGGACAGCGAACGCATAAAAACAGTTACATGGCGCGATGCACTCAAGCATCCGACATGGAGCATGGGGAATAAAATAACCGTTGACTGCTCAACGCTTATGAATAAGGGACTTGAGGTCATGGAGGCTTCGTGGCTCTTCGACGTTCCGCCGGAAAAGGTGCATCCGCTAATTCATCCTGAAAGCGTGGTACATTCGGCGGTGCAGTTCAACGATAATGCGGTCATCGCACAGCTCGGCGAGCCGGATATGAAGCTGCCGATAATGTATGCGTTCGAATATCCCGAAAGGCTTTATTCCGGCGCGGGCGAGCTTGACCTTGCAAAGCGTCAAAAGCTCACGTTCTTTGAGCCGGACTACGAAAAATTCCCGTGTCTGCATCTTGCATTTGAGGCTATGCGCATGGGCGGGAACATTCCGTGCGCATTGAATGCCGCAAATGAAGTCGCCGTCGATCTGTTCTTAAGAGAAAAAATAGGCTTTTGTGATATTCCCGATATGATAGAGCATACTATTTTTAATACGGAGCTTATCCGCGAGCCGAGCATTGACGACATTTACGCAACGGATGCTTCCGTAAGGCAGATACTCGGAGGGAGACAATTTTGATTTCAAGTATTCCTTTTTGGATAATAGCGATACTCATGCTCGGAGTGCTGATCCTCGTGCATGAGCTGGGACATTATATTACGGGGCGGCTGTTGAAATTCAGAATAGATGAGTTTTCGGTCGGAATGGGTCCCAAAATTATTTCAAAAGAGAAAAAAGGAATAGTTTATTCTTTGCGTGCGATCCCGATGGGCGGTTTCGTTGCGTTTCACGGTGAGGACGGCGAAGATGACGATCCGCATTCGATGAACAACATGCCGTGGTATAAGCGTGCCGTCGTTATGTTTTCGGGAGCGGGCTTCAATATTCTTTTTGCGTATATACTTACAGCGGTGCTTGTGTTTTCGGCAGGCTATTACGCACCGAAGCTTGTTGCGATCGCGCCGGAAGCACCGATAGCCGCGTATGCGCGTGAGGGCGATATCATATGCTCAGTCAACGGTAAATCGGTGATCGACGCAGGTCAGCTTGCGGAATATATCGACGGCGCGGGCGATGAGCCGTTTGAGATAACGGCACTGCGTGACGGAAAAAAAGTAAAATATTCCGCTCAGAAATATTTTGACGAAGCGGGAAACACTTACCGCGTCGGCATAACATACGGATATGAAAATGTAAAGCAAAATCCGATACAGGCGCTCGGATATTCGTTTAAGTATAACGTCTGGATGACGAAAACGATGTACAAAACGCTCGGACAGCTCGTAACGGGCAAGCTTGGGCTTGAAAATGTCACGGGTCCGATATCGACTATCGGGTCTGTCGGCGGACTTGTACAGGAGGCCGCAACGGCAGATACAATTGCACCGGGCGAGCGCATAAGAGGCGTGATATCGCTTATTACTGAGTTACTTGTCATCATAAGCATGAATCTTGCGATAATGAATCTGCTGCCGATACCTGCGCTTGACGGCTTCAGGCTGCTGTTCGCACTTATCGAAGGCGTTACAAAAAAGCACATTCCGCGAAATGTGGAGGGTATGATAAACGGCATAGGGCTTGTTGCACTGTTCGGCTTGATGATAGTGCTTGAGGTCTCAAAGCTGTTTGCTGTGTGAAGGTGAAAAAATGACAAAAGAGCTGAAAATAGGAAACGTAAAAATAGGAAACGGCAATAAAATAGCCATTCAGTCAATGACTACTGCCGATACCGCCGATGCCTGCGCAACGGTGGAACAGATAAAGCGGCTTGAAGAGGCGGGATGCGATATCGTGCGTGCATCGGTGTACAGCATGGATGCCGCAAAAGCGTTCAGTGAAATACGGTCGCACATCTCGATACCGCTTGTTGCAGACGTTCATTTCGATCACCGTCTTGCGATAGCGGCGGTAGAGAACGGCGCGGATAAGCTGAGGATAAATCCCGGCAACATCACGGATAAAAAAGCACTTAAGATGCTTGCCGATTGCGTAAAGGCGCATCATGTTCCCGTGCGCATAGGCGTCAACGGAGGAAGCCTTTCGCCGGAAATCAAAGCACGCTTCGGTGAAACATCGGCAGAGGCGCTTGTGGCATCCGCGATGGAAAATGTTGAAATGCTTGAGCATGAAGGATTTTACGATATCTGCATTTCGGTAAAGTCTTCGAACGTCAGAAAAATGATAGCGGCATACCGTCTGTTAAGCTCAAAATGCGATTATCCGCTTCACTTGGGCGTAACGGAAGCCGGCACAGCAGATATAGGAGTAGTTAAAAATGCAATAGGCATAGGCACACTGCTTATGGACGGCATAGGGGACACTATCCGTGTTTCGCTGACGGGCGATCCCGTCGAGGAGGTGTATGCGGCGCAGAATATATTAAAGAGCATCGGAATGTTCAATGAGGGCGTGGAGATAATATCATGCCCGATGTGCGCACGCACGCGGATACCGCTTGAAAAGATCGTGAGTGAAGTGAAAGAACAGGTCAAAAACATAAAAACACCGCTCAAGGTCGCCGTAATGGGCTGTGTGGTGAACGGTCCGGGCGAAGCCAAGAATGCCGATATCGGACTTGCCGGCGGCGGAAACAACGGCGAAAAGGGCGTTGTTTTCAAAAAAGGCGAGATGCTCGCCAGCGGAAACATCGGCGACATGAAACGTCTGCTGATAGATGAGATACATAAAATGGCGTGTGAATAAAAGATATGCTAGCGGCGTTTTTTAAACAAAATCATGCTCGGCGACATCCTGCAGGATGGTTTATATGCTGTGTTTCGGAAACGGTTGCGTATACGGATAACCCAAAAACAAAAAAAGCTGTCGCAAAATGACAGCTTTAATTTGTGCAACTTTTATTACAGAGCGCGGGTAACCTTGCCTGAACGAAGGCAACGGGTGCAGACGCAAATCTGCTTCGGCGCACCGTCAACGATTGCTCTAACTTTCTGAACGTTGGGAGCCCAATATGTTCTTGTGCGACGGTTTGAGTGGGAAACCTTGTTGCCCGACATTACGCCTTTCTGACAAATCTCACAATACTTTGCCATGAACGGAAACCTCCTTTAAGGGATGATAGAAAAATTCAGAGCGTTGCTCTTTGGTGTGCGTGAAGGGACTCGAACCCCCGATCTACTGGTTCGTAGCCAGTTACTCTATCCAGCTGAGCTACACGCACATATTTTCAAACAACGCTGATAGTATATAACATTAACCTGAATTTGTCAAACGTTTTCTTGAAAAAATTTTTATTTATTTTTATTTTGTTTTGTGTTACAATATTTTAGCAGATAATATCCAAACTATCATGCACATTTCACAATGCAGGTATATCATGGTAATAGTGAGTATAAATTTACGATACGATCAAGGAGGTAAAATCTTATGGCAAGGATTCTTATTGTTGACGATGAGGAAAATATCCGCATGGGCTTGAGAGAGTATGCCGAGTTCGAGGGACATACCGTTACCGAGGCAGTTGACGGAATGGATGCCGTGAATAAGTGTAGGGCTGAGGATTTTGACGTCATAATAATGGATGTTATGATGCCGCGGCTTGACGGATTTTCGGCTTGTAAGGAGATACGCAAGTTCAAGGATATTCCGGTGCTGATGCTTTCTGCACGCGGAGAGGAATACGACAAGCTTTTCGGCTTTGAGTTGGGCATCGACGATTATGTCGTAAAACCGTTCTCCCCCAAAGAAGTGATGGCAAGGATCAATGTCATCATCACACGTCGTGAGGGCAGTGTAAAGGAAACGGAAAACACTCATCTTGTCGTAAAGGGTATAGATATCGACGTTTCGGCACGCAAGGTGTATATCGACGGCAAGCGCATAGAGCTTACGCCGAAGGAATACGATCTGCTGATATTTATGATAAAAAACAAAAACATCGCGCTTTCACGTAATCAACTGCTTTCCGAGGTGTGGGGCTACGAGTTCTTCGGTGACGACAGAACGGTTGATACACATATAAAGATGCTCCGCAACAGCATCGGCGCTTACAGAGACCTTATTTCCACCGTGCGGGGGGTAGGCTACATCTTTGAAACGGAAGAATAAGACCGAGCACCGCAAAAGAAGCTTTAAGCTCGGCATGTGGGAGTATTTCTGCGTGTTCGCGGTCTCAATGCTGATAATCATTTGGCTTTTGCAGGTCGTGTTTCTGCAATACTACTACACGGGCGAAATGGCGCGTGAGACACTCGGCAATGCACGCAGGATAGTGCGGCTGTATGATTCCGACGAGCTTGATGACAGAAGTATACGCGACCATGCGTATGACAATAATATATTTTTGATAATAACCGACCGTGACGGCAATGTCATCATGGCTAATGATTCGCTCGGTGAAATCAACGACCGACGCCTTAATCAGCTTGATGAATACATACGCATCGTTGCCGACATCCGCAATGATATTGCCCAAAATCCGCAAAATGAGGTCTATTACCGTCTTAAAAACGACAGCGGCAACAGAAGCATATTTTTATACGGCGCATTCACTGATAAGGGTGCTCGCGGCGAAGCATACATCTATATAATCTCACAGCTTGAGCCAATAGATTCCGTCATACGGGTGCTTCAGCATCAGTTTATCATCATAACCTGTATCGCTCTGCTGTTCGCCATGCTGTTTTCGTATCTTATCGCACGCAGATTCTCGCATCCTATCGAAAAGCTTACCGCTTCGGCGCGTGAGCTTGCACTCGGAAATTCGGATGTCAGGTTCGATGGCGATGAGGGCTTCGGAGAGATCGCGGAGCTTTCAAAGGCGTTGAACTATGCCGCGGAGGAAATCGAGCATTCGGCACAGCTGAGGCGCGAGCTGATGGCAAATGTATCGCACGATTTGCGCACACCGCTCACGATGATAAAAATGTATGCCGAAATGATACGCGATATTTCGGGAGACAATAAAGAAAAACGTGAAAAGAATCTGCAAATAATAATTGATGAGACGGACAGACTAACACGTCTTGTAAACGATATCCTTGAACTTTCGAAAATAGAAGCGGGTGAGAGAGTATTCGAATTCAAGGCGTTCAATATATGCAATACGGTCACGAAAATACTTGAGCGCTTTTCGGTAATGACGGAGCAGGGCTATACATTCGAGCTTGATTCGCCCGAAACCGTATATGTTCTCGGCGATGAAGGCAGGATAGAGCAGGTTATTTACAACCTTTTGAGCAATGCCATAAATTATACGGGCGACGATAAAAAGGTGCGCGTGCATATTTCCAAAACGTTCGAAAGTGCACGTGTTGAAATAATAGATTCCGGCGAGGGCATCCCGGAAAGTGAGCTTGCAAATATCTGGGACAGATACTACCGCTCCAAAACGCACATCCGTTCGACAGTCGGAACGGGCTTGGGACTTTCAATAGTAAAATCGATTTTGATAGCGCACAATGCGGATTTCGGTATAGAAAGCACTATTGGCATCGGCTCGGATTTTTGGTTTGAATTAAAATTACCTGAAAATTCCGCAAATAAAATGCTCCGTCTTGCAGATAATAATGACGTAAGCGGTGAATAAAATTTGTCATCACTTAACATTATGTATACGGAGAAACAATATGTCAATGATGTCATATGAGTTGAAGCAGGAAATAGCGCGTGAGCTCGGTGTATATGACACGGTCAAAAATTCAGGCTGGGGCGACGTTTCGTCCCGTGACTGTGGTCATATGGTGACTAAGGCTATCGAAATCGCAAACAGAAGCTTCAAATAAAAATCACAACCGCTGAGAAGAAAACATCTCAGCGGCTTTTTTTCGGTATAATGGAAAGATTGTGCTGTATATGAACAAGTAAAAATATTCTTGAAAATCGATGAAGACTTTCAGAGATACCATTTTGGCATCAGAAATTCTATGGTCGCCACCGCATGAAAATTACCGTATTCCATTGTTCTTATCATGTGAGACACATAATATCGGTTTTTGCAATCTATAATATGATTACACATAATAGTTGCTTTGTTCGGTTGATCATGAAATGAAAAATCCAATGCCATTACCTCAGCAACTTCTGATTTGTTGATATTATAGCAAATTTTTTAAGATATGCCATGTCTGCGGTTTTGATAAAAAAAAGAACGCCTTTGCGTTCTTTTTGGTGGGTCATCGGGGGCTCGAACCCCGGACACCCTGATTAAGAGTCAGGTGCTCTACCAGCTGAGCTAATAACCCGTTATGGAGCGATAGACGAGATTCGAACTCGCGACATCCACCTTGGCAAGGTGGCACTCTACCAGCTGAGTTACTACCGCAATTTTGTTTGTTCCTGCTGAGAACGTTGATATAATATCACAGTTCTTTTTTTTTGTAAAGCACTTTTTGCAAAAAAAACAAAATATTTTTTTAGGTCGAATATTTTACGCTGTCGGTGTTAAAAATATTATTGTAATCTTTTTAAGGAGGATTTTCAAATGCAAAGAAATGAAGCTATCTCATGTACCATTCAGAACTGCAAGCACCATTGCAAGAATGCGGACTATTGCAGTCTGGCTCATATCAATGTAGGCACACACGAGGCAAACCCGACTGTCATTGAATGTACCGACTGTCAGTCGTTTGAATACTGCTGTAAGTGATGCTTTCGTCCGTATCGCCTGTGAGCGTGGTACGGATACATATTTTTTTCGGCGTGCTTTAATGTACGCTGAAATTTTTTATAAAAAAAGAAAAATAATTATTGACAAACGATAATTATTTTGCTATTATAATAAGCGAAGGGAGATGATCGAATGTGGACAAGTAAGAAATCCACGGAATTGTCTATTGCGGTGTGCGCGATAATGGCTGTGTTTATCGTTGCATTTTCATGCGTTGCACCGTGGATGTTCAAACGCTATTTTTCGGAATACCGGGGATTCGGCACGGGTATATATATAACGGTGCTTCTGTGCTACTATCCTTCGGCATTGCTTGGCGAAGCCGCACTTGTTGCACTTGGACGAATGCTTTTTTCGATACGTGGAGGTGATCCGTTCTGCCGTCAGAACGTAAGACGCCTGCGGCTGATATCCGCGTTTTGTTTCTGCGTGGCGATAATCACCTTTGCGGGCGGTTTCATGTACATACCATTTTTCTATGTTTGCGCAGCTACGGGATTTGTGGGACTGATACTTCGTGTGGTCAAAAACGTAATGCAAAGTGCGGTTGAGATGCGCGAAGAAAGCGATCTTACAGTGTGAGGTGCGCGTGATGATAATTGTAAACCTTGACGTAATGCTTGCAAAACGCAAGATGAATTCGCTTCAGCTTTGCGAGAAAATAGGACTTACGCCCGCGAATGTTTCAATACTCAAAACAGGGAAGGCGAAAGCGATACGTTTTTCAACGCTTGAAAGTATATGCCGTGAGCTGAACTGTCAGCCCGGCGATATTCTTGAATATGTAGATGAAGGAGTTGATATCAATGAATGGCGAAACAACAGATAACATGAACGGAATTTTCAGCGAAAATACTGAAAATCAGACAGAAAGGCAGACTCAGGATACCCGATGCGAAGGGCAGAACGGCACACAGCAGACGGGCGAAACACAGTACGGAGCCGATAAAGCGTCAACTAACGGAACGCAAGCAAATACCGGCAGTCAAACAGGCTTTGCGGGCGGTCAGAGCTTTGACAGAACATATTATAGCAGCTATCAGCCGAAAGAAAAAACATATTATGAGCTGAACAAAAACGACTATATATGTGTCGGCGCACTTATACTTCTGAGCATTTTGGGCGTGTCAACATCGCTGTGGGGCGGCTTCAATGTGGGTTATACCGTCATATATCTTCTGACGTTCGGAGTGCTTTCGTTCTATTTCAAGAGCAATGAAAGCAAAATCACCGGCTTCAGTGCTGTATGCGGATTTTTAGGTGTGATATCGTCAAGCGTATTCGCGTATACGAACGATACAACGGTAAATTTCTTTTTGCTTGTCGCAAGCTTTTGCCTGTCGGCAGTGTGGTTTGCTTCACTTTGCGGTAAGCACGACAAACAAACCGATATGGGACTCATTACACATATATGCTCAACTACATTCGGGCTTTCGTTCGGCAGACTCGATAAAGCTGTGCGCTCGGTATTTTCATCAAAAAACAAGAAGATAACCGGAGCAGGCAAGGTATTTATAGGTGTAGCGGCATCATTGCCCGTAGCAGGGATAGCCATAGCACTGCTTGCGTCAGCCGATGCCGCCTTCGACGGACTGTTGCAATATATCGGCGATGATATTTTTGAAATAGTATTCAAAACGATACTCGGCTTGATCGTAGCACCGTTCATCATTTCCTATGCGCTCGGACTAAAGAAAAAAGAAGAGCAGAAAAGCTCGGAACTGCATGTCACCGGCATCGACAGCACATATATCATAGCTTTTCTCGGCGTGCTGAGCGTTATCTACATTGTATATCTGTTTTCACAGCTTGCGTATTTTTCCAATGCCTTCGGTGGCATACTTCCGAAAGGTTACACGCCGGCGAAGTACGCTCGCCGCGGCTTCTTTGAAATATGTGTGATCTCGGCGATAAATTTTGCGGTGATATTCATTGTGCTGTTTGCTTCAAAAAAGCGCGAAGACGGCGTGCCTTCACGTGCGGTTGCCGCTGAATGTACATTTATAAGCGTCTTTTCAATCGCGCTTATCGCAACGGCGATAGCAAAGATGGTGCTTTATATTTCCAGATTCGGCATGACGGTTCTCAGAATATCGACAAGCGCGTTCATGGTATTCCTTGCACTGACCTTTATCGTGCTGATAGCGCGTTGCTTTACCAAAAAGGCGCGAGTGCTTCGCACTGCACTCATACTTGCTACATGCCTGCTGCTCGTACTCGGCTTGGGCGATATGGATAAATTTATTGCCGATTACAACGTGAACGCATATCTCAACGGCTCGCTTAAAACGGTAGATACTAAAAATCTTGAGGATATCGGGCTTGCCGCAGTACCGTCACTTTACAGGCTGACAAAATGTAAGGACAGGGATGTACGCCGCACTGCGCTCAGCACATTGGATGATATCTATTATGCATATAATGAAAACGAAAACAGTATCGGCTCATGGAACTATTCAGATTACCGCGCATACGGCATCTTCAAAAATGAGATGAACAAAGGGTGAGATTTGATGAAAACATGGCTTAAGATCGCGGGCGCAACGATCGCCTGCATCGCGCTGAGGTCTCTGTCTTTCGCCGTGTCGTTCCTGTTCATAGGCGCTGCATGGAGCGACACACTCAATTTCCTTGCACCGTCGGAGATAGCCGAGTATAAAAGTCCCGACAGGCAATATACTCTCGTATTTTATCAGCTCGGCTCTCCCGACTGGCCTTTCGGCGAAACCGATGTCAGGTTCAAACTGAAGGACGCCCGCGGGCGCAAGCTCAACTCAGTCGATACAACGATACAAGATGACGGATCAAGTGCAACGGAATACAATGTAAAAAGGGTCGTATGGCTTGAAGACCGTGTTGAAGTGACGTTGCAGGCATCTGAGATGAATGATAAAAAGGTCAAAATAGAATATTAGTGATTGCTGTTTGCCGGGAGTCGTATGTGAAATATCATAAATGCGATTTTTATGCGAAAACCCTTATATTGAACATTGACGAATCATCCGATTTTTTCTTCAATTCAAAAGTTTCATCTACCATATTTATATTTAAGAAAAATAACAAAAAATTCACTATAAAACTTGACGGATTTTGCGAAATATGCTATAATCAACGTGTTTTAATAATGTTCTTTGCAACTGACGGAGTATATCGTGGAGCACCACGGAGGAACAAAGAACTCGTTTTACAGCCGACCGTCTGGGCGCACTTACCGCTTTATACGGGTAAGTGCGCCCTTTCTGTTTTGATAATTGCTTGTAAAACAGGAAATGTTTTGTTTTTTGGGGGAAGGTACGGATATGAAAAAGATAGCGATAGTAATGGGAAGCGACAGCGATCTTCCGATAGTCGAAAAAGCGGTCAATGTACTTAAAGAGTTTGAGGTGCCGTTTGAGGTGCATATTTATTCGGCACACAGGACGCCTGTACAGGCACGCGATTTTGCTCTGAATGCGCGCAATAACGGTTTTGGTGCTATAATTGCCGCGGCGGGCATGGCGGCACATCTTGCGGGCGCAATAGCCGCTAACACAACGCTCCCGGTGATAGGCATACCGTGTGCGTCACAGATGCTTGACGGCATGGACGCATTGCTTTCTACGGTACAGATGCCGTCGGGGATACCCGTTGCCACCGTTGCTATAAACGGAGGAGCGAACGCGGCTTTGCTTGCGATACAGATACTTGCCGTGGAGGATGCGGCTTTAAGAGAAAAGCTTGATGCAAAGCGTGCCGCCGACGCCGAAAAGGTGCTTACGAAGGATGTTGCTGTTGCG
>JAZRXI010000006.1:0-21199 GCA_045600145.1 Clostridia bacterium | reverse complement strand
TTTAACGGAACGGATTTTTGTCGGGACAAGGAAATGCGTGCAGGCAATACAGGGCGTATTGCCAAACGTATTGACGCCGTATCCGGCAGAAATCCGCCCGTTAAAACCAATGGGTGTTCGACTCTCTTATGCTATAGCATATCACACGTACCACTTTGTGTTGAGTAAGTGCGCACTTAACAAAAAACAGGCTGACAAAAAAGTCAACCTGTTTATTATTCAGTTGGTATTTTCAGTGAAATATTTGCCTTACGGTAAATGTGAAATAATCGCATAACGATTGTGAAGTATTTCTGCTGTCGCCGCAAATGTGAAATGAAAGAAATCCCTTATGCTCAGCAGAGCATTTCACACGCCGCAGGCGTATTTCACATCCGCAGGATATTTCACAAATCCCGAAAGAGATTTATTTCGTTGCGGAGTGTCCTTTAGAACACTCCGCATTGTCAGGTGTTTTTTATTGCCGAACAGCTTTATTCAATTGTTGTTTTTTAATATCCGCGGTAATACTTCTTGCCGGGCTGAACATTTCCTATAAGCTCAGAGACTGTTACGACCTCATATCCCTGCTGATAGAGCTTGTCGAGTATTATACAGAATGCCTTATAGGAATTCTGATATATTTCGTGCATGAGGATTATACTGCCGTCACTGACATCCTTCATGACATTGTTGACGATGATATTGATTTCATCGTCACCGCCCTTTTTGTGCTTCCAATCCTCGGAATCAATGTTCCATATTATTACTCCGTACTTGCTCGAAGCAACACGGCTGTCCGTGATACTGCCGCCTATCGGACGCATGAGGGTAGGCGTGATACCTACTGCGTCTTCGATTGCCGCCGCAGTCTTGGATAACTCACTGTTGTACACATCATCACTGCACTTGTTGTAATATGCCTCATGCGTATAACCGTGTATCTGTATCTCACTGCCGTTTTCGCAGGCGAACTTCATTGCATCCGCGGTCGTCGAATTGATGCGGTTTCCGACTACAAAGAAAGTTGCGTGTGCACCGTACTCCTTGAGTTTTTCGGCTATCAGACGCGTATACTGATTGTGAGGGCCGTCATCGAATGAAAGCGCTATGTATTTCTTCGCCGGATCTTTTTGAAGGCTTGATGTTGCGATCGGTACCGCAGTCAGCGCTACAGTCGGAGCCACAGTGGGAGTGGCTGTCGGCGCAAACGTGGGGATATCCGATGCCAACGGAGTTCCCGTTGCGGGAGCTTCGCTCTCACCGGAATCCGGTGTTGCAGTAGCCACTTTCACGGCACTTACAAATGATATTTTGGAAAAATCGCCTTTTTCGGTCGTAAGCGGTTCCCCGTCGACAGTAAATATGATCTCTTCCGCTCCGTAGTTTTTCAAAAATGTATCTGCCACGCATTGCACGGTAAGCTCTTGAGTTTGTGCGTCCCGGGATGATAAAAATCCGGAAAAGCTTTTATTCATTTCGAGCTTCAGCGTTCTGAATTCATTCGACGATGTATTTTCAAAGTTGTTTATCGCCGCCCCATCATTGACGACGCCGTTTTCCTTAAGGGCGTCGAGCAAGCTTATATACGAAAGCTCCTTAACAGATATCTGCTTTTCTACTATTTCGTTGTCTTCAAAGACATAAAGATAAGCGGTAAGTTTTTTGCCGCATCCACACAAAAGCAGGATCACGGTAATCAGAACACACAGTATTTTTACAAGTACGGTACGCGTCATTTTTTAGACCTCCAATTTATAAATATTATAGCATACTATCATCAAAAAGTACACAGCATTTTGAAAAATAAGCACTTGATTTTTTATATAGCCGGTAGTATACTATCTTAGAAATGCTTTCCGGGAGATGATGTGAAATGAATAACAACAGAAAAGTTGCATTAACGGTACGTTATGATTCGCTGCGTGAAGAAACTATGCACCTTGCGGAACAGGCGGGATTTAAGTATGTGTGCATGGGATTCGGCGAGACCGATATTTTTGAGCATGACTGTTGGGAAAAACAGATAAGCTGTATCGTATCGGAGCTTGAACGCTATCACCTTAAGTGTGCGGATGTTCATTTGCCCGTATACGATCTGCGCGATTCGGGAGAAATCACCGATCCTGTTATTGACCGTTCTATTCTGAGATGCGTGCGTGCCGCAAAAATGCTTGGCGCAAATGTCTGTGCTTATCATTCACGTTCGCATTTTATAGATGGAAAATGGGGCGCGCCGCTCGATTTGGATGCTTCACTGAAGGATAATATCGTTGCACTTACACCCATTGTTGAGGAAGCGGAAAAGCAGAATGTCATCATAGGCGTGGAAAATATGCCGCCGGCAATGTATCCCGATCATAAGGACGACCTCTACTCGGATATGCCGGAAGAGCTTGTCGATATGATAAGCGCATTCAAGTCATCGCATATATGTGCGCTGTGGGATACGGGACACGCACATTTGACGGATCGAGACCAAGCCGATCAAGTACGTTACCTCGGCAAGCGCATAAAAGCGACGCATATACATAATAATTCGAAAGATTACGATATGCATTATCCGCCGTCGATGGGAAACATAGATTGGCAAAGCGTGATGAAAGCATTCCGCGATATCGGCTATGACGGTTATCTGACGCTTGAATCAAGCTATTACCACGGTGCGATTTCGGATGCATATGTAAGACATTTATACGATTGCATTTGCAGACTTGATGACATGCTCAATGCAGAATAAGAAAGGCAAGGTAATGACTACACTTTTATTTGTGCGCCACGGAGAAAGCACCGCTAACCGTGACGGTATTTTCGGCGGGAACAGCGATGTCCTGCTTACGGAAACAGGTATCCGTCAGGCGGAAAAAGCAGCATCATTCATAAAAGAAACATACAGTGTCGATGCGGTTTACTCAAGCAATCTTTCGCGCGCGAAGAGAACGGCGGAGGCAATAGCCGAAAAATTCGTGCTTCCCGTTTTTACTGATGAACGCCTGCACGAAATAAGCGGAGGTGTATGGAACGGTCTGCCGTTCGACGAAATAAAGAAGAATTATCCCGAAGAATTCAAGCTGTGGAACAACTGCATGAATGAGGTGTGTCCGCCGCAGGGAGAAACGATACGTGACGTGCAGGAGCGAGCCTATACCGCACTGTGCGAGATAGCCGCAAAAAATGACGGCAAAAACGTGGTGATAGTTGCGCACAGATGCGTTATACGTGCCCTGCAGTGTATTTGGGATAATATCCCGCTTGAGGAAATCAACCGTTGTTCATGGGTGCCTAATTGCTCCGTAAGCGAAATAATATATGACGGCGGCAAGCTTATCCCCGTAAATATCGGGCAGGCTTCGTTCATGGCGGACGATGCAAAAAAAGTTATTTCAATAATGTAAAATAAGCTGCTTTATAATTTCAAAAGAATAAGAGTTGTTACGTTTTTTCGCAACAACTCTTGCTTTTTTTATTTTTGTTTTGTAAGCGTGATCCTTACCGCACCGTACCGTCCGGGAATGATTACGGGTATCCCGTCGTTAGTTAGCGTTTCGGCTGATATTATTTCGCCGTCAAGCATATAATTTCCCAAAATGTCAAGTTGCGGGAAAACTCGTATCGTGTGTTGCATCGAGCGGAACGAGTATACCACAAGCTCCGCGCGTTCAAAATTTCTGTCGTTATACTGTAGCACTACCGCTGTTTCGGTATCGCAAAGCACGCGGCAATCAGCATGAGCGAAGAAGGCGTTATCCGCTTTCTGTGCGGCAATTAAGTCCTTGAACTGTGCAAGCGCATCCGGTGTGAGCTTTGTCAGATCACACGAAAAGCCTATCGGGCCTCCCGTCAGGAATCCGTTCAAAAACGACGGCTGAACGGAGCGCACATCGTGCCATATCGCGTCGTCTGTGGCAAGAAGCTTATCCTCGCTTTTGCCCGAATATGTCGGCTGAAAAGCGGGCAGCGAGCATACCGTTGCCCAGCGCTCTATCCACTGCGACGGAATTCTTCTTACGGTGTCCTTTATTATCCTTACGCCCGCCTGCGGATTCTGGTCATCGCTCAGCCAATAGCTGTCACAGAAGCGTGCGTCCGCAATATTCATTCTGAAGCCGCCCGACGAACAGCGTTCAATATACAACTCAGGGTAAGCCGCGCGCACTTTTTTGAGAAATGTATTGAATCCGTTCATATACTCCGAAAACGCCACGCGGCGCTCATCAAAGAGGCATGATGAATTGAAATCAAGCTTAAAGAATCCGGCGTTATATTCCTCAACAAGTCTTTTTACCGTATCAAAGGCATACTGCACCGCTTCGGGATTTGCAAAGTCGAGCAGACACCCGTTACCGGTATTGATAAACATATCGGGTGCGATCTTGAATATTTCCGCACAATCATCGGCGGTCTCAAGCTCGAGCCAAATACCGAACTTCATACCGTTTTCGCGCACCTTTGCCGAAATATTCCTCATTCTGCCGCAGAACGCTGATACCATGTTTTCCGTCCAATCGCCGCGCCCCTTTGTCCATGAATCTCCGTTGCCGAACCAACCCGCATCAATAACAAAATACTCCGCGCCGAGGCTTGCGGCGGGCGCGATTTGCGATTCGACATTTTCAAAGCTCAATTTATCGAAAAAAGCGAGCCACGTATTATACATAACGGGCATTTCTCTGCGCGGCATTCTATCGAGCAGATACCGCTGGAGCTTCCACGCATCCATGCTCACTCGGTCGGATACCGGATAGTACAGTATTTCGGGCAGTGTGATGCTTTCACCGCTTTCAAGTGTAAGCGATAGATCACGGCTGTTGATGCCCGCAATGACGCGGACATGGTTATTGTCGTTGCCGTCGCACACGCGGCGGACATGTATCTCCCATGCCGAATCGGGGACGATGTGGAACGCCATACCTCTGTTTGCTTGCCTGCTCCACACGAGCGTGAACGGTACGGCACCGAAATTCGTTCTGAACCCCTCACTTTGAGCTGCGATTTCCGTGCCGACATTATTCCATGAGCCGATGCTCTCGGATTGCCAGCCGTTATACTGCGTATATGCTTCATACTCGCCGCCCTCAAGCGGAAAAACATCCGCAAGCTCGGAAAACGTTATCGGCGCGTCCGATGTGTTCATGACCGTGGTGACGCGCGATATTACGCCGTGCGATGACGATGTGCATACTGTTTTCACTTTTACGGTGTCGCATTGACATTCCGCGGTATATCCGTCTACCGAGACAGCTCCGTGCAAAGCACCAAATGAGCCGTATATGCTCCAAATATTCAAAGGATTTGTTTCATTTTCAAAAAAAAGCCGCATACAAAAAAATTCTCCTTGCTAAATTCTGCCGTTTATTATACAATCTTAGTGATAAAAAGTCAATATTCACAGGAGAAATGAAATATGAAATTTATTGCTCACAGAGGTGCATGTCTTGAATGTCAGGAGGATACGCTTGCGTCGCTCATGCGTGGCGCTGAACACGGTGTTTTTGCGGTAGAATGTGACCCGCAGCTTACCGCCGACGGGATTTATGTGATTTTTCACGATGATAATCTCAGGAGACTTGCGGGCGACGAACGTATGGTCAAAGACGTGACTTATTCTGAAATGAAAGCGACACTTGAAAAGGCCGGTAAGGAGCTTACGACGCTCGATGAGTTATTGAAAAACTATTCGGGAAGCTCTGCAGTATTGTTTGATCTGCCCGGCAACACATTCGACGAGGCGCTGTATAAAAAATTAAGAAATGCTCCGTTCAAGACGATAGCAGGCGTTCATTTTGTCGACGAGGTCAAGGTCGCACGCAAATTCTTCGACAAAGAGGATATCCTTGCATTCATGGTAGATGCCGGCTCGCCCGAAGCATACGCCGAAGCGGGCGCGGGCAATATCCGCCTGTGGGAGGATTGGCTGGTAGACTGCCCGATATCAAAGGTGCGTGCGGCTATCCCCGAAGACCGTGAAATTTGGATAATGAGCAATGATCCAAGTATAGACCATCCGCTGTTCCGCATGAACAGCTCAAGAGAGCAAATAGAAAAGCTTGCCGCGCTCGGCGCCGATGCAATACTGCTCAACGATGCCGCACTTGCAAAACAATTTATGTGATATCTTAATTATGCAATAATGGACATGTGTGCATTATATGGAGGGATTCTATGAAAATATCAAAAAAGCTTCAAGAAAAAAAATACTCACTGTCGTTTGAGGTCTTTCCTCCGAAAAACGAAACGGCGTTCGACAGTGTAGCTCAAGCCGTAACGGAGATAGCTGAACTTCACCCGTCATTTGTCAGCGTCACCTACGGTGCGGGCGGCGGCACAAGTCCCTACACGCTTAAAATAGCCCAGCAAATAATGAGCCATCACGGCGTTCCGTCGCTTGCTCACCTCACCTGCGTTTCATCAACACGTGAAACCGTGCGCGAAAAAATCATCGCAATGAAGAATGCCGGGCTTGAAAATGTCATGGCACTGCGCGGCGATATCCCTGCCGAGCGCATGAACGATGACCGCAGTACATGGCATTATACTCACGCCGTAGACCTGATACGTGAGCTTAAGGAAATCGACCCCGGTTTTTGCATCGGCGGCGCATGCTATCCCGAGGTGCATCCCGAAAGTCCAAATCAGGCGGAGGATATACACTACATCGCCGAAAAGGTCAGCGCGGGCTGTGAATTTCTGACAACACAGATGTTCTTTGATAACAACCTGCTTTATAACTTTCTTTATAAGATACGCGAGGCGGGCATAACCGTTCCCGTCCTGCCCGGTATCATGCCGATAACCAACGCAAAACAGGTCGAAAGAGCAATAAAGCTTTCAGGCTCGTTCATGCCACAAAGGTTCAAGGCACTCGTCGATAAATTCGGCTCCGACCCCGCCGCAATGAAGCAAGCCGGCATCGCCTACGCCACCGACCAGATAATAGACCTCTACGCGAACGGTATCTATCATGTGCATGTTTATTCAATGAACAAGCCCGATGTCGCCGCCGCAATACAGTCGAATCTTTCAGATATTCTGGGCAAATGATCATGAATATCATAAAACCGCCCATGTCGGATATAAATAAAGCCGAGGTCATGCGCTATATGGGCGTCCGCAATACAGACGAAAGCATAAATGCCCTCATCGAAAGCTGTGTGGATGAATGTCGCGATGTCTTTGATTTTAAGCTCTGCTATGAGGAATTCGATATTTTCATCAAGGACGGTACTGTGGATTTCGGCTTTACCTCAGTTAAAAGCAAGTCGCTTGCGAAAAACCTCGATGGCTGTAAAAAAGCGATTATTTCCGTTGCTACCGTCGGGCTTGCGATCGACCGTCTCATCCACCGCTATGTGCGCATCGCGCCTTCAAAAAGCGTGTGTTTGCAGGCAATCGGCACGGAGCGCATTGAAGCGCTCTGTGATTCCTTTGAAATGATTTTGACGCAAAAATATGAGGTACACCCGCGTTTCAGTCCGGGTTACGGAGACCTTTCGCTTTCAATGCAAAAAGATATATTCGCGTTCTTTGACTGTCCGAAATTACAGGGCGTAACACTTAACGAAAGCCTGCTTATGTCGCCGAGCAAATCCGTAACGGCAATAACGGGCATTAAGGAGAAGATATGAATTTTCGTGAATTTCTGAAAAATAATACCGTAATTCTTGACGGCGGCATGGGCACGCTTTTGCAGAATGCGGGTCTTGAACCCGGTGAAGCTCCCGAACGCTGGAATATCACCCATGCGGACACGGTAACAGGCGTTCACCGCGCGTATTTCGACGCGGGCAGTAATGTGGTTAACACAAACACCTTCGGTGCGAATACACTCCACTTTGGCACTGCTGAGCTGTACGCGATAGTATCAGCCGCCGTCAAAAACGCAAAAGCCGCGCGTGATATCTCATCATCAAAGAAAGAAAAATTCATTTCGCTCGATATCGGTCCCACAGGACGCTTGCTCAAGCCCTACGGAGATCTTGATTTCGAGGATGCGGTAAAAATATTCGCAGAGACCGTTAAAACGGGCGTCAGCGCCGGTGTTGACCTCGTGACGGTAGAAACCATGAACGACAGTCTTGAAACCAAGGCGGCGTTGCTCGCGGTAAAAGAAAACAGCGATCTGCCCGTGATAGTCACCAACGCATATTCTGCTGACGGTACGCTTATGACGGGTGCATCCCCGGAAGCAATGACTTCAATGCTTGAAGGCATGGGTGCGGACGCTATAGGCATCAACTGTTCGCTGGGTCCCGCTCAGCTCATGCCGACGCTGAAAAAAATACTTGTGCACGCATCGGTTCCCGTCGTGTTCAAGCCGAATGCTGGTCTGCCCAAGGTGATCGATGGCAAGACCGTCTTTGATATCACTGCCGACGAATTTGCACAGACCGTCAAAGAAGCCGTCGAAAACGGCGTGCGCGTTGTGGGCGGTTGCTGTGGAACAACACCAGAATATATCAAAAAGCTATGTGCGGCAATATCGGATATCCCCGTGGCAAAAATAAATAATAAAAATGAAACGGTGATCTCGTCATACACGCACGCAGTGAGCTTTGCCGATGCACCCCTGCTTATCGGCGAACGCATAAATCCCACGGGCAAAAAACGTTTTCGTCAAGCTATACAGGAGCATGACATAAGCTATATTTTGAAAGAAGGTATCGCACAGCAGGAAAGAGGCGTGCACGCGCTTGATGTCAATGTCGGCGTGCCCGGGATCGACGAAGCGCAGGTGCTGACGGAAGCTGTCGAGGAATTGCAGGCAGTCATCGACCTGCCGTTACAAATAGATACCGCGTCGCCGGAGGCAATGGCGTGTGCATTGCGTCGATATAACGGCAAAGCGCTGATAAATTCCGTAAACGGCAAGCAGGAAAGCATGGACGCGATATTCCCGCTCGTTAAGAAGTACGGTGGTGTGATAATAGCGCTTACGCTTGACGAAAACGGCATTCCCGCAACTGCCGACGGCAGAGTGGAGATAGCAAAAAAAATACTCAATACCGCCGCAAAGTACGGTATTGCAAAAAAAGATATAGTATTCGACACACTCACCATGACAGTAAGTGCCGATAAAAACGCAGCACTCATTACGCTTGACGCGTTGAATCGCATCCGCACCGAGCTTGGCTGTCACACTCTGCTCGGTGTATCAAATGTATCTTTCGGACTGCCTTCGCGTGATACCGTCAACGGCGTGTTCTTTGCGCTCGCACTTGAAAAAGGACTTTCAGCGGCGATAATGAATCCGTATTCCACGGAAATGATGAAAACATATTACGCCTACCGTGCGCTCAATGCGCTTGACGCAAATTGCAACGAATATATCGCGTTCGGGCAGACGTTGGCGGATGATCTCGCAAGACCCGCAGTCGAAATAAAGCATGATGCTTCTGTCGACGAAATACCTACATTACAGAACGCGATCCGTAAAGGCTTAAGAGAGCAAGCGCGTGATATTACGGCTTCGCTTCTTAATGATACAGATGCCCTTAGAATAATCAACGCCGAAATCATTCCTGCACTTGACGATGTGGGCAAGGGCTTTGAGAACAAAACAGTATATCTTCCTCAACTTCTCATGAGCGCTGAGGCGGCACAGAGCGCGTTCGAGGTGATAAAAGCATCCGCTGTATCATCGGTAAAGGATGATGCGACAAAAATCGTGCTTGCCACCGTTCGCGGAGATATTCACGATATCGGCAAAAATATCGTGCGTCTGTTGCTCGAGAATTACGGTTTCGATGTTTACGATCTCGGCAAAGATGTTCCGCCGGATAAAATAGTTGATGAAATACTGCATCTGCACGCACCGATAGCGGGACTCAGTGCACTGATGACGACTACTGTCCCGGCAATGGAGGAAACCGTGCGGCTGATACACGAAAAAGCCCCGTTCTGCCACATTATCGTTGGTGGTGCGGTACTTGATCCTGATTACGCCAAGGCAATAAATGCCGATTTCTACGCATGCGACGCAATGGAAACCGTAAGAATAGCTGAATCACTGTGCAAAAAGTAACAAGACAGCTATTGACTTTACATAGCAGGAATGATATAATTCTCGCGGTATAAAAGTCTATTACAGAGCAACCGGAGATCTGCAAAATGGAAAAGAGTACAAATCAAACCGTTTTTTTCAAACGAATTTATGTGGGGTGCATCATGCAGTGCAATGCAGCTTGAGGGCGGAAGACATGAGGGCGGAAAAAACGATAATATTCGAGAACACGCTTTTTACGATCTCGCAACAAGCAGCAGATTTCAAGATCATTTTCCGCCTGACACCGGCGCCGATTTTTATCATAAATATCCCGAAGACATCAAATTGATGAAAGAACTAGGAATAAACACATTCCGTTTTTCAATTTCATGGGCAAGAATATGTCCTGACAAATCATGCGTTCCAAACATTGCGGGAATTGATTATTACAACGACATGATCAACACGCTTATTAATAACGGAATAACACCTTTCTTTGATCTGATTCATTCAGACCTTCCGCAATGGGTGCTGGAGGAAGGTGGCTTCCCGGGTGAAAAATTTTTCGGATATTATACCAAATATGCGGAAATCTGCTTTCGCGAATTCGGTGACAGAGTAAAGTATTGGAGCACTGTCAACGAGCCGAAGCTTTCCGTTTACGGCGCATACGTCCACGGACACGGTACTCCGTATCTGTTTGATAAGCATTTGGCAATGAAAGCAACAATTACATCCGTCAACATGTCCGCCAATGCGAAAAAGCAATCCACGCGGGCATCAACCTACGTGGATATTTCTATTGGTCAGTCATGGACTGCTGGGAAGCAAGCGTGGGCTACGAATACCTCATGGGACTGATCGCTGTCAATTTTAAAACTCTTGAGCGTGTCCCGCGCGATTCGTTCTACTATTATCAAAAGCTGATAAGGAACGGCGGAATGGAATAAATCACTCCGCAAAGTTATCCAACTGATATTTTTCAGCCTGCGCTGAAAACATTTTTTCATATTCGCCCTTTTGCGCCATAAGTTGAGCATGAGTGCCTTCTTCGATGACACTGCCGTTTTTGACAACAACTATTTTATCCGCACCTACTGCGCTTGAAAGGCGGTGTGAAACGAATAACGTTGTTTTGCCGCTTCTCAGCTCATCGAATTGCCTGAATATTTCCTGTTCGGCAAGCGCATCAAGCGATGCGGTAGGCTCATCAAGGATTATGATATCCGAATCCGCATAAAACGCTCTCGCAACAGCGAGCTTCTGCCACTGACCTACCGACGGTTCGATACCGTCTTCTTCGAAGAAACGCATCATAGGCGTATCGAATTTTTTCGGAAGCCGTTCGATATACTCAACAGCATTGCTCATGTAAGCGGCATCCTGTATCTTTTTCATATCTATCGGCTTGTCGATATCGCCGAAGCTTATGTTTTCGGTAACGGTGACCGCATATCTGCCGAAATCCTGAAATACTATTCCGAACAGCGTGTAAAGTGCTTTTACGTCATATTTGCGTATATCTATACCGTCAAGCAATATTTCACCCTCGTTCGGGTCGTACAGACGCGTAAGAAGCTTTATTATTGTGGTTTTTCCCGCACCGTTCAAGCCGACAAGTGCCACGGTTTCCCCCGGCTCAAAGGTCATATTGAGATGCTGTATCACATAACGCTCCGTACCCGGATATTTGAAGCATACGTCCCTGAACTCTATCTTATGACCGATTCCCGTTTGAGGCATTACAGGCTCTCCGAGCGGCACTATTTTTCTTTCCTCTTTCATGAATGAAATGAGATTGTCGATAAACAGTGTTCCTTCATAAACAGAGGACGTTCCTGCGATCAGAGTGGTAACGCCGTTGCTTATCGAGCTGAGCGCGCCCGTGTAGAACGAATAATCACCTATCATTATTTTTCCGGCAAGCACAAGCGCGGCAACCAGAAAATACATCACGCAACCGCCTATCATCCTTGCGACGCCGAGCAAGAGATTCCACAACCCCTCGGAAACTATTATCTTTTTATAGCCTTTGAAATAATCTTCGAACACATTGTTGTAGCGGCGTTCAAAGTCGTCACCGAGTCCGAGCAAACGAAGCTCCTTTACCATATCCTTGCTTACCATGATGGATGAAAAATAATTCATCTGCCGTCTCGATTTTGACCGCAAACGCATGTACGCTACTGTTTTTTTGCGATAAACAAAGCTTACTATAGCGGCAGGCAAAGCAAGCACGGCAACAACGAACGGTGCCCATATGCTTATTCCCGCAAGCACTATTACAAAGCTTATCATGCTGATGACAGTGCTGATAACGTTCAGAGTTGCACTGAGTATCTGTATCGGGCGCATTCCGGCTTCGCGGTTAGCATTTTCAAGCTTTTCGTAAAAATCCGGAATATCGTAGCTTGAAATGTCGATTTCCTTTGATTTTTTCATTATCTTGCAACGGATGTGGTTCGACACCTGCACGCCGGCAAGATTTGTTATTATTCCGTTGATATCACCGATTATGCGGTTGATGAACATGTACGCGAACTGATACATGAACATCACGCCCATTGCCGTAAGCGTCACCGTGACTCCCTGCAGTGTCAGCGACATCTTGTTGATTATCTGAGCCGATATATATGTTCCGACAAGCGGAAGCACACCTTGAAGAAGTGCTATGAAAACCATCAGCACCAATATCCACGGATTGGTTTCCCACACGATCTTAAGAATGTAAAACAGCCGTGAAAAGAATGATGCTACAGTGTTTTTGATAAAGCGCGGTACTTCTTTTATATTTTGAGGTTTAGGCTCTTTGTTTTTCTCCGCCATAAGGTGTGTGGGCGGTTTGTACGGTAATGGCATCTTATTTTTCTCCTTTTGTTTGCCGCTTTGCTTTAAGAATATATAGCGCGTTCGCCGCCGATGTATTTCGGACGTGTCCTTGCGCAAAGCAGAAGTGCTTTTCCTATCCTGTCGGTCGAAAGCCGTACGGGAACCGCAACATCCTTAAGGTGCATGCCGATAAGTGTTCCGCCGATATCCATGCCCGCACTCGCTTTTATATGCTCTACCGCTACCGGCGATCCAAAGCCCTTATAACAGCATGTTGCAAATGAGCCGCCCGCTTTGGGCTGAGGTATCACCGAGACCTCCTCAAGCCCGAACTTTTCAGCCGCCGCGCGTTCGATTATAAGTGCGCGGTTAAGATGCTCACAGCACTGTGCCGCAAGATATATCCCTTTTTCGCAAAGGAACGGATATATGCCGTCAAACACCGCCTGTGCTGCCTCTAAGCTTGAGTTTTTTCCTATCGTGCCGCCCGTTATCTCGCTTGACGAGCAACCGATGACCAATATCTCTCCTTTTTTGATCCCTGAAATTTCAACAAGCTCCTTTATCGCAAGATACGCCTGCTCCTTTATTTCATCCATAAATACTCTCCCTATATCTCCATTACCGTCGCACTGTGGTACACAGCGGGAAAAAATTTTTCAAAAATATCGCTTGTCTTGATTTTCATGCTTGCCGTGTTGACGCATGGATGGCATCCTATAAATTCACGCGATGCCGTCTCACTGTCGATAAAAACCGTAACGTTGTTTTCCGTGTCATTGATAAGTCCCATTACGCTTACCGCACCGGGTCTTACACCGAGATAACGTTCAAGATACTCGTCCGACGCAAACGACAACCGCGACAGTCCCGTCTTTTTGGCAAAGTCCTTTGACGAAAATCGTTTTTCCATAGGAAGCATAACGAGATAGAATTTTGTTTTCTGCTGATTACACAGAAAAAGATTCTTGCACATCTTTACATCGAGCAATGCGTTTATCGTTTCACAATCCTCCATTGTTTCCGCCGCCGGATGCTCTGTTTTTTCATATTTTATATCAAGCTTTTCAAGAAATTCATATACTTTAGCTTCGTTGCTCGTCATATCCATTATTATGCACATATGCGCATCCTTTCATTTATTGCATTTTGAATTCATTTTCATCCTTGATGAACCGTACAAGTGCCTCTGCCGCCTGCTGCCGTTCGTAAGCTTCAAGCTCCCTGAACAGTGAAACCGAATCGACGAATATGTCACGCTCTCTTTTGATAAGTGTAATACAACCGTATTCAAGTCCTGTCGACGCCGCGACACGCAAAGCCGTTTCTTTTACATCCTCGGGCACATTCTGTGATATCAACGCATTGCCCGCCACAAAGCAGTTAAACTTTTCGCCGTTTATTTTTTCAAACACGAGCTTTTTGCCCGCCGAAGTACATGCCTTGCGCAATTCGGCGGCGTTCTCAATAATGCCGAGTCTTTCCTCCCACGCAAGCATGCATGGAAACTGTATGTTCAGGTCTTCTGTCCCCCTGTTTCCCGCAAGCAACAGTGACCGCGGAAGACATAGTCCCGTATTCATAAGCTTAAGATACAGCCTTTCGCGTGCTGTAATATCCATGGCTTTACCGTTTATGACGTGTACACCGAGCTTTTCAAGCAAAGCGCATGTTTCGAACGAATCACATAACATCACCGCAACATCCGGACGTTTTAAGAGAAAAGACCCTTCGAACGCTCCAATGAATATTTCATCACTTGTACGCACCTCAAAGTCAATATTCTCGCATCTTCCGGCGAGCACTATTTCCGCAAGCTCTTCCTTTTTTTCCGTTATTATGTATCCTAACAATTCTTTAAGCTCCGATTGTGATTTTTCTGTACTCAATCGCTCAGTATCTCATCTCTGAGCAGCATAAATGTATTTCGTACACATGCAAACTTAAGGTCGCTTTCATCGGCACTTATCAGCACCGCATCCTTTTCGCCACCGTCGATGACAAGTCCCGCATACCAGCCTACCTCACCGGTATCATTGGTACCGGTCTGCGCCGTACCCGTTTTCGACGCGATGCGCATAGTCGAAAGCAAATCGCGCGTACCGCTTTTGCCCGTACCGTTAGCGGCGGTATTTTCAAGTATCGAGCGCACCGTGCTTACCACCGTGGGCGTAAACACTTCACTTTTATAAACAGTTGGAGTCGTTTCCTTAACGACTACATGCTCGCCTTTTTCATTTGTATCACATACGCACTTTACTATGTACGGCTGCATTATGCTTCCGTTATTGCCGAAAAGCGAGAACGAGCAACAAAGCTGAAGCGGAGTGAACAGTACCTCTGCCTGTCCGAAACCTGTATCTGCAAGCAATTTTACGCTGTTGAGCGTATCCATGCTGTTCGCAAGCTGTGATTTTTTCACTTTAAGGTCGAACGGAATGCTTTCGCCGATGCCTATTTTCTCGGCATATTGGATCATTTTTTCCTTACCGACCTGCATTGCAAGCCAGCCGAAATAGATATTATCCGACCATGTCAGTGCACGGTGCATATCAAGAGCTCCGCTTGCCGAGCCTCGAAACGCCTGACGCACTATGTATGTAGACCACTTGCTTCCGGCAGGACGCCATCTATCCTTTTCGTACGTATAATACTGTATCTCGTTTTCATACGGAAAGCGCGTGTCCGGACTTACGGTGTTTGTTGAAATTCCGATGCACGCCATCAGCGATTTGAATATCGAGCCGGGCGGATATGTTCCCTGCACGTTTCTGTTCAACAGCGGTGTATTCGCATTTTCAAACAGATCACCGTAATCTGTAGCTTTGTCAAAGGCATAAACATTGGCATCATATGAAGGATAGCTGACAAGGGCTACTGCAGCACCCGTCTGCGGGTCAACTATCGTGGCTGTTCCCGTTGAAATATCCTTATAGTTTTCCTTCATATAATCGGTTATACTTTTCTCTATTGCGATATCTACCGTCAGCATAAGGTCATAGCCATCCTTGGCGGGCTTTTCGTACAGCACCGTCTTGCGTTTACTGTCATCTGACAAAAGATATATTCTGTAGCCGTTTGTCGGCTGAAGGCTGAGATCATATGCACCTTCAAGTCCGCTCCTGCCGATCCGCGTTCCCTCGTCGATATATTTATATTCTGCCTTTTCTCTGTCCTCCGGTGTGACAGGTGTCGAATACCCGAGCGTCTGCGAGAGCGCATCGCCGTAAGGATAGTATCTTATCGGGGTTATAGAGCTTCTGTCGACCTTGACATTCGGAATACTTTCGAGTGCTTTCTCCTGTTCAAGCGACAGTTCATCGCGGAACAATGTCGCAAATATTCCGGTATTTCCGTTAGATTTATTGAAGCTTTCTCTTAACTTAATAGCTTCCGTGCCGAGTATTTGTGAAATCTGAACGCTCGTCGCGTCAAGTGAATCCTTGAGTGATTCCTTGTCTGCATATACAGTCGCGGCATAATCGTTTTTAACGATCACTCTGCCGTCACGGTCAAATATTTCCCCGCGTTTGCCGTGCGTTGTCGCTGCGTAGATACGGTCGTTCCAATCCATTCCGCCGACAACATTTGCAGGAGTCCATGATACGAGATAAAATTTCGCTTTTTTGTAGACCTCAAGCTGCATATCATACGAAAACGTTCCGTATTCCTCCGAAACGAATTTTGCCGTATAATCATATATTTGGGAAAGTCCGTTATCGGTGCAGTCACCGCGTTCGACGGTCACTGAGCATATTTTAAGCGTATCATACACTTTTTTGTGATATTCTACAAATTTTTCATATGTCACACGTCCCTGCGCACCCGGGGTAAGCATGTCATACATTTCCTCGTAATCGAATCTCACGAATGCGTTTAGATATGCCGTTGCCGTGCCATCATACGAGTTGCCCGCACACGATGTACAAAACGCAAGTATGGCAAAGGCGCAGACAGTCATTATAAAAAGCTTTATAAAAATTCTTTTCATTTTCCCGCCTCCGCCGTCAGTAAAAGTATCTCCTCTTTTGTATAGCTGTTGCCAAATGTGTCCGTAAATGAGCCGTTATCGTTCATTTGCACCGCGCCGTACTTTTCATTCAAGATCTCTCCGCTTCCGTCAAGAAATAGAATATACGACTTTCCCACCGTAAACTCCGGCGAGTTTTCATAGCTGACTATATATTTTTTCTTTGATGCACCGTTTTTCAAAAGCACTGTGCCGCCGCGCTCCTTGATAAAGAACTCCTCCTCTGCACTGCCCTTAAGTATCTCTTTTGTATGAACATTCACACGTCTGAAAACCTCGGTATCACTCCCGAAGCCTCCGACCTGTGCCTTTTCTTTTTCATATACTTCAACAATAACGATATTTTGGGCATACACCATCCCATTGATCCCCGTCTGCACGCATTTCGTCGGCAAAACCGTCTTTTCACCCAAAAACGGTACGAACATCGACAACTGCGGGTAAAACATATAAATGACCGTGAACACAAGAATGAATATTACTACCGAATATATCGATGCCGGCCTGTTATCCACCCGATGAATATTTTGTTCATCCATAAAATCCACCCCATTATGTTTTGAATAATTATATCATTTTTCAAAATGATTGTCAATTTATTAGTAGGTGTAAAAGCGAACAGGCTTCTCTAAACTATTTACCATATTGACAACACATCGTAACGATGCTATTATATATACGTTGCAAATATACTGCAAACCATTCGGGAGGTATAACATGAAAAAGCTTACAGCATGTCTTTTTATATGTATTTTCTTGCTGACGGTTTCATTTACCGCATCGGCATCTCCCGAATGTACCGTAAGCGCGGACAATACTGTATGCCGTCAAGGAGAAAATGTTTCCGTCGGAATACATCTTTCGCGCAATCCGGGACTTGCGGCACTTTATGTAAAAATAAAGTATGACAGCAACGCCGTTTCGACATTATCTGTTGAAACTACGGATATGCTTGAGGATTTTATCTTTTATGATGACGGATGCGGTTCACTCATTCTTTCGTGGGAGCCTGCGTTATATGATAACACTTCAAACGGCAAGCTCGCCGATATCGTATTCACTGTTTCCGCTTCGGCGAAAATCGGTGATTCACTTCTTACACTTGAAATTCCCGAATGTGGCGCAATAAACGCCGCTACCGACGAAATATACGTTGCCGTATCAGACAGTGTAATAACGGTTATGCCTATGCTTGACGCGTTTTCCGAAACTCTTGATATCGACCGTGAAAGCATGATGATACAAGGAATCGCTCCCGGTATCACGCCTGACGAATTGCTTGCGCAAATAAACGATTACGCTCTATTCACGATAGCAGGCGTTGCCTTTTCGGATGACCTTTCCGTTGTTTCTACAGGTATGACGCTGTTCCCGATAAGCAATGTATCAAGAGTCTACACGCTCATTGTCCGCGGCGACACAAACGGTGACGGGCGTGTTACCGTTGCGGACATGACCGCCATTCAACGTGTACTGCTCGGCAAAGCAAGCGCAGACGGTATCACAGCCGCCGCAATGGACGTTGACCTCGACGGTATGATAACAGAAGCCGATTTTGATGCGGTAAAAGCGCACATAACCGGTTCCGCGATGATAAAATAATGTCCGCAATTCGGCGGCATGGCTTATTTTTGCAGATAAAAAAATACCGTTGTGCTGCACTTCAAAGTGATGCTCAACGGTATTTATATTTTGCTTAACCTATTTCGGTAAAGTTTCTTTTTATCGTGCTGTCACAGTGCGCACACTTGTAAACATCATACCCGCGCTCGCCATTCACGCTTTCAACAGTATTTACATGCTCCGTATACTCATGCCCGAGTGCCTGCATTATCGCACTTTTTACATACTGACAATTCAAGAATGCCTCGTCAGCCGCAAGCGGTTTTGTGGGCGTTTCTTCTTTTATATATCCGTTTTCATCCGTCGGGATAGGTGTCGGGTCGGGAATGACCGCAGTAGATGTCGGATTTCCGTTATCGTCAACGTAGTACGGCGAGCTGTCGGGAGTAATAACCGGAACATCTCCGTCCTTGGGCATAAAAGACGTAAAATCATCTTTTTTATGTGCGTTGCAGACCCCGCATATATAAGTTGTGTAGCCCATCTCCGTCTCGGTCGGCGGAGTTACATCGCCCGCTACCCAAGAATGCTCTGTATAATTCATCTCATTCGTGCTTAAAACCTTGTTGCAATCGGCACATATCATCTGCTCATACCCTTTTGTGATGCAAGTAGAGCTTACTGCCACAATGCGTTTTTTGAGATGCGGACAGCCTATCGAAACCGAGCCGTCATAAACATTTATCGACGTTACTGCCTTGCCCTCGCAGGAGATTATATCATATTTCTCCTTTTCGCACTTAAGTGTTATCGGATACGCCCTGCCTTCCTCCGCACCGGGAAGAATATTGAAATACAAAGTAGCTATAACTCCGTTATTGGTACAGTTCTTTTTCGCAAGATCGTCCACCCACGAAAGCAAAAACGGATTTTTGGGTATTATGCAATCATCGGCGTCGGTCTGGATATTAAGTGAGCTAATACCGCCCTTCTGCATTTTCAGTACATTGCCGTCGACATCCGAAATGTTCGATTTCTGTAATTCAAGTGCAGAAGCGTCATAGCTTACCCATATTCGCAGACCCGTAAAGCCCGGGTTATTCTGAAGCGTAAACTTCACGGCTGCCGCCTTATCATCTTTATCGAGGATGACATTATCCGCATATATCGCGGGCTCGCCCGATGCCGGAATCGCAAATGCGGACACACAGAAGCACGAAGCAAACGCACAAAGTATGAGCACTGCCGCAAATATCTTTTGTGATAATGAATATTTGTCCATAAGAATCCTCTTTTCAGCCTCTATGCTCTTATTGTAGCACAAAAGCAAAAGCAAGTCAATATTTGCAAAAAACCAAAATATAGCTTATTTGTTTACCTTTGCCCATGTATCGCGCAGACCGACGATACGATTGAATACCGGCTTATCCGCCGTGCTGTCCTCATCCTTGCAGAAATATCCGACACGGATGAATTGGAACGAATCGCCTATTTCGGCATTTGCAAGTGAATGTTCGATATAACCGTTTACCACCGTCAGCGACTGCGGATTCACACGTTCCGAGAAATCAATGCCCTCGCCGTCGCGCTCGTCAAGCAGATAATCGTAAAGCCTGAACTCTGCGCTTTCACAGTTCGCCGCATCCACCCAATGGAGCGTGCCCTTGACCTTACGGTCCGCGCCTGCACAGCCGGATTTCGTTTCGGGATCATATTCGCAGTGAACGATCGTCACCTTGCCGTTTTCATCGGTCTCATATCCCGTGCATTTAACGATATATGCCGATTTAAGACGCACTTCGCCGCCGACGAACATTCTGAAAAATTTTTTCGGCGGGTCGATCATGAAATCTTCACTTTGGATATACAGCTCACGCGAGAATGTCATTTCGCGCACGCCTGCGGTCTCGTCGCTTCCGTTCTCGGTCGTAAGTATTTCGGATGTGTTTTCGGGATAGTTGTCTATAACAAGCTTTATCGGATCAAGCACAGCCATTTTACGCAATGTCTTATCGGCAAGGTCCTCACGCACGCAATGCTCAAGAAGTGTCGCATCGACTACCGAATTGCTTTTTGCAACGCCTATGCGGTCACAGAAATCGCGTATTGCAGCGGGAGTATAGCCTCTGCGGCGAAGTCCCGCAATAGTAGGCATTCTCGGGTCATCCCATCCGCTGACGCTGTTCTCCTGTACAAGCTTTTTAAGATAACGCTTGCTCATTATCGTGCGCGTCATGTTGAGACGAGCAAATTCTATCTGTCTCGGCTTTGCGTCAAGCTCGACATTTGCCACGACCCAATCGTAGAGCGGTCTGTGGTCTTCAAATTCAAGAGTGCAGATAGAATGCGTGACATGCTCCATCATATCCTCAATAGGATGCGCATAATCATACATCGGATAAATGCACCAATCATTGTTCGTGCGGTAATGTTCCATGCGCAGGATACGGTAGATTATGGGGTCGCGCATATTGATGTTCGGCGACGCCATGTCTATTTTTGCTCTCAAGACCTTTGCGCCGTCGGCAAATTCGCCCGCGCGCATCCTTGCAAACAAATCAAGGTTTTCCTCGATGCTTCTGTCACGGTAAGGGCTGTTCATGCCCGGCTCGGTAAGCGTTCCGCGTGATTCCTTGATTTCGTCCGCGTTCATATCGCATACGAATGCAAGTCCTTTTTTGATAAGGACTATCGCCTGCTCGTACATCGTTTCAAAATAATCCGCGGCAAAGCAGAGCTTGTCATACTTGAAGCCGAGCCATTCGACATCGCGGCAGATGGCTTCAACATAGAAGTTGTCTTCCTTTGCGGGATTC
>JAZRXI010000005.1:0-18774 GCA_045600145.1 Clostridia bacterium | reverse complement strand
AAGCGCCAATGTGATATACTATATATGTTGCATTGGCTCTTTTTCTCATTTGAGAAAGGAGTTAATAATTTGGGTAAAAACCTAAAAGGCAAAGAATGCGGCAAGGGTATCTGCCAACGGGAGCGGTATGCAACCTGAGATTTTGCAAAAACTTTTAGGATACACAAGTATAAATGAAGTAAAATAGCGTGAAAAATCACGCTAAAAATATAATGACGCTTGTTTCTCGCCTCTCGCGAGGTAACCGAAACAGATGCGATATTTTAATTGCCGTGTCAGTGATTTTTTATCGCGTTTTGTGTCTTGAAAGGAAATGGTAACATAAAATGAAATTAGGTGTAGTAGGTTTGCCTAATGTAGGCAAAAGCACATTGTTCAATGCGATAACAAGCGCCGGTGCGGAGGCGGCGAATTATCCGTTCTGCACGATAGAGCCGAATGTCGGCGTCGTATCTGTTCCCGACCGCCGTCTTGATGAGCTTGCGGCGATATACAATCCCAAAAAGCTTACTCCGGCATTCATCGAATTCGTCGATATCGCCGGGCTTGTTCGCGGAGCGTCACGCGGTGAAGGCCTCGGCAACAAGTTTCTTTCGCATATACGCGAGGTGGACGCCATCGTTCACGTAGTGCGTTGCTTTGAGGATTCCGACATCATCCATGTTGACGGCTCGATCGACCCCGTGCGCGACGTTGAGACCATCAATTTAGAGCTTATCCTTGCCGACCTTGAAACCTGCGAAAAGCGTCTTGACAAGGCGATAAAAGCAGCACGCGGCAATGACAAGCTCGCACAGGCGGAAGCAGAGCTGCTTCAAAGAATGGTGGAATGGCTTCAGAATGAAAAGCCCGTCCGCAACATGCCTATGGACGAAGAAGAACAAAAGCTTGCAAAATCTTTCTTCCTGCTTACAACAAAGCCGATAATCTATGCGGCAAATATCGCCGAAAACGAGATCGGCAAGGAAACAGACAACGTAAAAGCACTCCGTGAGCTTGCCGCCAAGGACGGCGATCAGGTGCTTGTTATATCGGCAAAAATAGAAGAGGAGCTTTCACAGCTTGACCCGGAAGAAAAGGAAATGTTCCTTGCCGAATACGGGCTTGAGGAAAGCGGACTTAACCGTCTTGTAAAGGCGAGCTATACTTTACTCGGACTTATTTCATTCCTGACAGCAGGCGAGACAGAGGTACGCGCGTGGACTATCGTAAACGGCACTAAAGCACCGCAGGCGGCAGGCAAGATACACTCCGATTTTGAACGCGGCTTCATCCGTGCCGAAATAATCGGCTATGACGAATTCATGCAATATAAATCCATGACAGTTGCGCGTGAACACGGTCTTGTGCGTTCCGAGGGCAAGGATTATGTCATGAAAGACGGCGACATAACGCTGTTCCGTTTCAACGTCTGAAAAGGGTGACAAAAATGATAAAATTAAACAGAAGCAAAATGCAGGATAAAATATACGCATGCTGGCTCGGTAAAAATATCGGCGGCACGCTCGGCGGTCCGTTTGAGGGCAAGCGGACAAAGCTCGACGTAAAGGGCTTCACAACGCCTCCCGGCAAGCCGCTTCCGAACGACGATCTCGATTTACAGCTCGTATGGCTCAAAGCCGTCGAAGAGAACGGACGCTATAAGCTTGATGAACGTCTTTTGGGCGAATATTGGATGGAATACGTTTCGCCCTATTGGAACGAATACGGCGTCGGCAAGGGAAATATGGCGGCAGGTCTCGTTCCCCCTATTTCGGGAGAATACGACAACGAATGGAAGCACTCCAACGGCGCATGGATACGCACGGAGGTGTGGGCATGCCTTGATCCCGCGCTTGTTGAAGATACCATGCGCTTCGGCTATATGGACGCATGTGTCGATCACGGCATGGGCGAAGGCACTTATGCCACGATATTCATTGCGGCGATAGAAAGTGCGGCGTTTGCCATTTCAGATATGCGTGAGCTTATCCGCATAGGGCTTTCAAAGATCCCGAAAAGCTGTCGCACACACAAGTTCGTATCGCATGTAATAAAATGCTACGACAACGGTAATTCTTGGGATACCGCGCGTGACGAAGTCACCGAAATGGCAATGAATGAGCCCGATTTCGGCACGAATGACGGTTGGTTTCAAGCTCCGACAAATGTTGCCTATACAGTGATAGGTCTTTTGTATGGTGAGGGCGATTTCAAAAAGACATTGCTTACAGCCATAAACTGCGGCGACGATACCGACTGTACCGGCGCGACAGCAGGCGCGATAATGGGACTTATATACGGACAGAAAATAATTCCCGAGGATTGGAAAGCATACATAGGTGATGAAATAGTTACCGTTGCGATAAACCGCGGTGCATGCTACGGCATACCGCTTTCATGCACCGAGCTTGCATCAAAGCTTTTGATGCTTCAGCCAGAAATGCTTCGCGGCAAAAACGTCAGCATCACCGACGGTGACGATGAATTGCCCGAAAACGACATACAAGCCTTTTACGGCGATTCGTTCGCACGGGCGCTAGAAGCCCGTTCATCGTACTGCTGTGATTACGATTTTACACCGGCAAGCGTACATATAGATTACGAACGTGCGCCGGAAATAAAAGAGAATGAATCTATCTCGTTCACGGCAACGGTGACGAATCATTTTCTTTCACAGCGTCATTTTGAGTGCGAATTGCTCCTGCCCGACGGCTGGACGTATTCGTGCGAAAAGAAAAACCTTTATATCAAAAACCGTCCGAACAGCGCATCGGCGGTATTCACAATAACCGCGGGAGCCGTGAAATCACGCAACGATGCAGTGCTTCGCATAATAACTCCGGGGCGTCCCGAGACAATACTCGTACCGCTTACATTTTTAGGCTGATTTTTTGTCAGTGGAGGTATCATTTATGTTGAAGAAGATATTTACCGCTTTTATCTGCATATCATTGATATTATCGCTTGCCGCATGCGGAAGCGCGCCGACCGAGCAAGAAGAAAACACGGCAATCTCTACCTCAACGCCCGCAAACACATCCGATACGAAAAAGTCCGCCTCCCCGACACCGACCGTGACTTCCCTCCACGTTCAGTCAAAGCTCGGCTCATGGGACGGTAAAAAAATAAAGCTGCTTGCAATAGGCAACAGCTATTCGATGAACGCGCTTTCGTATTTTTACGAAATATGCAAGGCAGAGGGTGCGGAAGAAGTCATTCTCGGCAACCTCGTTATAGGCGGATGTTCGGTCGCAACGCACCTTTCAAATGCAATGACGGGTGCAAATGCGTACACTTACAGAAAGTGCAAGCGCACAAACTCCAATTCGAAGTTTTCCGATTGGAAAGTAAGCGAAAATATTTCGATGCTCGACATGCTCAACGATGAGGAATGGGACATTATAACATTCCAGCAGTATAGTGCGCATGCGGGGCTTTCCGAAACATACGACGATCTGCAAAAGCTCATGACGATAGTCAAAGGCGCAAACAAAAAGTCCGATACGGTTTACGCATGGCATATGACATGGGCATATCAAAAGGGTTATCAGGACAATTCATTCAGCCCGTATGCTTTCACGCAGTCGAAAATGTATAATGACATCTGCGACGCCGTACAGGCAAAGATCGTTCCCAATAATGAAATATCCGTAATTATCCCGTCCGGCACAGCCATACAGAACGCGCGTGCCGCACTCGGTGATGTGCTTTCGACCGACGGCTCGCACCTGAACGAGCTCGGGCAATATATTCTCGGCTACACATGGTATGCCGCACTTACCGGCAAAACACTGACTGAGCTGAAATATGCTATCACCTCAATAAAGCACGACGAAGCCACTAAAAAGACCGTGCTTAACGCAGTGAACGATGCAGTGACCAACTCGTTTGCAGTGACTGAAAAATAGTTTCGCTGCAATGGAACTCAGTTCCCCATGCCTTAGTTTATCAAGGTACAGTCAACAAGTGATCGGAATTGTCGGCGCCTGTTTATTGACAAATACAGTCAGCTTATACTACACTTATAAAAAGCAAGATCAAATCAAAATCGGAGGACATCATGTATAAAATAAAAGCAATATCTTCGCTTGAAAAGGTCATGCCGACAGATAATGCCGACAAATTTGTGTCACTCACACGCCTGCGCGGGCTTCGCGGTGAGCGTGTGTCGTTCCAAATAGTAATAAGCTACGTAAAGGACGGACCGTGTGATTACTTCATGCGCGGGTGCGGCAAATTCGAAGTGCATTCTTCGCTTAAAAAGCATCTGAACATGTCGCGTGTCGGCTTCGTACCCGTAATGCTTCCCGCATACACAGAGCGTTCGGACTATGATTATATTTCAAAAGCTCCGGGAATGTTCCCCGATGTGCTTTATCCCCTGAAGCATAACGATGAGCTTGATTTGCAGATATACACTCCGACCGTGCTTATGGCGGTCGTCGATATTCCCGAAGACTGCAAGCCGGGCACTCACAAAATCGAATTTGTGCTCACGGCGAAAAGCGGTCAGCATTGTAATCTCATCGTTGATATCGACGTCGAAGCACTCACGATAAAGAAAAATGACCTCATTTTCACACAGTGGTTCCACTCGGACTGCATAGCGGACTATTTCCACGTTAAGATGATGTCCGAGAAGCATTGGAAGCTTATCGAAGCATTTATCAAAACTGCCGCACGCACAGGTATAACGATGCTGTTGACGCCGCTATTCACACCCGCGCTTGACACGGCGATAGGTGCGGAGCGTCCCACGATGCAGTTGATAGGAATAACAAAAAAGGGCAAAAAATATTCCTTTGATTTCACCTTGCTTGAGCGTTGGGTAAGCATGTGTCACAAATACGGTATAGAGCATTTTGAAATGACACATCTTTTCACGCAGTGGGGCGCGGCGAAGTGTCCGAAGATCATAGTCAATATCGACGAAAAAGATGTTAAAGAATTCGGCTGGCATACCGACGCCATGTGCGACGCATACAAGAATTTTCTTTCGCAGTTCCTGCCCGCGCTGACGAAAAAGCTTCGTGATATGGGTATCGCCGACAAAACATATTTTCATATTTCCGACGAGCCTTCGCCTGACGCATTCGACAGCTATATGGAAAAGCATGATTTCGTCGCTCCGTTCTTAAAAGGCTTCAAGGTCATCGACGCGCTGTCACATGTTGAATTTTTCCAAAAAGGCATCGTCAAATATCCCGTATGCTCAACGAGCAGTATCGAGCCGTTCCTTGAAGAGGATATCCCCGAGCGCTGGTGCTATTACTGCTGCAGTCAGGGAAATTGGGTCGGCAACCGCTTCATCGCCATGCCGTCGTACCGCAACAGGATACTTGGCGTGCAGATGTACCTTGCCGATATAAAGGGCTTTCTGCAATGGGGCTTCAATTTCTATAACACCGCTCTCAGTAAGGAGCATATAGACCCATACCGCGTCACCGACAGCGATATGGCATTCCCCGCGGGCGATCCGTTCTCGGTATACCCGTATAAAAACAGTGCAATAGAATCAATAAGAACAGTGGTTTTCTATCAGGCGATACAGGACAGGATGCTTTTGAAGATGCTTGAAGAAAAAATAGGAAAAGACGAAGTCCAAAAGCTCATAGAGGAATATGCGGGTGAAAAAATCACATTCAAGGAGTACCCGAGAAACAACGTATTCCTTGAATCTCTCCACGACCGCATAATAGAATTGCTTGCCAAATAACAGATACCGGAGTAAAAAATGTTTATTTTTCAAGGAAGTATAATAGCAAATTTTCTCAGCCGTAACAGATGCCAATACCGCATTCCCGTCTATCAACGCAATTACGAGTGGTCAAAGGAGCAGTGTAAAAAGCTGTTTGAGGATATCGTCAACGCCGCCAAACGCAACAATCTTCATTTCTGCGGTTCTGTCGTTTATCAGCCGCTTGCGCCTGTAAAGAGCATAGATCAAAGCATCATTATCGATGGGCAGCAGCGGCTCACGACAATATATATTCTCATAAAAGCCCTGCTTGATTCAGCCGCCGATGAAAGCGAAAAAGCCGCTCCGTCACAGGCACTGTTCAACACCGACCAATTCGGACAATTCACGGTGGATGAAACAAGTAAATTAAAGCTCAAGCCGGCAAAGGATAACAACAGTCAGCTTCTTGACCTTATATACGGTCATTTTGAAAAAATCGACAAAGGCTGCGAAATATACAGAAATTACGACTACTTTTGTGATTTGATAAAGGAAGTTCAGCTTAATGGCACGAGTGCCGCCGATATTTTTCGCGGAATAAGTCTGCTTACCGTTGCGGTCATCCAGCTTGATCAAAACGATAATGCGCAGGAAATTTTCGAGCGCATCAATTCCACGGGCATTCCTCTCAGTCTTGCCGATAAAATACGAAATTTCGTTCTTATGACCGATGCCGATCAGGACAGGCTGTATGAAAAATATTGGCTGAAAATCGAACGATTATTGCCGAAAGAACAACTTTCGCCGTTTTTCACGGATTATCTTAATATGAAATCTGACGGTTTCGTCAAGGCGAACGAAGCATACGACGTGTTTAAATCCGTTTATCGTGACAACGGATATACAAACGAAAGCATGCTAGTCGAGCTCTATAAATACGTAACCTACTATAACGCTTTTCTTTTCGGCAGTGCCGAATACGGTGAAAACGTAAACAAGCTGCTTGCAGACCTGCAAGCGCTCAAGCAGACAACGGTATTTCTTTTTTTGTTCAAGGTTTTTGATGATTACCATGACGGCGTGATAAATAATGCGATTCTTGAAAAAATACTGAAATTTCTGCTCAGCTACAGCGTGCGGAGGCTTATTTGCGAAATAGGCTCAAACTCACTGCACGGACTGTATAAAACGCTTTATTCAAGAGTATTTGCCGATAACGAAAACAAACGTCACTACTACGATGCCATAGTTTGTTTTTTTCTGAATCTGACTTCGCGTGACGCCGTTCCGTCATATACCGATTTTTCCACTGCGCTCAAAAAGAATAATCTTTACCGTAAAAACGCACTATGCAAATTTCTGCTCGTTTCGATCGAAAACAGCAACAAGGAACAGTTGAAAACAGATAATCTGACAATAGAACATGTAATGCCGCAGAATAAAAATCTTTCGACCGCATGGCAAAAAATGCTCGGTGATAATTGGAAAGAGGTTCAGGAAACATATCTTCACACGCTCGGAAATCTGACGCTTACCGCTTACAATTCCGAGCTCGGCGACAAGCCTTTCGACGAAAAGAAAAAGGCGCTTGATGAAGTCAACACAAAAGTCACCGTTCTCTACAAGGAAATAAAATGCTGTGTTGCCTGGAATGCCGTATCTATTGAAAAACGCGCCGCAGTGCTTGCCGATAAAGCAATAGAATTATTCGGTTTCGATGAGCCTGAACACATCATCTCATTCACCGACCCGCGTTTTTGCGAATATACTTGCGAGAATCCCGACGATGCCACTTATAAAATTCCCGCATATTACGTTTTGCAAGGCGAACGTGTAAATGTAACAAGCTTTTCTGAAATGCTGCGTTCGGTAATCAAACGGATCTACAATCAAAACAGTCTGATGATAGAAAACATGGCACGGAACAACGAAACGCTTTTTGCTTCATCGCAGAACGCGATGTTCTCCTACGACAAGGAAAAAGTGCGCTATCCGTTTTTGATCGAAGGCACGGATATATATGCCGGCTCAGGCTACTCCGCGTCAACGATAATTGAGATCATACGCGCACTTCTCGATAAATGTGATATCGACAGAAGCGATTTCCTTTACTGTGCACGCTCAGGTTTCGGAACATCACCCGTTTCCTGAGGACAATACTTCTTTATATGGATGCAAACACACGCACATGGATACATCGGAATGTTCAAGGGTAACACAAACCTCAGCGAAATCTACCCGTTGCGGGTGATGTTTTCAAACAGTGCGTGAGATCGCATTCGGTGCTACAAGCTTCAATTATATAAAAGCTCATACGTCGGCTCGACGTTATTCGCCGCAAAAATACCCGTTGAAATTTTTTCTCTTTCAACGGGTTTTTCAATATCTTAAATTTCTTTACGATTTTTATCAGTCGTCGATATTCTTCAAAAGCTCCTCTATCTTCGGTGCAAGCGCTTTTTCTTCATCAGCGAAAATTATGTCATAGAACTTAAGCAACATGGGCGTATTCCACGCGATACCGGTAACAAACGAATTGCCTCCGATGGCATGTATAGCCGCAACACTCGTAGTCGTGCCGCCTGTATAGCTGTCGATCACGGCAGTGAGCAACTCGACCGCATGCGCAATACCCTTATCAAACATTTCGTCAACGCTGTCGTTATACTTATATCTCGTATCCCACGGAAGCATCCATTCGGTATGCGAATCGTTCATGAAATCAAGATTTTCTTCATGTCCGCCATATACAGTCTTGGTAAAGAAGCCCTTAGTAAACTCCTTTGAGAAATGCTCATATATTCCCGTTATCGGTTTAAGGATTCCGGGCTTTATACGCTTCTTAAGGCGTGCATTCATGTTTTGATATGCTTTAATGACGTCCTCACGCGAAATTTCCTTACCGTAAACAGTCTTTACATTTACGGGATACATACGGCAAACTTCGAGCAATTCGGCGTAAGTTATCCAAAACATTTCATCTATCTTAACATCTGCCGGAGCCATATTCATATGCTTCTTGAGCATTATTTCATCAATGGCGTTATTGATGCGCTTGCGGTAAATTCCGAAACGTTCGGGCAAAGGTGCGTTCGGCGTGATGAAACCGCCTCGATAAAGTATGTACGGATTTATTGCGCAGTCAACACAATAATGAACGAGATATCCTAAAAAGTACGGAACGATTATTTCTCTGTCGGCGTCCTCCTGCTTTGCAATATATCTGTAAATGAGCGACATCCACTCATCCACAGAACGCTCATGAAGCATCATCGAAAGACGGTGGATGCTGACATCCGATTTGAGCGGTGCGCCGAAATAATTAAAGAAATCCGGTCCCTGCAATCCCAAATCATATACGCTTTTGCGCTTGTCAATAACTTCTTTTACGTTTGCCGGAAGCTGTTCGTAAACCTTCTGACCTGCTATGTAATGGGTAAAAAATCCTGGCATGACTTGCACTCCTAACAGTTAATATTCTTATACTTTTATTATTATAATATATTTTTTGTCATTTGAACAGTGTTAATTTTCAAAATAATGCACAAAAATTAAAGTTATTTTGCATATTTAGTGTAAATCGACACGATACCTGCGCATATATGTATTATCTTTTTTACTGAAAACCAGATTCAGCAATTCCCCGCCGTTCTTTTCTATTATTTTCGCGCTTCCGATATTGTCGTCGCGGCAGGTTATGATAACACTCTTGAAGCCGCGCTCCTTTGCTTTTTCAAGGAGCTTCGCGCACATGACCGTCCCATAGCCGCACCGTCTTTTTGAGGGCAAAACACCATAACCGAGTTGCCCTTCAAACAACATAGTATGCCGTGTGGCTTTATGCCGCACATCACCCTGCGCATAGATCGTTCCGTTTTCGTCAACAAGGAAATATCTCGTATACGCTGAAACTCCCAAGCCGAGTCCTATCCCCGCCGAATGTTTGACACATGTACGGATAAAATACGGAAATATCGTCGGATCAGTCATACCGAGAAAAGGTGTCCCCGCAACGCAATAATCATCTATCATGTCTGCAAATGCCGAAAAGGTCAACTCATCAGCCGTGACCAATTTCACAAAATCACTTCCCGAACGATAGTATACCATATAATATTTATTTTTCAAGGTTTTTTTTGTTTGAAGATGAGATCCTGTGTGTTTTTACTACGCACACCGTTTTATCTTCGCGCTTTTTACGCGAAAGCATCGGTGGAAGCATGCCCGCAAATGATGATATCACGATACCTGAAAGCGCCTTTTGCGGAAAGAACTCCGTCGTGCTTGCGGAAAACAACAGCAAGGCGGCAAAAATCAAAAATGAAAAAAGCGGATTGAATACCGCTTCGCTTTCGTTTTTTGCCGTAAACATATTCAGCACTGCCGAAGCAACTGTATAAAGCGCATACGGCTCGTATATTATACCCGACGGTTGTACAGGTACGACAAGCGATACCGCGCGGAGCACGCAGGATGCGATCAACGCGCTCCCAAGCGCTTTCGGAGGCTCTGTAAGTCCGGAAAGAAGATAAACCGAATACGCCGTAAGAATAATATACGGCATCCAATATATCTTTGTTCCGCCCGTACAGGCAGGCGGAACGATATATGATGCTGTTAACGCGCCAAAAAACACGCACAGTGATACACGGTGCATTTTCAGCATCCCGGCAAGAGTTTTAAAGTACCCTAAGACTTCAAGCACGAACAATACAAGTATCAATGTCAGTCCCAATGACATACGAACACCTCCGCCTGTTATTATTTACATTTTCAGAGCGAAAAATACTACCTGAAATCAGTCGGATTCATGCCAGTCTGCGACCTGAAAAATTTCGAAAATTGCTGCACATCGGCAAACCCCGTTTCAAGGGCGATATCCGTCACCTTCATATCTGTTGACTGCAAAAGATCAAGCGCTTTCGTAAGCCGCACGCTCAGAAGATATTTGTGCAATGACTTTCCCGTATGCCGAAGCATCAGTCTGTTAAGATAATTCGGATGAAAATTCAGCTCTCTGCCTATATCACTGTTGGTAAGATGACGTTTGCAGTTTTTTTGTATATAGTTGATCACTGCATCTGCCGTGCTTTCGGGCTGAGGCGCATCCCCCGTAAGATGCGCCCGTGTCATCATTACAAGCATCTGCTTAAGCATTGCCGAATTGTTCTGCGCGTAAAACAAACGTTTTGTGTTGTATTCCTCAAGCATCCTTGAAATATACGGAAAAAGCCGTTCCATTTTATCAAGCATAAAAACCGAATTAAAAAGTGTCGTATCGGTAAATTCATATTGTTCGATCACATCATCCGCACAGAAATCACTTTCGTTCGCGGCCGGCACTACCGGAACGGTTTTATCGGAATGTTCCCATAAAAAATCAAAGTTTATTCCTAACAACAGTACATTGCTTTCCGGCTGATGCAAACGGTACGGTACACCTCCCGGCACGAACAAAAGCGAATTTTCGTTAAGCTTATATACGGTATCCCCCGCCGTTATTTCATAGTCACCGCTAATGCAGAAAAATATGCGATGGTCATAGGCTATCTGCAAATGCGTCGTGAACGCAGGCACAAGCTCGATATAATGTATGTATCGGACGAACGGGACTATGCTGTCAAGTGTTATATTCATATATTTTCTCCGTAACAAGTTTATTTTTGACAACAAAATGTTTGTTTTCACTATTTATTAAAGCACAAAATTATAGTATAATCAAGTTAAATCTTATAAATTGAAGGAGTTTTTTATCATGCTTGAAAGAGTTCCCGCAAAAAAGCCCGTCATCGGCATTTTCGCCGTAGCGCACGGCACATACTGGCATCAGTTCCCCGGTCTTAAGGAAAACATGGAAAAATACCATGCAGATTTCGTTAAGCTCGTTGCCGAAAACGATGTTGAGATAATCGACCTCGGCATCGTAGACGATCCCATCACCGCAAACGAAACAGCTGTAAAATTCAATGCCGCAAACGTAAATCTCATTTTCTGCAATATGATAACCTATGCGACATCATCGGTGTTCGCGCCCGTTCTGCGCAACTGCGACGCGCCCATGGTGCTTACCGCGCTTCAGCCGCGCACCGCAATGGATTACGACAAAGCAAACACATTCATGCAGCTTGAGAACGACAACATCTGCTCCGTTCCCGAATTCTGCGGTGTTGCCTCAAGAATGAACAAAAATATCTATGACATAATCATCGGTACTCTTTATAACGATGAAAAAGCAAAGGAATCCATCCGCGAATGGTGTCTTATCGCCAAGACGCTCCGTTCGTTAAAGGGCGCTCGCATCGGGCTTATGGGACATGTTCTCGAAGCCATGTACGATATGCACACCGATCCGACGGCTGTGTTCACCGCGTTCGGGATCCATGTTCCGTTGCTTGAGATAGATGACCTATTGACCGAATATCACAAGGTGACGCAAGAGGAGATCGACGAGCAGATCGCAATAATCAAAGAAGAGTTTGATATGCCCGAGCCGAAATGCGATCCCGTTACGATGAAGCTCACCGACGAAGACCTTTTCCATGCGGCAAAAGCATCAGCGGCGCTTGAAAGATTCAGAAAGACCTACAAGCTTGACGGACTCGCTTATTTCTATTCAGGTGCAGAGGGCAGTGAAAACCGCAAGCTTGCCGGCTCACTTATTTTGGGCAACTCCATGCTTATCGCCCGCGGCGTTCCGATGTGCGGCGAATTCGACATAAAAACATGTATAGCAATGCTTATAATGGACACTATCGGCATCGGCGGTAGCTTTGCCGAAATACACCCGTTCGACTTCGACAACGACTGCATCCTTGTCGGACACGACGGTCCTCACCACATTCAGCTTGCGCAGTGCAAGCCCGTTGTGCGTTCGCTCAAGAAATATCACGGAAAGGAAGGCAGCGGTGCATCAGTCGAATTCAAACTCAAGGAAGGACCTTTCACCATGCTCGGCATCAATCAGACACATGACGGTAAATTCCGTTTTGTCATCGGTGAAGGTATTTCGAACGCAGGTCCAATCCCCGCAACAGGCAACACCAACACACGGGCATCGTATCTTCCCGATACTCCCACATTCATCAGAAATTGGTGCATGGCAGGTCCTACCCACCATTTCGCGATGGGAACAGGCAATTACGCCCGCATTCTTGAAAAGCTCGGCAAGGTACTCGGTGTAGAGACGGTCGTTGTAGGCACTAACGAATAAGGAGAAAATACGATGTACAACATAAAGCTTTACGATTACGTTCCCGTGCCGGAAAAGGTGTCAAGCGACTACACCATAGGCGTGCATTATTATCCCGCATGGAAAAAGGGCGGTGCGGAGGTACACAAGGGGTTTGACCAATTTCTCGCCTATCCCGAGCGCATGCCGCTTTTGGGCAGATATGACGAAAACAATCCCGAGGTCGTTGACTGGGAGATAAAATGGGCTGTGGAGCATGGCATAAACTGCTTCATTTACTGCTGGTACCGCAGGCAGAACAGCATGGACAGAAAAATCACCGTCGATGATCTGCGTCTCGGTCACGGCATACACGAGGGCTTGTTCCGCGCTAAATATGCAAAGATGATCAAGTTTGCAATAATGTTTGAAGCGCAGTCACGCTGGGCAAATACCAACACAAAGGACTTTGAAGAGAACCTGCTTCCGTTCTGGATGGAGCAATACTTTACAAAAGAGAATTATCTCGTCATCGACAACAAGCCCGTGGTGTACGTTTACGATTTCCAAAACCGTGTACGTGACGGCTTCGGCGGTCCCGAAGCTCAGGCTGAAGCATTTGCCAAAGCTCAGGATTACGCAAAAAAATTCGGTTTTGACGGAATAAACTTTCAAATCGAATACCGCTTTGACGATCTTTCGCGCTATGCGGAATACAAAGCGGGTGGTTACAACACGACATTCTCATACTGCTGGCCCATAACGCCCTTGCGTCCGACGCAGGATGAGATCATCAACGAACAGATGAAGCACATGTTCGTTCGCGCGTCCGAAGATCCGTATTATTTCATACCGACGGCAAGCAAGCAGTGGGACCCCCGTCCGCGAATGGACATAATGCCCGAGCTTTACGGTACTGAAGAATCAAGCTCATTATGGAATCTGGAGCCTGCTTCATGGCGCAGGCTACTTGAAAATATCAAAGGGCTAATGGATTCCATGCCGAAAGATGCGCTTTCATCAAAGATGCTCATACTCGATAATTGGAACGAATGGGACGAAGGGCATTATCTGTCGCCTCACTATGAGGGCGGCTTCAAATATTTGCAGGCTGTGCGCGAGGTCTTCACCAAGCGCGACAATCTTCCCGACTACCGCACTCCCGATTTTCTCGGGCTCGGCAGTTACGACAAGGAATGGGGCTCTGCGGACTACAGCCGCTGCTGTGAAGGCAAAAAACTCGAAAAGTAATGATTTCAAAGCTATACGGGACGCTGTCCCGCACCACACAAGAGGCTTAGCCCCCTTGTCCACCTTTCGTGGAGCGCTATCCCCTCTTGCTATTTTGAAAAAAACGCGATAAAAACTTCTATTGCGCTTCGTGCAGAGTAAAAAACACAGTGCCGCTAAGTATAGCGCTGACACTGTGTTATTTTATTATTGATTATTATATTGCGGCATTACAAAAGAATCTACGTAGCGATCCATATTTACGCAAAAACAACCTATAGATTGCCACGCGCCTGCTTCGGATGCTCGCAATAACATAAGGGAGCTTTATAGCGCGATCACTCTGTTTCCCACCTTCACTTCCTGCGAAGCGCAATAAAAATTTTACCCCTTTTTTTCAAAAGCGGACAAAAAAATGCATGGGAACGCAGTTCCCCGCATAGAGGCGTGTAGCAGAGCCCCACGATGAAAAAGGTTGCAGAAGCAATCACGCCTCACATTTCTCTGCGTCCGTCAAGTGCCTTGGCAAGAGTTACTTCGTCGATATATTCAAGGTCGCCGCCTATCGGGATGCCGTGCGCTATGCGTGTCGTTTTAATACCGAACGACTTCAGCAAGCGTGCTATATACACGGCGGTCGCGTCGCCTTCGACATCGGGATTGGTAGCAATAATGATTTCTTTTATTCCGTCGATGCGCGTAATAAGCTCTTTTATTCGTATATCGTCCGGACCAATGCCGTCGATAGGCGAAATCGTTCCGTGCAGGACGTGATAAATGCCGCGAAATGAGCCTGTTTTCTCCATTGCGATAACGTCACGCGGATCTTTTACGACACATATGGTCGAATGATCACGCCGTGTATCAGCACAGATATCGCACTTTTCACCCTCACAGAAATTGCCGCACTCGGAGCAGTAATTAATTTTGCGTTTGATTTCCCCAAGCGCTTCGATAAGCTCTTCTACGTCGGAGTCAGGCGCACTGATTATATGATACGCAAGTCTTAACGCACTTTTCCCGCCTATTCCCGGCAACTTCGAAAAAGCGTTGACGAGCTTTGCAAGCGGTTCAATATAAACACTCACTCAGAATAAGCCTCCGCCTATACCGCCGGTAATTTTGCCCATCTTCTCACTTGAAAGCTCACTTGCTTGACGCAAAGCTTCCTTTACCGCCGCGGTGACCGTATCCTCAAGCATCTCGACATCGTCCGGATCGACGATATCCTTGTTGATTTTTATTGATTTAAGCTCACCCTTACCCGTAACGGTGCAAACCACCATTCCGCCGCCGGATGAAACTTCAAGCTCTGTTTCGGCAAGCTCCTGCTGCGCCTTTTCCATATCCGCCTGCATCTTTTGTGCCTGACGCATAAGCTGCTGCATATTTGCGCCGCCAAAGCCCCCACCGGGGAATCCACCTCTACCCATAGTATTCAAACCTCCAAATTTTTTTATGAAAACAAGTCAAGTGCCGCCTTCATCATTGTGGCATCTTCGCCTTGTCCGTTCTGTACTTTTTCGCCGATAAACGTTTCAAGTTTCAGACGCTTTCCGGCGAGTGATTCAAGTATATTTTCCAATTTTTCCGTATTGCGTGCGATAAGGTCTTCCTTGGTTTTTGATTTTTCGGGAATATATATTATAAATTTGTTTTCCTGTACCTCGGAAGAAAAATTGCGGATCATCATATAAAGCGGAAGATCCTCGGACTTTACCCTCGCAAGAAAACCTTCGTGCAGTGAATTGCCCGAAACAGGGTTCTGCTTTGGCGCGGTACTTTCAATTTTCTTTGCATTCTGTGTCGTATCCGATGCCGTTTTCCGAGGTGCATCATCAGACTTGCTCTGCATAGGCTCAGACGGTGCCGTTTGAGTATTTGTGTCCGTATACCACGGCGGCATATCAGTATTTGATGATATGCCTTCATTTGCGTTGTTTATGGACGCAGAATTTTGAACAAATGCACCGTTTTTAATTTTGCTTTCAAGCGACGATATACGATCCTCAAGCGCGGAAATATCGTTTTCAAGCTCGGGCGAGCAAATGCGCACCGCGGCGGCTTCAAGCTGGATCTCCGGACGGCTGTGAAGTTTTATTTCGCCTTCGAGCTTCGAAAGTATCTCGATACTTCTGAGCGCACGCTGAGCGTATGCGGGCTTCGCCTGTTCTTTCAGACGCAAAATCGTTTCGTTCGGTAATGCTTTGATTTCTTCACTTTCGGGTGAGTATATGCAAAGCATTATGTCACGCATGTGCTCCATCAGTTCAAGTATAAGCACGCCGATATCGCGCCCGTCGTTTTCCGCCTCGAAGCATTTTTCGAGTGCGAGCGTACTGTTGCCCTCAAGAAGCGCTTCGGCGAATGAAAATACAAAGCTTCTGTCGGAAATGCCCAAAACATTCATAGCATCCTGCAACGTCACGTTGTTTCCGCAATATGAAAGGCAAACATCGGCAAGCGAAAGCGCGTCACGCATTCCGCCCGAAGCGTTTTTGGCAATAAGATCTATCGCGTCTTCATCAAACGACGCGCCGACCTCAGTCAAGACGGTTTCAAGCCGTTCATGTATTGTTTTTGATGGGATAAGTCTGAAATCGAACCGCTGACAACGACTGAGTATCGTTGCCGGAAGCTTGTGTATTTCTGTGGTCGCAAGAATAAACACAACATGCTTCGGCGGCTCCTCAAGCGTCTTGAGCAACGCGTTGAATGCGCCGGGCGAAAGCATATGTACCTCGTCGATTATGTAAACCTTGTATTTTCCGTAGGCGGGCGCAAATACGACCTTATCGCGAATATCACGGATGTTGTCAACGCCGTTGTTGGACGCAGCATCAATTTCAATGATGTCCATGTTGTCATCGGCAACAAATGCCTTGCAGGCATCACACTCGCCGCACGGATTTCCGTTAACGGGATGCGCACAGTTTACGGCACGCGCAAACAGCTTGGCAGTACTTGTTTTGCCCGTTCCGCGCGGTCCCGAAAAAAGATATGCGTGAGCTATCCTGCCCGATTCAAGCTGATTGAGCAGTGTGCGGACTATGTATTCCTGTCCCACAAGCTCTTCAAAGCATTGCGGTCTGAATTTTCTGTAAAGCGCAACGTATGCCATATGCAACTCCAAGGTGATTTATGATTTTATATATTATATTACGAAATCGTTTTTTTATCAAGGAAAATTTATGTGCAGCAAATCCGCATATCTTCATTGGTTCCCCTCAAAGAACTGCTTCGCGGAGGGGATAACGACATTCACCTGCCGCAAAGCTTCATAAGCAAAATAAAATCCGTTTGGTACCTCCCTCCAAACGGATTTTCGATTTCCGTGCAATAGCTATGGCACGGTGATATGAGCTGATGTTATTTGAAGTACACGTCGTACCTTTCCCATGAATCAAGGTATCGTGAGAGTATCATTCTGTCTTTTGCCGTCACCTTGTTGTCGCCGTTAATGTCTGCCGTTATGGCATTTATATTTTAATCTTTCCACCCGGCAAGATAACGAGCAAGTGCCTGCCTGTCCGCCGCAGTAACTGCACCGTCGCCGTCGATATCGGCTGCTACGGCGTTGCAAAGTGCGTCATAGCCCTCCCAGCCGTCAAGGAAACGGGAAAGTATCATTCTGTCCTTGGCAGTGACCTTGCCGTCGGAATTGACATCGCCGGGAATGGGCTGAACGAAAGTGATATCGGTCACCGCGAAGCCGTATTTTGTAACCGAACCATCCGAAGTCAAGCGGATACGCACCGTATCGCCATCCACGGTAATAGTTTTATTCGCAAGCTCTGTGCCTGAATATTTGCCGATTTGGGTTCCGTTCGCATCGTAAATATAAATCCAATCATATCTTGATTCGGTCTGTGTTTTTCCGGAAAACGTAATCGAGATAGCGGAAACGCCTTTCCTGTAAATCTTCCATGATTTGTCGGTGTAGTTTGCATAATTATGCTCGGATTCGGGATATACGATCATATCGGGGTCAACAGTGACCTTGAATGTTGCCGTGAATCCAGTCAATGACACCGTAGCAGTTCTTTCGCCGGCAGTTGAGAGGTGAGCATCCACAGTAAATCCGCCGGTCATTTCAACAGAGCTGCCGTCGGCGAGTGAAACCGTGAGTGTTAAACCGTCAGCTATAAAATTCCCGTTTATGGGATAAACCGTTTTTGTCGGCAACTTACTTACCGAAATCCCCGTGATCTCTCCGGCAGGAATAACAGGTATCGAATTACTTATAGCATAGTTCCATGCATAACTGCCGGGATAACAGGAAATCGTAAGATTATTACAGCCGTAGAACACATTATAGCCGATGCTTGTTACGCTGAAAGGTATGGTTACGTTTGTTAAGCTACTGCAACCTGAGAACGCCCAATTGCCGATGCTTGTTACACTGTCAGGTATCTCTATGCTTGTTAAACTACTGCAACAACTAAACGCATCCCTGCCGATGCTTGTCACGCTGTTGCCGATGGTTATGCTTGTTAAGCTGTCGCAATTACTGAACGCAGACTTGCCGATGCTTGTTACGCTGTTCGGGATGGTTATGCTTGTTAAGCTACTGCAATAATAGAACGCCCAATCGCCGATGCTGATTACGCTGTTTGGGATAGTATAGCTACCTGTTTTGCCGCCGGGAAATGCAATAAGCACTGTTCTGTTTTTATTGAGCAATACACCGTCATTGCTGGAATAATAAGCATTG
>JAZRXI010000004.1:0-3080 GCA_045600145.1 Clostridia bacterium | reverse complement strand
TAGAACGCCGTAGAAACGCCGTAGAGCGTGTTTCCTGTATCGGTAGTTAAAGTTTATAGGGACGGCGCAAACACCGTCAGAAAGCGTTATAGCAGGCGTATTGAGCAATGTGCGAAACGAGGGATAAAACATTTATGACAGGGGGGTGAATACGTTGGAACAAAACGAGTGTTTTATAGCAAATACTTGTGAGATTTGCGGCGGGTCAGATATGGGATATGCTCTTTCCGAATTACATTTGATTTGCGGATATGGGAGCAAGTATGACGGCGAGGAAATACGGCTTGCCTTATGCGGCGAGTGTGCAGACCGGATATTTGAACATATCCAAAACATTAGCGTGACGGAGAACGAGAGCAGTTTGTAAAAGAGGGGTTCACAACCTTTTACAGCGATTTACAACCAAATAGGTTGTAAAAATTCCGAAAAGTCGTTGTGCCACAATGGATTACGGGCGGGGGCTTAAAAGACAGAGAACAATTCTTTGTTCTATAAATACAAAGCAGATAAGAGAGCGAAAACGGGCTATATCGCTATGTGATTTTCTCCAAAGAATAAAAATATAATGCGATACTGAATAGACCGTTTGAGCGAACGCCGCAGACGATGAGAACAAAGAATTACAAATAAGACAATAGGTGTAGCGGTGACGAATATCGAGGCTTCCCGAATTTGCTTTGGATATATGAGTTCGGAAACTGTGTTCGAGCCTGTACGACAAACAAAGTCACGTTAAAAGTGCGAGTCCTTTTTCAAACAACAGTGCATTTACCGAACGAATAAGCGTTGACGGGAAGCCGAGATATGAGGAACATATAGGAAAGGGTGATAACGATAAACGAAAAAGAGAACATAAGAAAATACGGAAAAGAAATAATCTGCATTAGAGGATTACGGTTTTATGAGGGCTATTATCAGCGTAAGCGGTGCTATGGCGTTCAGCAGTTGTCAACGGGTTATTGTGCCGTATTCAATCATAGAAAACAGATACTTGATTTGCTTATGGATTTAATAAGCAACGGGGCTAACCTATGCCGTGATTATAAAGGCAATATGTGTATAGTTTACGGTAGCAAGAAATATATGGCTTTGGCTATGTTTTTGTATTGTGCTTATATCGGTGTAAGAGCAAATGAAACGGTATTTGAAAACAATATCAGACACAGAGAGCGCAAAAGGAAAATGATAGAAGATTGCCGGATAGCAAACCTATATATCGGCGGCAGTTCGGTATATTTTGATAAAATGGGTAAAAGCATTATGGCGGTATCAAACACAGATGAATTTACGGACGTATTTTCACCCGTTCCCGTTATTGCTGATATTTTGAAAGGGTGCAGTTCATTACAAGCGAATATCGGGGATAGAGTAATGGCAAAGTACAAGGGAGAACATTTCCCCGTTGGTGATTTGGCGTACTTAGCATATTATGACGGTGATTTGACGGCAGATAATTTTATTGAGAAGCGGCAAGCATTGAAAAAATACAAGGAAGAAAATGGCTTGACCCTTGAACACTTGGACGGGGATTTTCACAATCACCGAAAATATAATATCGTCCTTGTGAATGAAACGCTGAACAGTCGGAAGAATGACAAGATTTCCCGTATCGTTGAGCCGTTCTGCTTCACAGCAGTATTTGATAAGCCGTACCATAGCGGTATTGAGAGCGGCGGACAATTCAAGATACTGATAGGAAAATTCGATGATGATTTAATGCTGACGGTGGATAAACGGTTTATAACAGATTGCTTTGAAAACGTCGTAAATATGCTTGATATTTATATGGCTGAATATCCAAAACGTGTTGATAAGGTGAGCGCATTACAAAATAATGAGCGGCTTATATTTCACGCCGGATTTGCCGAGCAATTAGCAAAAGAGCCGGACGAGCATTTTGTCTGTTTGGATAACTTATGACGAGCGGAGAGGGATAGAAATGCACGGTAACGGTCGGCTTTTCTCCCACACCGTCAAATAATCAGAAGGAAAAACGTGTTGTCAACATTTCCATTTTGAAGCGAAAAGGTGTTGAAATACAAGGCATTTTCATTATGAAAACGGGCGCAGAAACGCTTGATAATCCCATAGTGGTCGGGTGTTTCTCATACCCCGATAAGTTAAAAGTACACATTTAAGCATAGAAAAGCCCATAACCATCGGCTTTTTCTTGCCTTAAAAAAATATAACAGAAAAGGACGGTAAATCATTATAAAAAGCGGTAACGATAGTAACAAGATTTTCTATACTGTCGTTGATGTAATGGCTATTTTAGGCGTATCAAAATCAACAGCATACAGAGAAATAAAGAGATTGAACGATGAATTGAGAGAAAAAGGATATATTACGGTGAGCGGAAAAGTCCCGTCAAAATACCTTATGGAGCGGCTTTACTGTTGAGAGAACCATACATAATTGCGGCGTACCACATTCGTACCAATATTTTTGGCAGTCAATAAATCACCCCGAAAAATCCGCAAAAATTGAGAATATATAGACCGAATAGACGGTGAAAAACGGGTGAAAACAATATAAGAGTAGAGTGGGAATGATAGCATCATTCAAAAAGTGCCGTATTTACGGGCTTTTTGAGCAGTCAAGAGTCGATTTGACGACCGTTTGACGACAAATTGAAAATAGATAACGCCCTGCCGGTTTTTGATGCCGACAGGGCGCTTTGTGTTTATCAGGACATATCCTTGTCTATCATTTCGCAGATGGCGTTTTCCATTTCGGAGTAGGCGTGCATATAGTGGGTGGTGATATAAATGCTTTCGTGTCCGACTCGGGCGGCGACCACCGGAGCCGACCATCCCTTGTTAATGAGATAAGTGATGTGAGAATGCCGGAAACAATGAATCGTGATTCTCGGCAATCCCGCTTTTTCCGAAGCGGCGGTTAAGGTACGATGAAGCTGTGTCTTGCTTGTCAGGAATAACTGTGTATCGGGTTCGGCGTAAGGAATACGGGCGATATATGCTTTCAGTTCATTGCAAAGCGTTTCGGAGATGCTGACATCCCGTACGCTTTTTGCTGTTTTGGGTGTGGTGACGATTCGCTTGCCACCCTTTTCATAAATG
>JAZRXI010000003.1:0-2600 GCA_045600145.1 Clostridia bacterium | reverse complement strand
GCTTGATATATCGGAACAGTCCCGCAAGAAGGATCTGATTGATGCGATGCGAGGTCATATAGTAGCGGAAACAAGGTTAATTGGGAGATTTTCACGCCCGGCAACCGTCGGTTGACACTTTTCAAGCCCTGTTTGGTGGTACGCAACCGCAAAAAACGGCACAATAACATCACCAAATCACAGGAGGAATACAAAAATGATCTTAGCAGACAAAATTATTGAAGAACGTAAAAAGCTCGGGCTTTCGCAGGAGGAGCTTGCTGAAAAACTGTCAGTGTCCCGGCAGGCGGTCTCCAAATGGGAAAGCGCACAGTCTATTCCCGATTTACAGAAAATCATACTGATGTCGGAACTGTTTTCTGTAAGCACCGACTATCTTTTGAAAGATGAAATGGAACCGGAGCGAAAAGCTTCGGGCGAATCCGAAGTGGACAACACGGTACGCCGTGTTTCAATGGAAGAGGCAAATGCTTTTATGAAAACAGAAGCGGAGCAAAGCAAGGTGGTGGCATTCGGCGTGCTTTTGTGCATCCTTTGCCCCGTATTACTGATATTCCTTGCAGGTCTTTCAGAAGCAAATATCGCAGGTATTACCGAGACTGTTGCCGTCGTTATTGGACTCTTGCAGCTTTTTGCTTTTGTTACCATAGCAGTCTTCCTTTTTATTTCTTATGCGAGCAAAACCGACCGATTTGATTATCTGAAAAAAGAACCATTTGAAACCGCATACGGCGTATCGGGACTTGTGAAAGAGAAAAAGGAAGCCTATAAACCCATATATACCAAATACTTATCTATGGGTGTCGGCCTTTGCATCCTGTCTCCGGTTCCACTGATCATTACAGCACTGATCAACGAGGCAGACGTTTGGGCAATATCCATGACGGCATTGCTCCTTTGCATGGTTGCGGTCGGGGTATTTATGATCGTCCGAGTCGCACTTGTTAACGAGAGTTATAAAATACTTTTGCAAGAGGGCGATTTTCGTAAAACGGAAAAGCAAAAAAGCAAAGCCGTCGATGCCGCAAGCAGTATCTATTGGTGCCTGGTGACAGGAGGTTACCTTGCGTGGAGCTTTATCACCAAAGACTGGAAATCCACATGGATCGTATGGCCGGTCGCCGGAGTGTTATTCGTTCCGTTTATTACGATAGTGAAGCATCTGTGCGGTAAGGATGATTAAGTGAGGAAGTAAAAATGCTAATCGAAACCGAAAGATTGATTATAACCGAATTTACTTTGGATATGGCACAGGTCGTTCAGGAAAACTCGATGGATGATGACAACAGAAGATTTGTCCCGGATGAAGTGTGGGAAACTGTAGAAGAAGCAGAAGAAACCTTGAGGTTCCTTATTTCACAATATGGCTCTTTTGACGGCCCGCTTGTCTATCCGATTATTGTGAAAGAAACAAAGGACAATATCGGTTATGTTCAACTGTGTCCTATCGACGATGGTAATTGGGAAATCGGTTATCACATCGCAGAGAAATATACCGGCAACGGATACGCCACCGAAGCGGTAACAGCCTTTCTCCCAGTCATTGCAAGGCAGGTAAATATCCGTGAGATTTATGGGATTTCTTTAGCCGAGAATAAGGCATCCCTTGCCGTTATGAGAAAATGCGGCTTTGAAAATGTCTTTACCGGGATCGGTTTATATCAAGGGAAAGAACAAAAAATCGTAAAAAATGTGTGGAGAGTTAAATGATATTAGAAACCGAAAGACTGATCTTGCGTCCGTGGGATGAAATGGACGCAGAGAGTTTATATGAATATGCAAAGGATGACCGAGTAGGTCCCATAGCAGGGTGGCCGCCGCACACCAGCGTGGAAAACAGCCGGGAGGTCATTAAAAATGTTCTTTCTACGTCGGAAACTTATGCCGTCTGTTTGAAAGAAGATAATAAAGCTATCGGCAGTATCGGTCTGATGATCGGTAAGCAGAGCAATCTTGATATTCCCGAAAATGAGGGTGAAATCGGTTACTGGATCGGTGTTCCTTTTTGGGGACGGGGACTTATTCCCGAAGCAACAAGAGAACTTATCCGTCACGTCTTTACCGACTTACATCTTGAAACACTTTGGTGCGGATATTTTGACGGCAACGAAAAATCAAAACGCTGTCAGGAAAAATGCGGATTTACCTATCATCACACGAACAAAGATGTATATTGGAAGCTGATGGATGATATCCGCACCGAGCATATTACACGACTGACAAAAGAAGAATGGAAAGCAAGGTTTACGGTTCGGAAACTCGAAGAACACGAAACGCAGGTAGCACTTTCTCTTGCATGGAAGGTGTTCTCGAAATACGAATCCCCGGATTATTCGCCGGAGGGTACGGAGGAATTTCATGGGTGTCTGCATGACGAAAAATATCTTGCCGGGATCGAATACCACGGTGCGTTTGACAGCGGCAGACTTATCGGAATGTTTGGCATACGAAAAGACAAGTGCCATATCTGCTTTTTCTTTGTGGACGGGAAATATCACCGGCTCGGCATCGGCACAAGATTGTTTGAACATATAAAAACCGAATACACAGGCAAAACAATTACGCTGAACTCCTCGCCTTACGGTCTGCCGTTTTATAGG
>JAZRXI010000002.1:0-12481 GCA_045600145.1 Clostridia bacterium | reverse complement strand
ATTATATATATTATATATATCATATATATCATATATATCATAATAGCTTAGATTCATATATCCGTTATGGTCAGGATATAGCCGACTGCTTTTACTATTGACATTTTTCGTAAAAACAATCGTCTATATCCTGCTCCGCTCTCGCGGAGCAGGACAAGTTTAATTACTCTGCAGCCGGATTCAGCTCAGCCCAACCTGTAGCCGCGGTGAAACCTTCCTGCTGAATGGCGTAAGCGGTAATCTCGATGGTGGGAGCAACGCCTGCGTCATTAAGAGCTTTAAGGTCATCGTTGGTAAGTTCAGCATTTACCGAAACTGTGTCGCCATCGAACACAGAGAATGACTGATCGTTTGAAGCATCCTTTGAAACAGCCTGATAGTAAACGCCCGGAACCTTTTCGGTGCCTTGACCTTCCGTCTTAGGAACCTCAAGCTGTATCCAATCAGAATCCATATCAAACGAGAGTACAGTCTTTGTGTTGACTGTATTGTTCTGTACATCTACCTTAACGTAAATGAAGCAAGCTTCGCTTCCTTTGTCTACCTTGATGCCTGCCTTCTTGGTCACATCAGCGCCGGGGATAAGTTCATAGTTACGAACGCCCTCCGTCGGACCGGCTGTACCATCATCGTCTCCTTCGTCAAACGAAGCCTTAACACCGTTACCTACTACGAAGATGTTTGTGATTTTCTTTGCATCCATCTTAAAGAACGCAACGGTCGAGCCGATAGCGCAGCAAAGTGCAAGCGCAACAGCAACGATAGCAATAAGATTCTTTTTCATTGTCATATATCTCCTTTCTAAATAATAACAAATTATTTTGCAGCGCCGAACGTAGCATCCCAAGCCGCTTTAGCGGTTGCGAAGCCATCAGCCTGAACGCCGTAAGTCGTAACGGTTATCTTTCCGCCGGCAGCGCCGTTCTCAATATCTGCCGCCGCTTTAAAGAAAGCGAAGGTAGCAATATCAACTGCTTCTGCATTTGATGTGTAGCTCTTCCAATAAATGTTGTCTGAAAGAAGCGTCCAGCCATTAGTCTTAAGCTGACCTACGATCGTATCAGCCTCGGTCTTTGTTTCAAGCGCAGCGATTCCGTTTTCGATCTTTACGAAGAAATACGCATCTTCACTGCCTGCCGCAACGTGAATAACGGGATCCTTCTTGTACTCGTGAGCAGGAACTATTGTGTAGTTATTGCCCTCGTCGGTACGTCTGCCTGTGGGCTTGCCCTGATCGTCTACTTCCGGAACACCGTACTCGTCTACAGCGGTTTCGTCAACAGTAGCTGAAACCTTGCCGACCGTAAATGTGTTCTCAACCGTATCGTTCCAGGAGAAGTAAGCCAATGTGCCGGCGACACCGATCGCAACGAGAAGTACGGCAGAAAGCGCGATCAAAACTGCTTTAAGTGTCTTTCTCATTTTTCATTGCCTCCAATAAATTTATACAAAAGCATATACACGGTTAGACCTGTTATATACTCTTTTGTCCCGAATCGGAATCAGCGTCTTTCTTTCTGAATATATCCGGCAAAAAACATAAGATCACCAAAATTGCTATCGCAGTTATCATGATATAGCGCCCGGGTGGATTGAGAATCCATCTTACGGCATACCCAAGATAAGGAATCGCGAACATCGGTTTGCCAATCAAGGTATCAAATGAGATTGGTGCATCCTCAAATTCACTTTGATCGCCCTGAGTGACAAACTGCCTGCTTTCGAGATTCTTTTCAACAACCCTATGAGTAGCGACCGTATCATCCGACAGGTTGAACGTGATTGCATCTCCTACCGAGACATCCTCTGCCGTAGCTGGTCTAACCACAATCACCGACCCAACGGGATAAACAGGCTCCATAGAACCCGTCAGCACCACAAAGGATCGGAAGCCAAGCAGCCTTCCTCCGACGAAAATTACTATGAAAATGACTGCAAGCACGGCAACGACATCTGTAATTCGCTTAAAAACTTTAAAAAATGCGTTACCTCGCATGTAGCACCTCCATAATTCTGCATAGACCGTTCTGTTTTTTACCGAACATAAACGGAAACAAATCCGTTCATTCTCAACACGGTAACAAAAGTGTATTAACCCGCCTCCTTATACAGCTTTTTGTCGTGTAATAAAACGCAAACTGAGATATCATTTAGTTTGTAATGTTATTATACATGTGTTTCTGCTTTCTGTCAACATAAAATAACGTTTTTTTAAAGAAACTTTTCGATATTTCGCCGTAATATTTGTAAATTTTCTGTGAATTTGAATTATTTTCCATTTAACATAGATTTAACACACGGCTCTAAAATGACCCGATTTTACAATGGACAGGCAAATTTTTATGAAAAACGCCTCTTTATATTAAGTTTACATTGTCCCGCGAATCAATTGGTATTGCATTTTTATTACAGTTGTGTTACTTTGTTTGTCATTTTTGATAATTTGCCGACATTTAACGTCTTTTTTCGCTACTGTTTATTCCGAATTTTATACCCAATTTTAGTATTTTTCTACATTTTTTTGTATTAAAATACGTAATATTGTCATGGTCCCAAACATGAGGTGTCGGTGGGCGAATTCCATAGCAGCGGAACGTGAAAACGACCTCCAGCAAAAAAATGTAAAATAATCGTTGACAAATTATACTATGTGTTGTATAGTATTATGTGTCGGGAGGTATTTTATGGACATACAGCTCAAACGCGGCCTGCTTGAAGTATGTGTGCTTTCGTCGATAAAAGACGAAGCATCTTACGGTTACAAAATAATCAAAGACATAAAGCCGTACATTGAGATTTCAGAATCAACGCTCTACCCGATCTTACGGAGACTTGAGGCATCGGCAATGCTCATGGTAACGACTTCGGAGCATAACGGCAGGCTCAGAAAATACTACGAAATAACCGAATCGGGACGCAAGCGTTTAGAAGAGTTCAAGACGGAATGGAGAGAAATAATGTCGGTATACGAATTTATCATCAAGGAGGAAAACATCAATGACACGGAATGATTTTAACGTTTCACTAAAAAAAGAGCTTAACGGTTTGCCGGAAGAGGATATCAAACGCTCCATTGAGTTTTACAATGAAATAATAGACGATTTGACCGAGGACGGCGAAACCGAGGAAAATGCTGTTGCTATGCAGGGTGAGCCAAAAAGGATCGCCGAAGAAATTCTCGCATCGTTTGCTTCGGGCAAGCAAATTTCCCTAACTCCGGCAAAGCAAGCTAAAAGCGCATCGAAAAAATTCAAGTCGGCAATAAACAAAGTATTCAACTTATATATGGGATTTGTTTATATCAATCTTTGTCGCTCCGCAATCAGGCTTTTTGATACGCCGCCTGTCACCAATCCGGATCTGTACTATAAGTGCGTTATCAGCATGATCGCGGGCGCATTCATACTTCTTGCGGTGCTTGCGTGGGGAGTTTTCAATATTCTCCGTTTGACAAAAGCAGGCAAACATTTTGACTTTGTTTCACCTGTCCTTTTCATCATCGGCATGATTCTTTACGGCTTATGCCATATGGCAATTCTAATATTTCAAGCTTGGAGGTATTTATGAAAACAGCAGTTAAAAATACAGTAAATACACTGATTGGCATTCTTTTCGTCAAGATTTGCCGCACCGGCTTCATGTTTGCAACAAATTTACTAAAAGGTTGGGATGTTTACAATCCTGACGGCGATATACTTATTCCGTTCGGTATAACGCTGATGCTGTTTGCACTTGTTTGGCTCATCCTTACAGCAATAAGATTGATAACAAAAAAGCCGTCATTCATTGAGCCTGCGTATTTTGAACTCGGTCTTCTTATCGACGCGGTATTCGATATAGTTTACGCAATGATACAAGGCGCAAGCCTTAATTCGCTGCTCGGAATTATATTTTAGATCCATTGATAAAGCTAAGAGCCTCCTTACAGGGGGCTCTTATAGTATACAATTATTTAGTAATACTGCCGCTCTGCAATTACATCTGCGGCTGTATACCCGCAAGCGAATCAATATAATGCTGTTTAGCTTCATCCAACGGGAAAACATAGGAATAATAATACCCTTGAATATAGTCACAGCCGTCTTTAACAACATGCTCATTCTGCTTTTTTGTCTCAACGCCTTCACATACGACCTCTATATTAAGACGGTGCGCAAGCTGAATAAGTCCGCGAAGAAGCTCATCGCCTCGTTTGGTCGTAACCTTGGATGTTATCTGACGGTCTACTTTTATTTGGTCAGCAGGATAATCATTGATATCATTGATAGATGAATTACCCACTCCAAAATCGTCGATTGCAATATTTACGCCCTCGTTTTTACATTCGGTGACATTTCTGTACGCAAGTGTTTGATTATCCACCAACGCATCCTCTGTTATTTCGATAACGAGGTTTTTGTGGTTAAACGGATGCTGTCTGAGTATCGCTTTGAAACCGTCGATAAAAACAGGCGACGAAATCGTTACACGTGTGACATTGCACGAAAGAATGAAGTTTTCAAAATCAGTTCCCTGCCAGCTTTCGAGCAGTGCGCAGGTTTTTTCGAGCATGTACATATCAAACTTTTCGACGACTCCCGTATTATGCATATCATTTATATAATATGCAGGCATCAAAAGTCCTTCTTCGGGACTGTTCCACCGTGAAAGTACCTCTGCGCCGACAAATTTATTCTTTTTAACGTCAAGTACAAGCTGTAAATATGTTTCAAATTCATTGTTATCTATAGCTTGTGACAGCTTTTCTCTCAGCTGAATACGTGATTCTTCCTGTGCCACCACATCGCGCGTACATATAAAAGTACTTACATTGTTATCCATAGCATATCTGTAGCCGAGCTTCGCATTTGCAAAAGCCATATCAAATGTAGCTTCCGCTTTTTCGGGAATATATATGCCGGATCTAAACGGTGTCAACTGTTCGTAAAGCAATTGATACTGATATTTGTTGAGCTTTGCCGTAAGCTCGTTGATTTTTTGCTGTGCATAGAGTCCGTCCCTGCACACAAGTGCCAATGCAAATACGCCCTCGTCCGTCCTTGCCGCACAGTCGTCTTCATCTAATGAAGCCGTTATTATTTCTGCCGCTCCCTTTTGAAGCCTATCCATCGTTTCCTGACCGTAGTGTGACTTGATGCGTTCGGCATTGCACGCAATATATGCAAGACACGAATATTTATCCATATCACTGCTTATGCTTTCGAATTTTGCACGGACATACTTTGCATCATTCAAGCCCGTGAGCTTATCTTTTTTGCCTTTTTCACTCTTTAATCTTGAAATAAGCAGTGCAAGCAAAAACGCCAAAACAAGAACAAGTAAAAGTAATAAAATACACAGCTTGATCACTTCCGAGTTTACCTGTCCGTTCGCGAAGAGCGCCGCAATCGCTTCATGTTTGTTCAAAAACAAAAGAACCGTCCCCGCTATAAGAAGCACAATCAACAAGCACAAAACAATATTGGTTATTTTCTTTTTCATAAAGTCCTCCACGATAAAAAAATACGACTGCAACGCTAAGTGTGCTGCAGCCGGTCGGTCATACGTATTGTCCGTTTAGACACCTTAGCTTTGCGTCCCGTACTTTCGTGCGGTTTGCCAAATGATTTAACTTTTGTAAGCTTTAGCAGCTCACGTATCGGCAAGAGCATCGTAATAAACTATTCTGTCTCTGCCGTTGCTCTTTGCGATATATAATGCCTCATCAGCTTTTTGAATAACAGCATCAATATTTTCGATGCTGAAATTTTCTTCAACACATGCCCCGAAGCTCGCAGTAACATTAAAACTCTTTTCTTCGCATTTAAACTGCTGTGCCTTTATCATTGTCCGCATCTTTTCAAGCATATCCGATTGCATTCTTTCATTAGGTAACACAACCACAAATTCTTCACCGCCCCAGCGGCAAACAAGCGAATCCGAAATTTCACTCAAGACAGACGCCATTTTTTTCAGCACCATATCCCCAATAAGATGCCCGTATTGGTCGTTGACAAGCTTGAAGAAGTCAACATCGAGCATCACAACGCTCGCCAAGCTCGCGCTCTTGTAGCGTGCGTCATGCTCAAGCACGGAGTACATTCCCTGTCGGTTATATACCCCGGTAAGCGGGTCGCGCATCGAAAGCTCATGATAATACTCCTGCAATCTGCGCATTTCCTTGTACGCACTGACACGCAGTGTTTCGAGCAAAAACGCAAGCATGTGAAATGCAATGAACAAAACAGGAAATCGCATCTTGAATGTGTCTGTATACGGATACATCAAATGATTTTGTCCGACCGGTGTCCACAAAAGGAATATGAGGATCGCCAGCATGGCAATGCACATCGCAGTTCCGCGGTACCGGTTAAAGAAATACATTCCAAGCGACGGAAGCATACATATCCATATCGCGCTAAAGCCATCAGGATTGCCCGAAACAAGGAAAAAGGTGAACATGCACAGTATCTCAAGTGCAAACATTCCTTTTGCGATCGCGCCTCCCGGCTTGCCGCCTACAAGCGTCAGTATCACATTGATAACGCACAGTACCGCAAAAATACCGGTACATTCGGTAAGAAAACCTTTTTTTGTTATTACATTTAAGACCGTCATAAAAAGTGCCACAACACCTATAACGGAATATGTACCTATGCAAAATGTTTTATCACTGCTTATATCGCTCATTATTCTGTTTTTAATGTCGCTGTTCTTAAGCAATATATCACATCCAATCAACTTGTGCATATTGTACACGTCGAGAGTATTATATCGCATTTATTCATTGTAGTCAAGATTTTTATAGCTGTTAAACAATCAATCTCTAAAATATATATCTCTAGTATATACCTTATCAATCACGTCGCCAAGCTCGGAATTATGCCTATTTGCGATAATGATATCCGACATCGCCTTAAATTCGTTCAAATCTCTGATAACACAGCTGCCGAAAAACACATCATCACGCATTGATGGCTCATATATTACAACATTTATTCCTTTAGCTTTTATTCTTTTCATTACTCCCTGTATGGATGACTGTCTGAAATTATCGGAATCCGATTTCATTGTCAGCCGATAAACACCAACGGTTTTCGGATTCCGTGCTATTATTTGATCAGCGATAAAATCCTTTCGTGTCCCGTTAGCCGCCACAATGGCAGAAATAATGTTTTGCGGAACATCGTTATAGTTTGCCAATAGCTGTTTTGTATCTTTAGGCAGGCAGTAGCCGCCGTAGGCAAACGAAGGATTGTTGTAATGAGTACCTATTCGCGGGTCAAGTCCGACACCCTCAATTATTGATTTCGTATCAAGCCCTCTTACCGCGGCATATGTATCAAGCTCATTAAAAAAGCTGACACGAAGCGCAAGATAAGTATTGGCAAACAATTTTACCGCTTCGGCCTCGGTCGGGTTCATAAAGCGTACTTCGATATTCTCCTTAATTGCGCCGGCTTGCAACAATTCTGCAAACGTGTGTGCGGCTTTTTCCAATCTCTTATTACCGACGGGTACGCCGACGATGATACGGGACGGATAAAGGTTATCGTAGAGTGCCTTGCCTTCTCTCAAAAACTCCGGGCTGAAAAGAATGTTGTCGCACTTGAATTTTTCTCTGACGCTTTCTGTATAACCTACCGGGACGGTGGATTTGATGATCAATACGGCATCGGGATTGACAGAGATGACCTGTTCAATGACAGATTCGACGGATGAAGTATCAAAATAGTTCTTGTTCGGATCGTAGTTCGTCGGTGTGGAAATAATAACAAATTCTGCATCCTTGTATGCCGAAACGCCGTCTGTGGTTGCGACGAGATTCAACTCTTTTGCGGCAAGATATTCTTCGATTTCTTTATCCACGATAGGACTTTTCTTATTGTTGATGAGATCAACCTTATCCTGAATGATATCCACAGCCTTGACCTCATTGTGCTGTGAAAGTAAAATAGCCATAGAAAGACCAACATAACCTGTTCCTGCAACTGTAATACGCATATTATATTTCTCCTTAAAGTTTTATAGTGTTCTGCCGTTCATCGGCTCACAACCGATTTGCAGGCATTGCGTGTTCAGTGCATTTTCAGTCCCTATGGTGTCTCCTATGGCAACGTGAAATGCAAAATACCAACTTATTTATTTTTTCTCCATAAATATATATCGACAGCGGCTGTCAGTACATTTCCGGCAAAATATGCTATGATATCTTCATAAGCAAATGATGTTCCCATCAACACCCTCAACAGCTTATTCTCAATATGCAATACATCGCACAACGGAAAAATCTGCGATATCTCAACCGCTATTGCAAAGACGAATATTGCGCCCGACAGCCAATAACACTTTGTCGGGAATGCCGTTCTCACTATGCAATAAATCAACATAACGACCAATGTATCCCCCAGATACGGACGCACAAAGCTGTCGTTGATATACACTCCGATATATATTTCAACCGTAAGCAAGAGTAATGAACAGAAAGCGAAGAAAATCCTCAATCTTATACTTTTCATATACAGTAATACTTTTTATACCACTCGGCAAATCTGCGAAGCCCTTCTCTTAAAGAAGTGGAGGGCTTGAAACCGAAATCATTCTCAAGTGCAGATGTATCCGCATATGTTATCGGCACATCCCCCGGTTGCATCGGCACAAGCGCTTTATGTGCTTCAAAGTCATAATCCGCGGGAAGCACCTCCGCCCTGACAAGTTCTTCCGAAAGTATCTGCACGAAATCGAGCAGGTTTTCCGGATGATTATTTCCTATGTTGTAAATTCTGTACGGTGGAAGCGGCAGTCCATCCTCCCCGTTCTGCTTTTCCGGCGCGTGACACATAACGCGTTTAACACCTTCGACGATATCATCGACATATGTGAAATCACGCTTGCAATTCCCGTAATTGAATATCTGTATCGTTTCCCCCTTCAACAGCTTGTTCGTAAAGCCGAAATACGCCATATCAGGACGTCCCGCAGGTCCGTAGACAGTAAAGAAACGCAATCCCGTCGAAGGGATGTTGTACAGCTTTGAATATGCGTGTGCGAGCAACTCGTTCGATTTTTTCGTTGCCGCATAGAGCGAGACGGGATTATCTACCATGTCATCTACCGAATACGGCACTTTTTTATTAGATCCGTACACAGACGAGCTTGAAGCATACACAAGATGCTCAACAGGATGATATCTGCACGCCTCAAGAATATTGTAAAAGCCGATGATATTCGAGCCGATATATGCGTCGGGATGGTCTATCGAATATCTGACTCCCGCCTGCGCCGCAAGATTTACGACGACGTCAAAAGCATATTTTTCAAAGATCTCATCTACCAGCTTTTTATCGGAAATGTCACCCTTGATAAATGTCCACGAGTTTTTGCCGTGATCAAGCTTTTCGATTTCCGACAGCCTGTACTCCTTCAGCGAAACATCGTAATAATCATTGCAGTTATCAAGCCCTACGATTTTGACAGGCGAAACCGTTTTCAACAGCTCTTTTACGAGATTTGAGCCTATAAAGCCCGCCGCGCCTGTAACGAGAATAGTTTTATTTGCAAGTTCAACATTATTTATCAGCATTTTTTATACCTTTGTATTCATTTTTTATTTTTGTATAGCTTTCAAGATTTCCGACATCGTAACGACTGCCCGGCATTTTCATGGCATAGACTTCCGCCTGTGAGCACAGCCACGCGATGAAGCTTCCCGGTGCATCCGTTCCGCAGCCCGCCTCTATACCCTTTTTAACAAGTTGCACATCTCCCGCAGTGTAATAATAGAACGGTGGACAGCACCATTCGGACTTCGGCTCGGCAGGTTTTTCTTCCATCGAAATTATGCGTTCGTTTTCGTCCGTCTCTACCACCCCGCATTTGCGAAGCTTATTCCTGTCAGGCTCACGGTATCTCATTATACACGAGGTCTGCTTTTTTTCGGCATACGCAACAAATTCCGTCAAGCTGAAATCGAGCACATTATCGCCCGCAATGACGAGTATATCGCCCGAAACATTGCATTTCTCTATTGCGTACTGGATATCGCAAACCGCGCCGAGACGCGTTTCATTCGTGCTTGTGCCGTCATCCACAACAGTTATATGCTGCTTTTTTGTGTTTGCCCATTTTTCAAAGTGTTCCGCGAATTTATGGTTTGAAATGACGATATACTCGTCCACCTTGCCCGATAAATCAATATCATCGATCAGCCAATCAAGTATTGCCTTTCCGCCCACTTCAAGCAAAGGCTTGGGAAAGTTTTCCGTCAATGGATACAAGCGTGTCGCATAGCCAGCGGCTAAAATTAAACATTTCATAATTTCACCCCGTCTGCGCTGTGACAAATATGTGCACTGTATTTTCCTTTTAGATTAGGAAATGCTTCAAGATATTCATTTTCGACCTGTTCGAGAATTTCTTGTTCGTACGCAGGATCTATAAGTGCCATGCAGCATCCCTTGAAGCCCGCGCCGGAGAAGCGTCCGCCGTATATTCCATCGGTATGCGTCATGATTTCGTACAGCTTTATCAACTCGGGCGACCCTGTCTCCCAATTTTCAATGCTGCTTTTTCCGCTTTCAAATGAAAGCTTGCCGAATCCTTCAATATCGCCTTTTCTCCACGCATCCGCGCCTCTTATGACTCGGTCATACTCACTGTACCAATGCTCCGCGCGCTTTCGCCAATTATCGGGCAACTTATCCTTATGTTCGAGATAAATCTCATACGGGACATCTCGCAGATTCGTTTCAGCAAACTTGCCATAGTCCATTCCGGAAAATGCCATCAGCGCATAAGCGGCAGAACGCGCCTCATCCACACGCATATTAAACTTCGATGACGCAAGAGAACGCTCAAGCCCCGAAAAGAATATCGCTATCTCATACGGCTTCATGGCAGACGACGTCGGTATCAGCTCATAGGTATCATCTTTCGTATCAAGATATAACAGCTTGTCCTTTCTGCAATATACCTCACACGATTGGTCGAGCTTGCCGCAGGAAACACCTACATATTTATTCTCCGCTTCCTTGGATATCGAAATCATTTCCGACGGTGTAAGCTTGATATCATTCAAGTCCGCAAGCGCTGATAAGAACGTTATGATCACCGCCGCCGACGATGACAATCCGCCTATCGGAAGCTCTCCGTCGATTATCGCGCAAAGTCCCACTCGAAGCGGATGCCGCGCGCCAAGCGCTATCGTAGCACCGCGCAGATGATCTGCCCAGTCGTGTTCTTTTTCGCCCGGCACCTCAGAAACATGCCATTGCGCGCGCTTTGGGAATTGAAGTGACCGCATCTCAATGATTCCGTTCATTTTCGGACCGTATGCAATATAAATTCCTTTATCAATGGCAAATCCCGTGATTTTGCCAAGGTTATGATCGGAATGTGCGCCTATCGGACATATTCGATACGGCGTGAACGCAACACTCTTCGGTGCTTTTTCATATGTCCTGAAAAATTCCTCATACGCCCGTGTGCGTGCTCCGTCCGACGTATACCCCACCGTCGTTTTGCTCGTATGAGCAGCAGCTTTCTGTTCCGCCGCCGCCTTCGTACGCCCATCAAGAGGCAATTGCGTGTCATCCGGTATAAGCCATATCTTACCCGTTTTCTTTGCTCCTACGATTCGGTTTTCCCTGCAAAGCATCGTCACACGCCTCGTATCCACGTTCCACTTTCCCGCAGCTTCTTCAACAGATATATAATTCATTCTCTCACTCTCCGTTGCTTAGTAACATGATAATTATACCTATTTTTATGCATATGTCAAGATGTTTTTTGACTTTTGTGTGATGGAGTAGTACAATAAAAGTAGAGTCGACAAACACCCTAAAAGCTGGTAAAATAAAAGAAAGCAAAGAAAAGTGTTTGAAAGATGGCAAAGTACAGCGAAGAATTCAAAAAAGAAGCGATCCGGTTGTCGGACGAAATCGGTAACAAGAAAGCGGCGGCACAATTAGGAATACCGTATTACACACTTGCAGATTGGAGAAATCACAGCAAACACAAACCAAGAGTGCCGGAGCCGGAATTAAGCGAAGTCGAATTGAAAATCCGAAACCGAGAACTTGAGCGGGAAAACGCAGAATTGCGGCAAGCAAATGAAATACTGAAGGATGCCCTCGGTTTTTTCGCAAAAGACCGGAAGAAGTAAAAACAAGCGAACGACATCTGTTTATCGCAGAATACAAGGGAAAATATCCAGTGAAGCAAATGTGTAAGGTACTGAAAGTAAGTGAATCGGGATATTACAGGTGACTGAAAAACAGAGAGAAACCCACATCCCGCCAACTTCTTTCGGTCGAAATAGAAAAGATCAGGAACGAACATCCGGACAATGACAACTACGGTGTAGACCGAATGAGAACGGCATTAAAACAAACCGGCATAGAGGTAAGTAAAAGCACGGTACGGTGTACGATGAAAGAAATGGGACTGATACATAAACGCCATATACCGCACGGAATAACCAAAGCGACAACCGAAATACAGG
>JAZRXI010000001.1:0-9146 GCA_045600145.1 Clostridia bacterium | reverse complement strand
AATGGCGAAAGGGATCACCTGTTCCCATACCGAACACAGAAGTTAAGCCTTTCAGCGCTGATGGTACTTGGCTGGAGACGGCCCGGGAGAGTATGTCGCCGCCGGAATCTATTGAGAACGTAGCAGTACGTTCTCTTTTTTTGTTTGATCGGCATACTTATTTCGAAAAACTCTATTGTGTGATTGTGAGCATACGAATAGTGCGTGGTGAACCATGTTTGACATAAAGTTGCTTTTGCTTAGGTTCGGATTGCCACGTCGCGTTGTTCCTTAAAATGACACGATAAAGCATACAAAAACAAACTATATGTTTCTGCAACAAACATCGAATCTTTTTGCGGTGGAAGCGTTGAAGCAATATGAGAGAGAGAAACGAACCGCCGTGTGTCGAACGGAACACACGGTGTTGTGAGAGGAGGGAAATGCTCCCTCTTATGTTATAACGCACTATTCAAAGCATGTTAATCTATCGGATACTTATAATGCTTTTCGATATCGAGCAAATAATCGGCTGAAATTTTAAAATAATTGCATATCGCTCTTATATCGTCCAAATTAGGCTCGCATTTTCCGCATTCGATATACGAAAGCTTTCTTTGCGTGATGTTCAATGCCTTACCAAGCTCGGTTTGGTTCATTTCGGCATTCTCACGCAGATGATGAAGTTTTTCTCCAAATCGTAAATACATAAATATCACCGAATAAATTATATGTAGACAAAAAATATCTATTGACATTTAGACAAAAACTGTCTATAATATAGAAGAAAAGTGCAAATAAATGCATATCAAAGGAGGAAAATACATGAAACGAATCATATCTTTTTTACTTGCGGTGGCATTGACGGTTGCCGTTTTGGCGACGGTAAATGTCTCGGCGGATGGGGAAACGCTTAAAGGTCTACGTTTTCAAGCTGTTCAGAGGGATCAGGGTATTTTATTTACGTCGTTAAGTAAAGAAATAATAAGAAGTTCTTTGCTTCAAGGACAGGATGTCTGTGTAACTTTATACAATAATGCAGATACTGAGTATAAAGTTTATTTGCGCACGGATGAAAACTGGATTAATATACTAAGCAGCAATGTAATAACCATTCCTCCACATGAAGCTGCGGAGATCCATTGTGATTATACTTCAAATACAAATCAAATTTTATTGATGAGCAGCGAAACCCAAAAATGCGATTTTACGATATGTAATTTGACGGAAGAACAGGCATCCTTCTTAGAAAGTGCCACACAAACAGAGGGTGCAGCGGGTAGTATAGAAGCACAGGTGGTCGATAATCCGCTTGATAATCCTGTGACCCTAAAGCGATATTTACTTTGCCCGGAAGAGATCCTTCCGCATGACGGCGGGGCATTGTATCTTTCCGGTCGCAACCACCGTTGCAGCAGTCCTTCACAGAATCTTGAAACGAGCATAAATGCTTTGGGCGGTGGTCAATACTATTATGCTGCTTGGGTTCGTTTTGTAAATCTTCCCGATAAGGAGGTAAATATAAATCTCGGAATAGAATATAAAACCGCAAACGGAGAACAAAAGTGGAATAATGTTAAAACTTTTACTATAAATGATACTGAATGGCATCAAATCGGCGGAGCTATCAGTGTACCCTCCGGCACGGAATATGTAAAATCTTATATTCAGACAGTTTACAGTGACGCGGCATTTTCGACTTATGATGGTGAGGGTAAATACGAAGGCGAGTTGATATGTGATGGCTTTATGTTTAAAAAATACGATGAAAACGATCCGACCGGCTTCGGTGAGAACTTGTTTGCAGACCCGGAATGCGATTCCGAGGGAATATCTGCATGGGACACGTATCAAACATTGACGATAACAAATACTTTGGATATGTTTAACGGCGCATCTCTTACAGTGTCCGATTCGCTTACGCTGAACTATTATACAAAGTTTGACGGCACGGTCGCCGTAACGCATAACGGCAAGGTGACGGAGCTTTCCGGAACTCCCGACGGCAACAACGGCTACAAGTACGCCTACAACGGTATCACTCCGCAGTGCATGAACGATAAGATCACGGCAGAATACAGTATCGGCGGTGAGGTTATAGATAGCCACGAATTTTCCGTAAAGGATTATTGCACGGCATTGATATCAAAAAATGCTTCGGAGCTGAATATGACCGAGGAAAAATTCGCCCAAATGAAAACCCTGCTTGCCGATATGCTTGATTACGGCGCGGCGGCGCAGAAATACAGGCATTATCATTCGGATAATCTACCGAATACCGATGAATGGGTAGCTTTGAACAGAAGCACGTTTGAGGTTCCGACGGATTGCAAGAATGTCGGTGTGATAAGCAATAATAATTACTGTCTGTATTCGGTAGGCGTTCGCCTTTCGGATGTCGTACAGCTCTATTTCAGGTTTAATGTAACAGATTGGACGGATGTAACGGTAGATGTTACGCGCAAGGGACAAACAAAAACATATTCACCGAGCGATATTACAGATGATGCGCTTTATCTTGATGCCGTATATGCTACTGCATTCGGCGACGAGTACACGGTAGAGCTTAAGCATAACGGTACTGTTATGCAGACGGTGACATACAGCGTGAACAGCTATATCGCATCAAAGTATAGCGGCACGAACAGTGAGCTTATACAGGCGCTCGGCAGATACGGGGCTTCCGCGGCGGCATTCAATGCGCAATAAGGAGACGAATATGGAAGAAAAAATACGACGTGCCTATGAAAAGCCCGATGCGGATATTTGTAAAATAAACAAGGCAGACATAATTACTGCATCAGGCAATGCAGATCCGTTCAATATTGACGACGATGAAGAAATACTGTCGCCAAACGGCGCGGAGGATGCATTCGACGTGCAGGATGAAGAAATACTGATACCTATCAATTACTGATGCTGTTTTGAAGAACTCAGCACAGCGTACACGGCAAACTGTCTGCAAACAAACTCAGAAATATACTCGGAAATGCGCTCGGCTTAAACCGAGCCGTTTTCGGTTTTGGCGAAACTGTACTGTTTTTTCAAACGTATCGGAATATGATCGGCGTGAATATGAATATGACCGATGATACCCGGCGAGCATTTACCGTATTGACAAAACTTGTTCTTTGTGATATTTTTATGAAGGAGGTATTATTATGAAATATGAGATAAAGGGCAATGAAATGCCTGTAGTGATTTGCGAGCTTGAGGCAAAAAAATGGAAGTAAGTATTTTGTCATACGGTGCTGTCGGCGACGGCATGACCGAAAACAGTAAAAGCATTCAAAATGCTATTAACGAGTGCTGTGCAAACGGCGGCGGCAGAGTTACGGTGCCTGCCGGAACATTCAAAACGGGCAGTATAGAGCTTAAAAGCAATATCGAGCTGTATCTTGAGGTCGGCGCTACGTTGCTTGCATCGGAAAATCTTGACGATTATAACGCCGACGATGCGTATCCGCAGAATTTCGGTGTGCCGTCGGAGGGCTGGAACGCAAAGCATCTTATATATTGCAGTGGACAGAAAAACGTAAGCATAACGGGCTTCGGCTGTATCGACGGCAACGGTCAGGCGTTTTTTGCGGAAAACAAAGATAATAACATAGTGGAATTTGCGTGGCAGTACGGTTGGCGATGGAGTAAGGATACAGAACGTCTCCGCCCGGGACAGGCGATAGTTTTTGCAGAGTGCGAAAATGTACATGTCGAAAACATCACCGTTCGCAATACTACGAGCTGGAGCATATATATCTACGGATGCACACATGCGTTCGTATACGGCGTAAGGATACTGAATCCGCGCGATTATCTCAACACCGACGGTATAGATATCGACACGAGCCGCTATGTTACGGTTTCCGACTGCGTGATACTTACGGGAGACGATGCACTGACCGTTCGCGGAAACGGCAAGCGTCTTGTTGAACAGGAAGGACGTGCCTGCGAATATGTAACGGTGACTAATTGCGTATTGCGTTCATCGGCGTGCGCCGTAAGGATAGGTGTGGGAACATTTCCGATACGTCATGTTCGGATATCCGATATCGTGATCGAGCGTGCCGGACAGGGATTGTGCTTCTGCCCCGAATGGCTCCCGTCGCGCGGAACTCCGATGGAGGATATATCGGTTTCGCATGTCAGTGCGGAAAGTGTCGGCTGTATGCTCAGCCTGAATGACTTGCACAAGACACCTGTTGATAATATAAGCGTTTCGGATGTGTTCGGCAATGCGGAGGCGGCGGTGCTTATCGATAACGGAACGGACTGTGAAAAATTCGATATTTCGATACATGATTTCCGCGTGCGCGAGATAGAGAATTACGCGATAGGCGGACATCAGATAAACCTTACCGAAAAGCCGTTCGCGCGGATAAAAAATGTGAACGCCGATATAAGCGGCATGGTGCTTACGGTAAAGGACAAGGATACTAAGCTTGAGCTTGACAGCTTCGACGGCATCAAGGTGCGTGAAAGGAAATAATATGTCAGAATTCAAATCCGGCTTCTGCGTACTGTGCGGCAGACCGAACGTGGGAAAATCCACACTTATGAATCATTTTGTCGGACAGAAAATAGCCATAGTTTCGCCAAAGGCGCAGACGACGCGCAACTGCATACGGGGAATACTGACGGAAAAAGATTTCCAGATAGTTTTTCTTGATACTCCCGGCATACACAAACCGAAAAGCAAGCTGAACGAGTTTATGGTTAAAACTCAGCGTGAAGCGGCAATAGGCGCGGATTTCACATGTATCATGCTTGATATCACACAGCCGATAGGCAAGACGGACGAACATATAATAAAAGAGTATTCGTCAACCGGCGATCCATGCGCGATAGTGCTTAATAAGATCGATATGGCGGATAAGAATACCGTGTTTGATACACTTGCGCGGCTTGGCGAATACAATGTCCCGATAGTCCCCGTATCAGCTGTCACGGGCGAGGGTTGTGACGAGCTGCTTAAAATGATAACGGACAGCCTTGATGAAGGTCCGCAGTATTTCCCCGATGACATGGTATGCGATTTTCCCGAACGCTTTCTGGCATCGGAGATAATAAGAGAAAAGGCACTTATGAACCTCAGCGACGAAGTGCCGCACGGCATCGGTGTTTCGATAGAAGCCATGCAGGAGCAGGATAACGGCAATATCAAAATAAGTGCGGATATAATATGTGAGCGCGAATCGCACAAGGGCATAATAATAGGCAAAAAAGGAAGCATGATAAGGCTTATCGGTACTCAAGCACGCGAGGAGCTTGAGGCACTTTTTGAAACAAAAGTGTATATAGAGCTTTTTGTCAAGGTGCGCGATAATTGGAGAAATTCGGCTTCTGCGCTCAAGGATCTCGGATATACGGAATAGTTTTATGCGCTTTGGCAAAGAATATTTGTCGGAGGCGGTAAAATGGACGATACGCGCGAAAGAATATTCATGGAAATGTTTATGAGGACAGGTGACCCGCGATACTATGTGGCTCGCGGCATCGAAAGGAGCAAGAATGGGAGAACCGCTGAAAATACGGGCGGTAGTGCTGAAAAAGACGGATTACAGGGACAATGACCGTATACTTACGTTGTTTTCGCCCGAAAAGGGCAAGCTGACGGTATCGGTAAAGGGAGTCAAAAAGCAAAATTCAAAACTGCGTGCCGGAAGTGAACTGTTTGCTTTCGGCAATTACATATTGACCGAAACACGAGGGAAATATACTGTTACGGGATACGATTCGATAGAGCCGTTCCATGAACTGAGAGATGATTTTGACAGGCTCAGCGCGGGAGTACTGCTCTTGAAAACCGCCGAGCTTGCCGCTGCGGAAGATTCGGAGGAGCCGTTTTTGTTTACGCTTCTTCTGCGGTGCCTTGATAAACTGCGCGAGCATAATATCCCGGCAGGACTTACGGTATCAGCTTTCTTGCTGAAATTCTGTGAGCTTTCGGGATACGCGCCGCGACTGGATAAATGTCTGTGCGGATCGACAGAATTGATTGCCGTTTCACCCGAAAATGGAGGGGCAATATGCAAAAACTGTATTGATTGCGAGCATATGGCGGTTTCCGGAGGATGCCTGTTTTTTATGAGAAAAATACTCGATTACGATATCGAAAAAGTGTTTGTACTTAAGCCGTCGGAAAAACAGCTTAAGGAGCTTTATCATGCATCGTGCGCGTATACCGCGTATTTCTTTGATGAAAAGCTCCGGATAATGGATTATATTTCAAAATATGATCTCGTATAGCATAAATATCATAAAAAACAGTTGCCATAAATTTGATTTTCCGCTATAATAGTGCAGAGCGGGATTGAAATACCCCGTTTGGCAATGTAAACAAAAGAGCGAAAGCTCGTAAAATTTAGGAGGAAAAGTATGTCGAAAAAGTATGTTTACCTTTTCAGCGAAGGCAACGCTAACATGCGTGAGCTTCTCGGCGGTAAGGGCGCTAACCTTGCCGAAATGACCCGTATCGGTCTCCCGGTACCTCAGGGCTTCACGATCTCAACTGAAGCTTGCACACAGTATTATGAGGACGGTCGCCAGATCAATGATGAGATCATGGCTGAAATCATGAAAAATGTTGAAGAAATGGAGAAGATCAACGGTAAAAAGTTCGGTGATCTTACAAATCCGCTTCTTGTTTCGGTACGTTCAGGTGCCCGCGCAACAATGCCCGGCATGATGGATACCATTCTTAACCTCGGTCTTAACGACGAGGTAGTTGCCGCTATGATAAAGGGCAACCCCGATCCCAAATTTGAGCGTTTCGTATATGACTCTTACCGCAGATTCATCCAGATGTTCTCGGATGTAGTTATGGAAGTAGGTAAGAAGTATTTCGAGCAGCTTATCGACGAAATGAAAGAGAAGAAGGGCGTTAAGTTCGACGTTGAGCTTACTGCCGCTGACCTCAAAGAACTCGCAGAGCAGTTCAAGGCAGAGTACAAGAAGCAGATCGGCAATGACTTCCCGTCAGATCCTAAGGTACAGCTTTACGAAGCTATCCGTGCGGTATTCCGTTCATGGGACAACCCCCGTGCCAACGTATATCGCCGCGATAACGATATCCCGTATTCATGGGGTACTGCGGTCAACGTAATGCCCATGGTATTCGGTAACCTCAACGAAAATTCAGGTACCGGTGTTGCGTTCACCCGCGACCCCGCTACAGGCGAAAACAAGCTTATGGGTGAGTTCCTTACAAATGCACAGGGCGAAGACGTTGTTGCAGGTGTTCGTACTCCCATGCCTATTTCTCAGATGGCTGAAAAGTTCCCCGAGGCTTATGCCGAGTTCGTAAAGGTTTGCGACATTCTTGAGGATCATTACCGTGATATGCAGGATATGGAATTCACCGTTGAGAACGGCAAGCTTTATATGCTTCAGTGCCGCAACGGCAAGCGTACCGCTCAGGCGGCTCTCAAGATCGCATGTGACCTTGTTGACGAGGGCATGATCGACGAGAAGAAGGCTGTTGCCATGATCGATCCCAGAAACCTTGATACACTGCTTCACCCGCAGTTCGACGCAAAGGCTCTTAAGGCGGCTACACCTCTCGGAAAGGGTCTCGGCGCATCTCCCGGAGCTGCTTGCGGTAAGATCGTTTTCACTGCCAACGATGCCGAAGAGTGGAACGCTCGCGGCGAAAAGGTAGTTCTTGTACGTCTTGAGACATCGCCTGAGGATATCACCGGCATGAAGGCCGCTCAGGGTATTTTGACCGTTCGCGGCGGTATGACTTCACACGCTGCCGTTGTTGCCCGTGGTATGGGTACATGCTGTGTTTCCGGTTGCGGCGACATCAACATGGACGAAGAAAACAAGAAGTTTGAGCTTGCCGGCAAGACCTTCAAGGAAGGCGACTTCATTTCGATCGACGGCTCAACAGGTAATATTTATGAGGGTATCATCCCCACAGTTGATGCTCAGATCGCCGGCGAATTCGGCAGAATAATGGCATGGGCCGATAAGTACAGAAGACTTAAAGTTCGCACCAATGCCGATACTCCCCGTGACGCAAAGAAAGCACGTGAGCTTGGCGCTGAAGGTATCGGACTTTGCCGTACAGAGCATATGTTCTTCGATCCCGAGCGTATCGCTGCGTCCCGTGAGATGATCTGCGCCGACACCAAGGAAGAGCGTGAGGCTGCTCTTGATAAGATCATGCCCATGCAGCAGGCTGACTTCGAGGCTCTTTATGTTGCCCTTGAGGGTACCCCCGTTACCATCCGCTTCCTTGATCCGCCCCTGCATGAGTTCGTTCCCACCGAGGAGGAAGAGATCGCACTTCTTGCCAAGGCTCAGAACAAGAGTGTAGAGGACATCAAGGCTATCATCTCGGCTCTTCACGAATCCAACCCCATGATGGGTCACCGCGGATGCCGTCTTACCGTTACCTATCCTGAAATCGCCGTTATGCAGACAAAGGCTGTCATCCGTGCGGCTATCAACGTGCAGAAGGCTCATCCGGAATGGAAGATAGTTCCCGAAATCATGATCCCGCTCGTAGGCGAAGTCAAGGAATTCAAGTTCGTTAAGAACAGCGTTGTAGCTACTGCCGATGCTGAGATCGCTGCCGCAGGCATCGACCTTAAGTATGAAGTAGGTACGATGATCGAGATCCCCCGTGCGGCTCTTACAGCTGACGATATCGCTAAGGAAGCTGAGTTCTTCTGCTTCGGTACAAACGACCTTACGCAGATGACATACGGCTTCTCACGTGATGATGCGGGCAAGTTCCTCGGCGCTTACTACGATGCCAAGATATTCGAGAACGATCCCTTCGCTAAGCTCGACCAGACCGGCGTAGGTAAGCTCATGGATATGGCTATCACACTCGGCAAGGGCGCACGTCAGTCGCTTCACGTAGGTATCTGCGGCGAACACGGCGGCGATCCCTCATCAGTTGAGTTCTGCCATAAGATCGGCCTCGACTATGTATCCTGCTCACCCTTCCGCGTTCCGATCGCCCGCCTTGCAGCAGCTCAGGCCGCGATCAAGGAAGGCAGGAACTAAGTTCCAAGTGATTTTGGGCAAAGCCTGATATAAAACCAAAGGCAAAACCAAATATAAAAATTGACCTTGCAGAAGCAATTCTGTGAGGTCTTTTTTTACCCGAAAAACCTTGCAATACCGCCGTTTTTGATAATAAAATCAGAATTTTA